>CADCTB010000020.1 GCA_902805665.1 uncultured Acidimicrobiales bacterium
ACCTCATGGGCTGGTACGTGCTCGTGCCGATGAGCTTGGCCTCGCTGCTGACCGGGCTCATCCAGTCCCTCGCGACGTCGTGGGGAGTCCTGCGGCACTACTGGGTCGTGGTGAAGCTGCTGATCACGGTCGTAGCCAGCATTGTGCTGCTGGTCTACACGGACACCCTGCGGGCCCTGGCCCGGGTGGCGGTCGACGCGACGAGCGATCTCGCCCTGGTGCGCAACTCCTCACCTGTTCTCCATTCCGCCGGGGCCTTGGTGCTGCTCCTGGTCGCGCTCACGCTCTCGGTGTACAAGCCGCAGGGCCGGACCGCCTACGGGTGGCGGAAGCACCAGCACCAGCAGCAGCCGTCGCAGTAGACGGCGGGCCGAACGGTCTCAGCCCATGGCCGCAGGATCCACCAGCCAGACGAGGTGGTCGGCCTTGATGCGGCCGGCGGGCAGGTCCGGGTCGCCTCGCCGGACGGCGGCGAACGCCTCCCGCTTCTCCTCGCCCTCCACGGTGACCACCACCAGCCGGGCCCGGGCGATGCCGGAGAAGGTGAGCGTCATGCGCTTGTGGACGTTCCGCCCCGTCGGGTCCTCGTTGAGGACGACCAGCCGGCCGGGATCGGCGTCGAGGCCGGTGGAGCCCGGAAACAGCGACGCGGTGTGGCCGTCGGGGCCCAGTCCGAGGTGGACGAGGTCGAGGCGCCCGGCCTGGGCCACCCGTTGCTGGTAGGCGTCGGGACCGTCGTCGCAGCGCATGGGATACACGGCGTTCGCCGCTCCCACCCGCTCCAGCAGGGCTTCCCGTCCGAGGCGCTCGTTGGAGTCGGGGTCGCCGGGCGGCACGCACCTCTCGTCGCCCCAGAACACGTCGACCTGCCACCAGTCGATCTGATCGGCCCCGTCGTCGGCCAGGCGCTCGTAACACCGTCGGGCCGTGCCGCCGCCCGAGAGCACGAGGGAGAACCCGTCGCCCGGCCGGTTCAGGAACGCCTCGACCACCCGCTCGGAGAACTCCCCGGGCACGTCGTCGACGGTGATGATCTCCCCGTTCACTCGCCTCCCTCGGCCAGTCGCAGCTCCCGGGCGCCGGCCAGGGCCTCCTCGTACATCTCGTCGTGACCCACTCTTGTCAGTGCCGAGGCGAGGGCCAGTGACGGCCACTGCTCCCGCATTCTGACCGTCTGCTCCACCTGTGGCCCGTCTTCGATGTCGACGCAGGACTGGATCTCCCGTTCGGCGCCGCGCCGGGCCACGGTGAAGGTTCCCTTCCGGCCGTCGGACACTGCGTGGATGACGACGGAGACGTGTTCGTCGCGGGCCAACTCGACGCGGGACGGAGGCAGTTTCAGGCGCTGCAGCAGCCAGCCGCCCAGCAGGTAGCGCGGGCCGTGGTTGCCGTGCACCTCGACGCGGTCCACCGCGTCTAAGAACGGGCGGTAGAGGCCGCCCTCGAACAAGCCGGCCAGCATGCTCCGCCACTGCTCCAGCCGCATCCAGGAGAGGTCGGCCACCGGCAGGCGCTTGGCCAGGGTGGCGCTGCGGGTGAGGACGTCGCCCCCGGCCTCGGCGACGGCCCGGCTGTCGACCACCACCCGGTTGGCGGCCCGCATCAGCGGATCGCCGGGAGACGGCAGCCCGGCGGGCAACCACACCACCATGGGGACGTCGGGGAGGGTGAAGGGCTCGACCACCGAGTCGAGGTGGTGGCGGGCGTTGCCCCGCACCCGGAGCACCACCTCCTCGAAGCAGACGGCCCGGCCCTCGCGCTCGATGGCGTGCACCCAGACCGCGGCGTCGGTGCAGTTCGGAGCGTCGGGCTGGTCGTCGAGGGCGATGATGATCAGGGTGCGGGACGGATGCCGGGCCCCGAGGTCGGCGATGATGCTCCGGGCGCCGTCGGCTTCAGCGTCGGTGCGGACAACGGCCACGAGAGTGAGAACGCTGGTGCGCACCGCGGCGCGCTGCTCGTGGCGACGGAGCTCGGTAAGGGCCTTCTCCACCTGTCCGACGTTGACGTTGTCGCTTTCCCAGGAGCCGATTGTCGTGACCACGGGCTTGGCCATTGGTCAGGGCTTGCGCCAGCGCCGGCCGTCCCGGTCGACCAGAGCGTCCGCCTCAGGCGGTCCCCAGGTGCCCGCCTCGTACCGGGCCAGGGGCAGGTCGCCCTCCTCGAACGCCTCCAGGACGGGGTCGACGATCCGCCACGCCTGCGCCACCTCGTCGGAGCGGATGAAGAGGGTCGGGTCCCCCAGCAGGGCGTCGAGCAGCAGGCGCTCGTAGGCCTCGGGCGTCTCCTCCAGGAAGGCGGCGCCGTAGAAGAAGTCCATGGACACCGATCGGACCCGGAACGCCTGGCCCGGCACCTTGGCCCCGAAGCGCAGGGTGATGCCTTCGTCCGGTTGGATGCGCAGCACCAGGGCGTCGGGCTCGAGGCCCTCGGCCTGGCTCATGGCGAAGGGGAGGTGGGGGACCCGGTTGAACTCCATGGCCACCTCGGTGACCCGCTTCGGCAGATACTTGCCGGTGCGCACGTAGATGGGCACGCCTGCCCACCGCCAGTTGTCGACCTTGAGGCGCATGGCCACGTAGGTCTCGGTCTGGCTGTGAGGGTCGACGCCCTCCTCGTCGCGGTAGCCGTGGACCTCGGATCCCTGCACCCACCCGGACCGGTACTGGCCGCGTACGACGTTGTGGGCCACCTCGTCGGGGCTGAGGACGTCGACCGCCCGCAGGGCCTTGACCTTCTCGTCTCGGATGCCGCCGGCGTCGAAGGTTGCGGGCGGCTCCATCAGCGTCAGGGCCAGCACCTGCATGACGTGGTTCTGCACGATGTCGCGCAGCGCTCCCGCGTTCTCGTAGAAACCACCGCGGTAGCCGACGCCGAGCTGCTCGGCCACGGTGATCTGGATGTGGTTGATGTAGCGCCGGTTCCAGATCGGCTCGAAGATGGCGTTGGCGAAGCGCAAGGCCAGGACGTTCTGAACCGTCTCCTTCCCCAGGTAGTGGTCGATCCGGTAGACCTGGTTCTCGGCGAAGGCCTGGTGGACGGTGGCATCGAGCTTCTCCGCCGAGCGGGCGTCACGGCCGTAGGGCTTCTCGATGACGATGCGGACGAACGCACCATCGTTGGCCGGGCGGTTCAGGCCGCACCGGGCCAGGCCCTCGACCACCACGGGGAACGTCTCGGGCGGGGTGGCCAAATAGATGAGCCGGTTCTGCGCCGTACCCCGTTGCTCGTCGATCTCATCGAGGACGTCCTTGAGCTTCTTGAACGTCTCGGGATCGGAGTAGTCGCCGGCGACGTACCGGAAGCCACCGTGGCCGAAGCCCTCCCAGACGTGCCGGGCCTCCTCACCGTTCTCGCCGGACTCCTTCACCGAGGCCTGCATCCGGTCGAGGAACTCCTCGTCGTCCATCTCGGTGCGGGCGACGCCGACCACGGAGAAGCCGGGCGGGAGCAGCCGGCGGAGGGCCAGGTTCTCCACCGCCGGCATGAGCTTCCGGCTGGTCAGGTCGCCCGACGCGCCGAACACGACGAGGACCGCAGGCGGGGCGACCCGCTCGACGGTGGCCTCGGCCAGTGGATTGTCCGCTGTCGTCACAAGAGGCCCCTCATCGCCCGGGCTGCCATCGCGCCGAATGCTACGGGAGTCGGGCTCGCGCCGCGACCGGTCAACTCGATTCGAGAAGTTCGGCGGCCTTGTCGTTCAGCGCGCCCATGAGCTCGTCGAAGGACTTGGCGAAGGAGGCGACCCCCTCCTCCTCGAGGACCCGCCCGACGTCGGCCATGTCGACCCCGATCCGAGCCAGGTCGTCCATCACCTGATGAGCCTGGTCGAGGTTCTTGTTGATGGTGCAGGCCAGCGTCCCCCGGCGCTCGAACGCGTCGATCGTGGCGTCGGGCATGGTGTTGATGGTGTCGGGGCCGATGAGGCTGTCGACATACAGCGTGTCGGGATACGCCGGGTTCTTGGTGGACGTCGACGCCCACAGCGGGCGCTGAACCCGTGCCCCTTGGTCGGACAGGGCCTCCCACCGCTCGCCCCGGAACCGGCTGGTGAACAGCTCGTAGGCCAGCTTGGCCTGGGCCACGGCGGCCTTGCCGCGCAGGGCCAGGGCCTCGTCGGTCCCGATCTTCTGGAGGCGGCGGTCGACCTCGGTGTCGACCCGGCTCACGAAGAACGAGGCCACACTGTGGACCCGGCCCAGGTCGCCCTCGCAGTCCTCCAGGCCCGAGAAGTAGGCCTCGATGACCTCGGCGTAGCGCTCGAGGGAGAAGATGAGGGTGATGTTGATGCTGCGCCCCTCCGCGATCATCTGGCGGATGGCCGGGATGCCTGCGGCCGTTGCGGGGATCTTCACGAGCAGGTTCGGCTGTTCGATGCGGTCGTCGAGCTGGCGGGCCGAGGCGATGGTGCCCTCGGTGTCGTTGGCCAGCCCGGGCGCCACTTCGATGGACACGAAGCCGTCGCCGCCTCCGCTCTCGACGTAGAGGGGCCGCAGGAGGTCGAGCGCGTGCTGGACATCGTCGATCACCAGATCCCAATAGGCGTCGTCGACCGACTGCTTGCGCTCCATCAGGCCCCGGAACTGGTCGTCGTACTCGGCCTGTCCGGCGATGGCCTTCTGGAAGATCGTGGGGTTGGAGGTGATGCCCCGGATCCCCTCGTCGATCAAGCGCGCCAAGTCGCCGCTGGTGATGTAACCCCGCTTGAGGTTGTCCAGCCACGGGCTCTGGCCCTGCTCGTGAAACAGTCGCTCGAGTCGCGTCATGACCGCACGCTATTCCTCTTCCAGGCCCTTGAGAACCGGCTGTCGCCGGAGCCCCCCGGCTACTCAGCCGGTGGAGAGGAGGACGACGGAAGCGGTGAAGCCGTGCATGAAGTTGTGGCCGCCGATGGGGCCCAGCTCCCCGGCGCAGAACATGCCGGCGACCGGCGCTCCGCCCAGGCACTCGGAGACGACTTGGGCGTCGTGATGGGGCTCGGGGAACAGGTGGGTGCCCCGGCCGTTGCAGGTGAACACCAGGGCGGCCTGCGCATTCTGGCCACCCACCATCCGGCGGAGGTCGTTGTCGGCGGAGGTGGCGTCGCGCACCTGGAACTGGGCGGTGGAGCCCACCTCCACGATGTCGCCCACCCGCAGGGCGCCGCTGTTGGGATCGGCACCGACGACCGGGCGGACCAGGAAGTCGCCCGGGCCGAAGTCGAGCTTGCTCTCGTCGATCACCCGGCCGATCTGGACCATGTCGGCGAGCAGCTCCCGGTCGTCGTCGGAGAGGGCGGCCGCCACCTCCTGCAGCCGCTCGACCGCCGTGCGACCGGCCAGCTCGTAGACGATGTTCTGCTCGGCCCGGGTGACGACGAAGGGGCTTCCGACCGGCCGGCAACCCTGCGACACCACGGTGGTGACCTCGACTTCGGGACCGAGGAAGGCGCCCACTGCGCCGGCGGCGACCACCTGGTCGTCGATCACCAGCCGGTTGCCACCGGGTGCCCGGGCTGCGGACGCCATGCCGCCCACCACCGGCATGCCGGGGCGGTCGGCCTCGAGGCGGCGCAGCAGCTCGTCGGTGGGAAAGGAGAAGGGGTCGGGGATCAGCAGCAGGGCGCTGGCGTCGTCGGGGATGGAGTCGGGCCAGCCGGTGATGGTCAGGCCGTCGGGAGAGTTGCCCGCCGACAGGTGGAACGGAGTCACCGGCCCGGTGCGGCCGGCCCACAGGGAGATCGCCGGTCCCCGCTCGACCTCGCGCTCTCCTCCCACCACCGAGATCGCCGCGCAGCCCAACATGGCCGCCGGCCGCAGCGTGGCGTTGACTGTCGCGACGATCTGGTGGAGTTCCGGCACGTGGGCCGGCGTCACGAACACCAGGGCCAGGTCGGGCGGGGCGTCGGGGTCGCCCAGGCCCTCCAGGACCCGGCCGACCACGTCGCCTGTGGCCACCGCCGCGTTGGGGTGCTGCGACAGCGCGGCCGCGAAGGCCTTCTTCATCACGCCGGGGCGAGAAGCGTGAGGGGGACGACCACCGGAGCCCCGCCGGTGAGCTTCACGTGGGCCTCGATCGTGCCGTAGCTCTCGTACGTCAGCTCGCCCTTGACCAGCAGGCGCCCGAACTTGCCGGGCTGGACGGTGACGGGCTGGGCGTTGCGGGCCACCTCGGTGCCCGCGGCGTCGAGGAACTCCACCTCGAGGGTGCCCATGCCCGAGTCGTCGGGAGGACAACGCACGAAGACCACGAGGTGAGGGGCGATGTGCACGGGTAGATCTCCGGTGGCCGGCAGGGAGAACATGACGCCGGTCAGGTCGAAGCGGGTGGAGGGACCGGGGACCGAACGCTGTTCGATCCCCTCCACGAAAAGAGCGGCCACGATGTCCATTGGCTGAACGCTACCGGCCCGCTGGCGGCCCATCCGCCCCGGGTTGAGGCCCGGCCAGAAAGAAAACATAGGATTGTCGCCATGGACGACGAGATGCAGGGGTGGCAGGAGCTCGGGCAGCAGCTGCGGGTGGACGCGGTGCGGGTCAGCGGTGTCGCCGGGTCGGGTCACCCGACCTCGTCGATGTCGGCCGCCGACCTCATGGCGGTGCTGATCAGCAAGTACCTCCACTACGACTTCAATGACCCGGAGAACCCGGCCAACGACCACCTGATCTTTTCCAAGGGCCACGCGTCGCCGCTGCTCTACGCCATCTACAAGGCGGTCGGCGCGGTCACGGGTGAGGAGATGGCCACCTACCGACAGCAGGGGAGTCGCCTCGAGGGCCACCCGACCCCTAGTCTGCCGTGGGTCGACGTGGCCACCGGCTCGCTCGGGCAGGGACTGCCCATCGCAGTCGGCGTCGCCCTCGCCGGCAAGAAGCTCGACCAGCTCGACTTCCGCACCTGGGTGCTGTGCGGCGACTCGGAGATGGCCGAGGGCTCGATGTGGGAGGCGTTCGAGGAGGCCAGCTTCGTCGGCCTCGACAACCTGACCGCCATCATCGACGTCAACCGCCTGGGCCAGAGCATGGAGACCCGCCACGGCTGGGACCTCGACGCCTACCGGAACCGCGCCGAGGCGTTCGGCTGGCACGCCATCGAGGTCGACGGTCACGACGTGGAGGCCATCGACGCCGCCTTCGCCGAGGCCGTCGCCACCACGGGCAAGCCCTCGGTGATCATCGCCAAGACCAAGAAGGGCGCCGGCGTGAAGTCGGTGGAGGACCAGCTCAACGCCCACGGCAAGGCAGTTCCCGACTACGAGGAGGCCATCGAGGAGCTCGGCGGGGACCGGAACATCCGCGTCGACGTCCCCAAGCCGCCCACCGGCGCCAAGGCCCGCACTTTCGAGACCGGCAAGCTCGAGCTCCCGACGTACGAGCTCGGCGAGAAGGTCGCCACCCGCAAGGCGTACGGCGAGGCCCTGGCTGCGCTCGGCTCGGCCCGGGGCGATGTGGTCGCACTCGACGGCGAGGTCTCCAACTCCACCTACTCGGAGATCTTCCGTGAGGCCCACCCCGAGCGCTACTTCGAGTGCTACATCGCCGAGCAGCAGATGATCGCCACCGCGGTCGGCATGCAGGTCCAGCACTGGATGCCCTTCGCCTCCACCTTCGCCGCATTCCTCAGCCGGGCGTACGACTTCATCCGCATGGGCGCGGTCAGTCAGGTCCGCATGAACATCTGCGGCTCCCACGCCGGCGTGTCCATCGGCGAGGACGGGCCGTCGCAGATGGGCCTGGAGGACATCGCCTCGTTCCGGGCCGTCCTCAACAGCACCGTGCTCTACCCGAGCGACGCGGTGCAGACCGCCCACCTGGTCGCCCTGATGGCCGACATCCCCGAGGGCACCGCGTACCTGCGCACCACCCGCGGGGGCACCGAGGTCCTCTACGGCCCCGACGAGACGTTCGAGATCGGCGGCTCCAAGGTCCTCCGGTCCTCCGACGACGACAAGGTCACCATCGTCGCCGCCGGCATCACCCTCCACGAGGCCCTCAAGGCCGCCGACGCCCTGTCGGCCGACGGCATCGCGGCCCGGGTGATCGACCTGTACTCGGTGAAGCCCATCGACGCCGCCACCCTCACCGAGGCGGCCCGGGCCACCGAGGGCCGGGTGATCACCGTCGAGGACCACTGGCCCGAGGGCGGCATCGGCGACGCGGTGGCCTCCGCGTTGGGCGAGGCCCAGCTCGACATCCCGCTCAAGTTCGTCAAGCTGGCCGTCTCCAAGCTGCCGGGCTCGGCCAAGCCCGACGAGTGCATCGCCGCGGCCGGCATCGACGCCGAGTCGATCGCCGACGCGGCCCGCAAGCTCGCCGGTTAGCCACGACCGAGAGCTACCCGCCCGAAACCCCGGGCGGGTAGCCTGCCTCCCATGAGGGCTATCGCGCGCGTCCGGTTTCTCCCTGTCTGACCGGGCGCTGGCCCGGATGGCCACCACGCAACCCTCGCTCTCCACGCGCGATGCGATCCTCGGAGAAGCCCTGCGCTGCTTCGCCGAGCACGGCTACGAAGGCACGTCGCTCAACGACATCGCCGCCGGCGTGGGCATCCGCCGGCCCAGCCTGCTCCACCACTTTCCCTCCAAGGAGGCGCTGTACCGGAAGGTCTTCGAGCGGGCCCTCGCCGACTGGTACCTCGAGGTAGACGCCGCCACCGAGGTTCCCGAGGAGGGCTGGCCGCAGGTCGACAAGATCCTCACCGCCGGCTTCCGCTTCTTCATGGACCACCCGGAGTTCGTGCGCCTGGTCCGGCGGGAGGCACTCGAGGGCGGCAGCCGCCTGGGCGTGGAGCTGGGGGAGGGCCTGCGGCCGTATTTCAACACCGCCGTCGCCTTCTTCGAGCGGGAGATGGCCGCCGGGCGCCTGCGCCGCCACGATCCGGCTCAGCTCTTCTTCACCATCTACGGCGCCCTGGTCAGCTACTTCAGCGACATCCCCCTCCTCGAGGGGTTGCTGGGTGGGGACCCGCTGGCCATCGACGTCGTCATGGCCCGGCTGGAGCACCTGCGCTCCCTGCTCCGGGCCGCCCTCGAGCCCTAAGGGCGCGGCCGGTTCTCCTTGCGCCAGACGAAGCGCAGGCCGGACCAGATCTCGTTGACCGCGCACACCTTGTTGTCGACCAGGCCCTGAGGCAGCCCGACCTCCCGCAGGACGTCCTCGTCG
>CADCTB010000021.1 GCA_902805665.1 uncultured Acidimicrobiales bacterium
GGACCCGGCCGCCACGTCGACGCCGTCGATGGCGCGGATCCGGTTGAGGGTGGCTCCGTCGACCCGTTCCCGGACGTCCACGTCGAAGGTGCTCTCGACCGACGCCGACCGGCGGACAACGACGTCGACGCCCTGGTTGGCATCCTCGAAGATGCCGTCGAAGGTCTTGCCCATGGTGTCGGTGAGGATCTGGGTTCCGGACATGAAGGCCACGCCGAGGACGACGGCGAGGCCGGTGAGGGCGAAGCGCAGCTTGTGGGCCCACAGACCCTTCCAGGTGAGACGGAACATGGTTCCCTACCTCCCGAACGTCTTCATGCGGTCGAGGACAACCTCTGCGGTCGGCTGCTGGATCTCGTCGACGATGCGGCCGTCGGCCAGGAAGACCACCCGGTCGGCGTAGCTCGCTGCGCTCGGGTCGTGGGTGACCATGACGATGGTCTGGCCCAGGTCACGGACCGCCCGCCGCATGAAGTCGAGGATCTCGGCCCCGGAACGGCTGTCCAGGTTGCCGGTGGGCTCGTCGGCGAAGATGATCTGCGGCCGCCCGGCCATGGCCCGGCCCACGGCCACCCGCTGCTGCTGGCCGCCGGAGAGCTCGCTGGGTCGGTGCTCGAGCCGATTGCGCAGGCCGATGGTGTCGACCACCTGATCGAGCCAGGCCCGGTCAGGCTTCCTGCCGGCCAGGTCCATGGGCAGGGTGATGTTCTCGAGCGCGGTCAGCGTGGGGACCAGGTTGTAGGCCTGGAAGATGAAGCCCACCTTGTCCCGGCGGAGGAGGGTGAGGTGCTTGTCGTTGAGGGTGGTGAGGTCGACGTCGCCGATGAGGACCTGGCCGGCGGTGAGCTCGTCGAGCCCGGCCAGGCAGTGCATCAGGGTCGACTTGCCCGAGCCTGAAGGGCCCATGATGGCGGTGAAGGCGCCGGCGGCGAACTCGACGTTCACCCGATTCAGGGCGATCACCGCCCCGTCGCCCTTCCCGTAGGTCTTGGTTGCGCCGATGGCCCGAGCCGCCACTGCGGTGTTGGCCGGGAGCGCAGAGCCGGAAGCATTGCGAACGAGTGTCATGAGTACGTGGGCTCCTTTGATCCGATGTTGGTGGTCCTGGCGGCGACGGTGACGACGACCTTGCCTCGGGTGTGGCCCTCCTCGACATGCCGGATGGCGTCATGGATGTCGGTGAGCGGGAAGGTGCGGTCGATGACCGGGGTGACCTTGCCGGCCTCGATCAGGGACCCGATGAATTCCAGGTCCTGGCGGTTGGGACGCACCGTGAAGCTGGTGATCGTCTGGCTCACGAAGGGTGACAGCAGCCGTCCGGTGACGATGCGGCCGAGCGGTCCGATCCAGCGGTTGTCAGAGGTGCCGCTGATCTGCACGAGGGTGCCGTTGGTGGTCAGCGCCCGCCTGCAGGCCGTGGCTGTATGGGCGCCGGCGGCCTGGAGGATGACGTCGTAGCGACGGCTGCCGTCCGTGAAGTCGGCTTTGGTGTAGTCGATGACGTGGTCGGCGCCGAGCGAGAAGACCATGTCCACATGCCTCGTGCTGCAGACGCCGGTCACCTCAGCGCCCAGCGCCTTGGCGATCTGCACGGCGAAGGTCCCGACACCTCCCGATGCGCCGACGATCAGGACGCTGTCGCCTGCTTCGATGTGGGCGTGGTCGCGGAGACCCTGCAGGGCGGTCGATGCGGCGAGCGGCACTGCGGCGGCCTGCTCGAACGTGAGGTTGGAGGGCTTGCGGGCCACGAGACTCTCCGGAACCGACACCAGTTCGGCGAAGGTGCCGAACCCGTGCATGAACGGGCTGGCGAACACGTCGTCATCTCGGCTGAGCGTCGCGACGTCCCTGCCGACGGCTTCGATCCGACCGGCGACGTCGCAGCCGGGGACGCCGAAGCTGGGCGTGCGCAACCCGAACTGGAGGCGGGCGATGGAGGGGACGCCTCGGACGAAGTGCCAGTCGGCGGGGTTGACCGACGTGGCATGCACGCGGACGAGCACTTCGTCGTCCGCGACGGCCGGCTCGTCGATGTCGGCGAGCTGCAGGACGTCCTCGGGCGGTCCGTAGCCGCGGCAAACCATGGCTTTCATGGGAATCTCCTTCACGTGAGGCTGACTACGCGACGTCGCGGCTGACCTGGGTGATCGAAATCAACGGCACACCGACGTCGCGCAGCTTCTGCAGCAGTCCGTGGAGTGCGGCCTGGTCGACGACCGGGCCGGAGATGACCGTCGTGCCGTCGGGCTCCTTGGTGAGGCTCAGCCCGTCGAACCAGGCTGACCAACGAGGGTCAAGGTGTCCCTTGACACGGATTTCGTACTCCGTGCTGTCGTCTGCCTGCATGACGTGAAGGTACGGCGCCATGTGATGAGGACGCATCACCACATGAGGTGATTGACGTGGTGATTGCTTGCCGGCGGGAGCTCTACAGGCCGAGCTCCTCGGCCCGCCGGACCGCGGCCCGGCGGTTGTTCACACCGAGCTTGGTGAAGATGTTCTTGGTGTGGGTCCGCATGGTGTTCAGCGACACCATGAGCTCGCGGGCGATGTCGGGCCCGCTCAAGTCGGTGCGCAACAGCCGCAGCACGTCCAGCTCCCGCCCGCTCAGGGGCTCGACCAAGCCACGCTGACCCGGGGTGCGACCTCCGGTCGCGCCGGCCGACGACAGGAGGTGGCGGGCGTAGCCACCGGCCACCCCCTTGTGCGAGGCGGCGCGCAACAGCGCCACCATGGACGGCCCCTCATCCAGGAAGGCTCGGACGTACCCCTCCGGTTCGGACAGCGTCAGCGCCTTCTCCAGCGATGCCAGCGCCGCAGGGAGTTCCCGTCTCGCCTGGTGGGCCAGCGCCTGCAGCGCCAGTATCTCGATGACGCTGCCACCCCGCCCCCCCTGTTCGGCTGCCGTCAGGAGCCGCTCCAGAAGTCGGGTCGCCTCGTGCATGGTGCGATCGTCGGGCTCTGTCGTGTGCCGGGCCAGGAGCGCCCTGGCCAGGGTGATGTGCTCGAACTCGTGCAGATAGCTGAGGTCATCGTCGACGGAGAGCTTTCTCTCACGGGCCCAGGCGAGCGCGTGGCCGACCTCGCCCTGCGCGATCCGCACCCGTGCTGTCAACGCCGGAATCGGCCGCACGTTCGCGGAGAAGTCACCGTTGTAGAGCCGCTCGGCCTCGTCGAGCAGGTCGACCGCGGCCACCAGATCTCCTTCGGCTTCCCGCACCCGGGCCATGGCGACTCGCCACCGGTGAGGGTTCTGTGAGAAGCCGGCATGCTCGCCGAGCTCTCTACTGGCCAGGAGGTGCCGGGCGGCGGCATCGAGGTCGTTGCGTTCACGGAACAGCACGCTCATGCCCACGTGCATGTCGGCCGCTCCCCGTAACGCCTGCTCCTTCGCGCGCTGCAGCCCCCGCTCGTAGATGGTCATCGCGTCGCGGAGACGACCCTGCTCGATCCGGATGTCGGCCAGGGTGACGGCGCCGGCGATGAGGTCGGCGTGATACCCGCCCCTCTCGAGGGTCGCCATCCCCTCGCTGTACCAACGGTGGGCGGCGTCGAGGTCCCCGTTCGTCCAGTACGCGAGCCCCAGGAGGGAGGCCGCCCCTCCCCGCTCGAGGTGATCGTCCGCACCGGCGAGCTCGAGCGCGCGCCGGGCCTGCGCCATCGTCCCGGGGACATCGCCGAGGAGCCGGGCCAGTCCGGCGCGGAACATGGCCATCGATGCCGGCAACGTGCGAAATCTCGCATGGTCCACGACGATCATCGCCGCCGACGGGGCTCCCGCTCCCTCGCTCGTCGTCTCCAACCACCGCTCGACGTCCTGCAGGCGCGCCTCGACGCCTTCCATCTCGCCGGTCGACATCATCGCCCCGGCATACCCGGCGCTCAGCACCGGCCTGACCTTGAACACCTCCTCGGGAAGCGCCTCGAGCCAGCGACGCAGGGTCGCCTCGTGTCGGGCGTGCTGCATCGCCGGGATCGACAGCTCGATCAGGCCCGCGGCCCGGCCGAAGTCCTCGCCGGCCAGTGCGTGGTGGATGGCCTCGGGTCGGTCACCGTTCTGCTCGTACCAGTCGCTGGCCCGCACGTGGAGCTCATGGACGGTGTCGGGCTGCTCGTCCTGGAGGCGTGCTCGCAGCACGTCGGCGAAGAGGTGGTGGTAGCGGTACCAGAGGCGGCGATCGTCGAGCGCGATCAGGAACAGGTTCGCTCGATCGAGCGCTTCGAGCATGGCCTTCCCGCCGTCCTGGCCGGTCACGGCAGTGCACAGTGAGCCGTTCAGCCGGCTCAGTATGGAGGTCTGGAGCAGGAAGGTACGCACCTCTGGGGGCTGACGCTCCAAGACCTCTCCGACCAGATAGTCGACGATGTAGCGGTCGTCGCCGGCGAACCCTCCTATGAAGCCGGTGATGTCGTCTCGTCCCTGCATCGAGAGCGCCGCCAGTTGGAGCGCGGCGATCCACCCTTCGGTCCGTCCCTCCAGCGCGGCGACCTCCGCCGGCGTCAGCTCCAGTCCCATGACCTCATTGAGATAGCTCGCGGCCTCGTCGGCCGTGAAGCGGAGATCGGCGGCGCGAATCTCGACCAGCTCACCACGCGCTCGTAGCCCCGCCAGCGGTAACGGAGGGTCGGCCCGGCCGGCGATCACCAGACGCATCTGTGGAGGTAGGTGGGCCAGCAGGTACGCCATTCCCTCGTGCACGTCCTGCGCCTCGATGACGTGGTAGTCGTCGAGCACCAGGACGGCCTCGTGCGGGATGGCGTGGAGGTCGTTGAGCAGCGTCCCCACGATGGGTTCCATCGAAGACTGGGACGACGCGACGAGTGAGAGCGCGCGTGCACCAACGGCTGGGATCGCCGTCTGCAGCGCGGCGATCACGTAGGTCCAGAACAATGCGGGATCGTTCTCGCGGTGATCCAGCGAGAGCCATGCGGCGGCGGGGCAGGCAGGATCGGTGGCCAGCCACTCCGCCAGCAGGGTCGTCTTGCCGAACCCGGCGGGGGCCGACACGAGCGTCAACGCCGCCTCCGCGCCACTGATGAGGCGTCCGATCAATCTCGAACGCGGCACCAGACTGCGCCGCCGCTTGGGAACGTGCAATTTGGTCTCGAGCAATGGGCTGGCCACGATCTGCTCCCCTAGCTCGATGGTGGCGGGCGACGTAGGTCGGCGATGCTCACGGCTCCCCGGCGGATGGCCTGGTTGGCCAGCTCCAGCCGGCGATTGTCGACGCCGTAGATGGCGAACTTGTCGTACAGGTTCAGCAGGTGCTGCTTCACAGCCGCCTCGCTCACCACCAGCTCGGCGGCAACGGCTCGGATCGACGCCGGCTCGGTGAAGACGTCGCCCGACAGGACGGGCCGGCACAGTGCGACGAGCACATCGCGCTCACGACGGGTGAGGACGGGGGCCGGTTGGGCCGCCTCGGTGGTCGTGTGTTCGCCGTGACCGCTACCCCGCAGCACCAGGCGGGTCCTGCCGATGCGGACCTCGTCCCCGGGGGCTAGCACCCGCTCACCCGACAGCTTCCGGCCGTTCACGAAGGTGCCGTTGCGGGAGCCCATGTCGCGCAGGCTCCAGCCGGCGGGAAATGCCTCGAGGACCGCATGCAGGCGAGAGACGGTGCGATCCGCGGACAGGACGACGTCGTTCGAGACGTGGCTGCCGATCGTGATCCGGTCGGCGTCCAGAGGCACCAGTTCGGGGCCTTCCCGCTTCCACACCTCGAGATAGGAGGCCACGTTTCCTCCGGTCGCCCGCGGCCTGCACCTTACCGGAAGGTAAGGGACGGCTTCCCTTCTACGGTCGAGACTCTCCAGCAGGAGGGTATTCCGCCACCGCGGGGTCGGCACGACGATGGTGGCATGAAACCGAAGGACATCCTGGCCACGAGCGCATCCACGCAGATGCGCATCGAGTACCTCAAAGGACGACGCGTCCTGCGCCTTACGGCACGTGGCGGCGATGCCCCGGCGCTCGGTTCGGTCGAGGTTCCGTTCGCGGCCTTGGTGCAGCAACTGGAGATCGATGCCGGTGAACTGGCGGGCCGTCCCCGTCTGCTCCTCTTCGCCGGGCTGCATGACCGGCCGCGCGGTGGGATCGGAGATCTGATCGGATGCTTCGAGTCGGAGGACGAAGGTCGCGCCGCATTCCGGCGACTGCGCGAGGAGAGGTCCGACGACGAGGGTTGGGCCGAACTGGTCGCCCTCGAAGACAACGGTCGCCGGAACCTGGTGGCGTGGTTCGGACGAAGCGATCGCGTAAGGGAGACGGAGCTGAAGCCGAGGCGGTTGCGGTTGGTCGTGAATCGTCGTCACCCGGCGGTGCATCCGGCCCGCAGCCACCTCCGGCTCCCGTCGACGTGAGCGCGCCGGTCATAGAGGCGGGCCAGCACAGCCACCAGGTGATCCACCGCTCCCGTCCGCCGCTGCGACACGGCCCACGCAAGGGCGGCGAGGAGGTTGGCGTGCTCGATCTCGGCAAGGTCGTCGGTAAGGCGAAGGGCCCACTCGAGGTGACGTGCCCGTACGGCAACCTCGTCGCCGGACTCGGCAAGCCTTCGAGCTCCGTACCGGCGCAGGGTGTCGTGGAGCGTGAAGCGGCTGCCCGCGGTGCCGATCAGCGATGGCCTGACCAGCCCGGCGAGCCGCACATCCACGTCCGGCACCCCGACTATCAGCGCCGCGGCGCGTGCATCGAACCCTCCGGCGAAGACGGACAGCCGGTCGAACAGGTCGCGGTCAGGCTCAGGCACCCCCTGGTAGGCCCACTCGATGACTGCTCCCAGCGTCGACTCCTGGTCCGCCACAGAGCGCCGACCGCCGGCGAGCAGTGGGAACCGCTCGGCGAGCTCGGCGCTCAACGCTCCAAGCGGGGTGGAGCACGTGCGGGCGGCCACGAGCTCCAAGGCGAGCGGAATGCCGTCGAACCGCCGGCAGAGTTGGGCGACGGCCGGGGCGTCCGCCACCCTCACGTCGAAGCCCGGACAGGCGTCCCTCGCCCGGTCGACGAGCAGTCGCACCGCGTCGTACTCGCCCAGCCGATCGAGCTCGGGCAGCCGGAATGGATCGGGTGCCGAGAGCGCCGGCACCTCGTAGACGGTCTCGCAAGCAGTTCCCAGGGGTCGCCGGCTGGTGGCCAGGATGCGCACGTGCGGGCAGGCGGCAAGGACCGACGTGGCCAGGCCGGCACAGGCCGGTAGCACGGCGTCGCATCCGTCGAGCAGGAGCACGACGTTGCGTCGCTCGAGGCGGGAGATCAGCACGGTGGCCGGGTCCGGAGGCGCGGCGCCGGTGTTTCCCTCGACGATCTCCACGGCCAGGAGCACCATCGGGCTGAGGAACGCCGGTTCGGTACAGGCGGCAACGTCGACGACGAAGCCGCCGTCGGGGAACTCGGACAGCTGGTCGCCGATCACCTGGAAGGCCAGCCGGCTCTTGCCGATTCCGTCGGCCCCGGTCAGCGTCACCAGGCGGGCGGTGCCCAGGAGGGCCTTCACCTCGGCCAGCTCCCGTCGGCGGCCGAGGAAGGGCGTGGCCCCGGGCGGCAGGTTGTCGGGAATCCGGAGCTGGCCCTGCAGGGCTTCGACCAGTGACCGGGCCGTTGCCGGACGCCGCGCGGGATCCACAGACAATCCCCGCCGCAAGGCGAACTCCACCAAGCGGGCCCGTTCGTCGTCGATCCCCGTCCATACCGGCCGGTCGCCGGGACGGGGTGGCCGCCCGGTCAGCAGGGCGAAGGTCGTGGCCGCCAGTGAGAAGACGTCGGAGGCGGGCGTGGGCGGGTGGCCCATGGCGACTTCAGGAGCTGCGTAGCCGGCCGTGCCAGCCGCGGGTGCGTCCGACGGCTCGCCGGCGAGGGCGCGATGCGATATGCCGAAGTCGACAAGCACCACCTTCCCGTCGGGGGAGACGATCAGGTTCGCCGGCTTGATGTCGCCGTGGACGACGGGAGGTCGATGCCGGTGGAGATGGTCGACGGCCTCGGCCACCTGACCCAGGTAGTGGGTGACGTCGGCCAGCGGGAGACCTGCCCCTCCGGTGGCCGCCAGGAGGTCCGCGAGAGTCGTGCCCTCGATCCAGTCCATCACCAGGACGTAGCGGTCGCCCGCGAAGAAGTTCTCGCGCACCCGGCAGAGGAGGGGATGAGGCTCGAGCCCCTGCAGGATCTGGGCCTCACGGAGCAGCGACCCCTCATCCTCCGCTGATCCGCGGGGTCGAACCTTGAGGCCCACCAGCTGGGACCGATGATGATCGAGGGCCCGGAGCACGGTGCTCTGGCCGCCCGCCCCGACGATCTCCAGGGGCTCATAGCGGCCCCGGATGAGCTCCGCCATCGTTGCAGTGTCCCATGCCGGCGCCCGGGCGCGAGGCGTGTGGGCGGGCGCCCGAGAGGCTCCGTCGTGTGCTGCAGCCGCCTCTCGAGCAACGCCGTCCCCATGTGGACACCATGGTGAGCCGATGGAACGACGCGCGGAATGCCCCTATCGGGGAGACTGGCGACCCACTGGAGGAAGGCTTTGATTACCGCTCGGCAAGGGCTGGAGCCGCCCTGCCGTTTGGGGCCGGTCTCGGTTAGACGGGCTCGGGCTCGGGACGAGGCGGCTCGGTGGACGGGCGCAGCGGCCCGGGAACGGGATTCTCACCAGGCTCGGTGGGGACGATCGGCAGCACCGGGTCGGGGTCGAGCGGTGGCACCGGTCCGTGGGGCTCAGGGGGAGTGATCGAGGGGCTCGGCTCCGGCGCAGGCGGCGGCTCGCCAGGGAAGGGGTCGCCTGGAAACGGGTCGGGCGGGAGCTCGGTGGGCGGCGGGGTTACGGCCATGACTTCCTCCTTGTCATTCACAAGACGACGCCGGCAAGCGCGTCCACCTGGTCGGGATCGGAGACGGTCGGGTCAAGGATCAGCTCGTCCACACCGACCTGGGCGAACGCCTCGACGGCGCCCGAGATGGCCTCCGCCGAACGCACTGCGCTCCCCGCGATCATTTCGGCGATCTCGCTGCCCATCGGGTTGTAGTAGTCCAGGAGGTAGCGGCGGGAA
>CADCTB010000022.1 GCA_902805665.1 uncultured Acidimicrobiales bacterium
CCTCGGCCGCCTTGACCTTCAGCTCCGACATGCGGGCCTCGGTGTTGGCCAGGCGGATCTGGGCCGTCCCCAGGTTGAGCTCGGCGGCCCGCAGGGCCTGCTGGGCGGCATCAGTGGTGGCGGCCTGGACGGCCACGCCGGCGTCGAGCGCCTTGACCGCCGACTCCAGCTCGGCGTCGTTGGCCTTCAGCGTGTCCAGCTTGGCGGCCGCCTCTGCCTTCTTCGTCTGGGCGGAGGCCCGCTTCTGCTCGGTGGATGGGTCGGCGAAGACCGGCGTGGCCAGGGCCATCACCATGACTACGACGAGCGCGCGGGCTGGGTTCTTCAGGTTTGCCATGTACTCCAGCAAATGGCAGCTCCCGCCGGGGCTGCTGGGTGGGCGAAGGCTAAACCCGACCTGAATTCGATGCAAGCGTCTGAGGGTCGGCGCCGGGCGGACGCGAAAGGGCCCGAGGAACCTCTTGGTCGCCCCCACTTCCCCGAAGGGGTGACCAGTCCGCCCCTCGGGCCCGACCAGGAATCTACTGCACCGGGAGCAGGAACGCAAGAAAAGCTATGAAATGACTTCAGGCGCGACGAAGCGCCGCCATTCCCCGTCCGCCGGGACTGGCAGCGTAGCGCCCCCACATGAGCCCTGGGGGCCTCACCGAGCGGTCAGCGGCACTCCACCAGGCTGCGCACGGTGAGGTCGGCGTAGAGCCGGCGCAGGCGGGCGGCCGTGATCGACCACCGGTAGCGGCCGGCCCGGGCCGCGGCCCGCAGGCTCATCTCCCCGGCCATGATCGGGTCGTCCAGCAGCGCCGCCACGTGGGCGGCGTAGGCCTCGGGGTCCCGCCCGTCGACAAGGAACCCGCTCACCCCATGGGCCACGAGGGTGCTCAGCCCGCCGACGTCGGCGGCCACCACCGGCGTGCCGCACGCCGCCGCCTCCAGCGCCACCAGCCCGAAGGACTCAGATCGGCTGGGCACGAGGCAGACATCGGCGGCCCGGTAGTAGAGGGCCAGCCGGCCGTGGGGCTGGGGGGGCACGAACCTCACCCGCTCACGCAGGCCCAGGTCGGCGACCAGGTGGTGCAGGCGGCCCAGCTCGGCGTCGCCCTGGACGCCGCTGGGCCCTCCGACCAGCAGCAGGGTGCCCGGCCCGGCCCGGTCCGACGGCCGCTCGTCATTGCGCCGCTGGTTGAGTGCGGCAAGCGCCCGTACGGCGACGTCGGCGCCCTTCAGGGGCTGGATGCGCCCCGCGAACAGCAGCACCGGCCCCTCACCCAGGCCGAGCTCGGCCCGGGCCGCCTGCTGGTCGCCGGGCGAGAACAGGTGGTGGTCGACCCCCGGAGGGACGATCTCGACGCGCTCGGGGACCGCCCCGTAGAGCCGCTCGAGCTGGGCGGCCTCGTCGACCGAGTTGGCGAGGATGGCGTCGGAGCAGCCGATGACCTCGGCCTCGAACTTGGCCCGCCGGTCGTGCTCCTCGGCGGCCTCCTCGGCCTTCACGCGGGCCAGGGTGTGGAACGTCGACACCAGGGGCAGCTCGAGGCGGTGCTTCAGGGTGTGGCCGGCGACCCCTGACAGCCAGTAGTTGGCGTGGATGACGTCGGGCGGCCCGCAGGCCTGGATCCGGTCGAGCACGCCTGCGGTGAACTGGTCGAGGTGCTGGGCCAGGTCCTCCTTGGCCACCGACGCCCGGGGGCCGGCCGGCACGTGATGGACGCGAAAACCGGGCTCGACCTCCTCGACCGGGGCCAGGCCCCGCCGCCAGGCCCGGGTGTACACGTCGCAGTCGACGCCGGCGCCGGCCAGGGCGGACGAGAGCTCGCGGACGTAGACGTTCATGCCGCCGCCGTCGCCGGCGCCCGGTTGGGTCAGCGGCGAGGTGTGAAAGGAGAGAACGGCGAGACGGCGCACGACGGTCCGAACCCTACCCAGGCCCTGCGGATTCCCTACGCCGGTCGGTCAGCGGTCGAGTAGGGCGGCGACGTCGGCTTCGCCGGTGCCGTACCGGCGGGCCAACTCACCGTTCAGGGCGTCGATGCGGCCGAAGAGGCCGCGTCGACTGGTGGAGACCTTCCGCTCGAGCTCGCCGATCCTCCGGGCCAGCTCGGCCACCGCGTCGTCGGAAAGCTCGGGAAGGTGGCCCAGGACATCGGGCCCCGCCACCCGGTCGAGCTCGTCGGTGAGGCTCTCGTCCTCGGGCTGGATCAACCCGGTGGGGAGCCGGCCGGGACCGCCGGTGTTGCCCTTGTCGCTGAGGATGTCGGGCAGCTGTTCGATGAGGGTGCCGAGGTCCACCGGTGAACCGCCCTCGGCCCGCCGGCGGAGGTCGGCGGCGACGATGTCGAGCCGGCCCTGGATCATGCGCCGCAGGTAGGACACCCTGTCCTCGATGGCCCGGCACTCGTCGCGCATGGCCCGGATGCCGTCGATGGGCTTGGCCGGGAGGTCGCCGAGGTAGTCGTCCGCAAGGACCCGGTCGACATCGTCAGTCCACATCACCAAGAGGCTACAAGCCGGGAGCTACAAGCGTCCCCGGCGGCTCTCGGGGAAGTACCTGTAGACGGCCCGACCCCTGATCGCAGCAGGCGCCACCGGGCCCAGAGCCCGGCTGTCGGTGCTGGCCGCCGGGTTGTCCCCCAGGACGGTCACTCCGTGGGGCCCCCGTGCCGCGACCCGCTTGACCAGCGTCCGGGCCGGCGTGCGGGGGTCGGTGACGGCGACGATGTCGCCTACCCCGGCCCGCCCGGCCAGGACCAGCAGGCGGTCACCGGAGGCCAGGGCGGGGAGCATGCTGTCGCCCACCACCTCGACCCGTACGACCGGCCACCGTCGCCGCAGCCACATCGCGCCGAAAACGGCCGCCACCGCGACTAGGTAGTGTCGGGTCGACCGTCTCATCCGGACGAAGGAGCCTAGGCATGCCCGTGCTTTCCCGCGTGTTGTCCCTTGTCGACCGCATCAGCCCTCCCCACCACGTGTCCGCGCACTGCGACCTGCCGTGTGGGGTCTACGACCCCGCCCAGGCCCGGGTCGAGGCGGAGTCGGTGAGGGCCATCCAGGAGAAGTACCAGGCCTCGGACGACGACGTCTTCAAGGCGCGGGCCATCGGTATCAAGGAGGAGCGGGCCGACCTGGTCAAGCACCACCTGTGGGTGCTGTGGACCGACTACTTCAAGCCGCCCCACCTGGAGAAGTACCCCCAGCTGCACCAGCTGTTCTGGGACGCCACCAAGGCGGCCGGCGCCACGAAGAGCTCGGTCGACCCGGCCAGCGGCCAGAAGCTGCTCGACGCCATCGCCGAGATCGACACCATCTTCTGGGAGACCAAGAAGGCCTGACTCGGGTCCGGTAGAGGTCCGGCTCGCCGGCGGGGCAGGGGCCCCCGCCGGCACGCGGCGGGCGTGGTGCGCAGCACCCGGGTGCCGCCGCTATCTAGGCCTGACTCGGGTCCGGTAGAGGTCCGGCTCGCCGGCGGGGCAGGGGCCCCCGCCGGCACGCGGCGGGCGTGGTGCGCAGCACCCGGGTGCCCGCCGCTATTTGAGGAAGACGATCGCGCACCAGGCCCACAAGGGGCCGAGGAGCATGAGGGAGTCGAGGCGGCGCAGCGCCGGCGCGTGGGCGTTGCGGTCGCCCAGGAGCGCGGAGGCGGCCACCGGGCCGGCGGGGGCCAGGACGGCGGCGAGGAGGCCCAGGAACAGCGGCTGCGCGCCGGCGAAGGGCGGGACGAGCATGACCTCGGCGAAGATCGTAAGCGGGATGAGGGCGGCCACGCCTGCCGCCGGCCCCTCCCAGGGCGACGACGCCCCCGTGCCGACCAGGTAGGCGCCCGCGTCGTAGATGCACACCATGGCCAGGAGCAGGAGGGCGGCGGCGATGCCCGTGTGCCGCACCAGCACCGGCGACGCCGCAGCCAGGCCGATGGCCACGCCGATGGCGACGGTGAGGGCGATGTCCCGCGACGACGCCCGGGTGGGGTTCCGCAGCCGGGTCACAAAGGTGACCAGCACGCCGCCGACGACCACCGCGGTCATGGCTCCTGCGTCGAAGGACGCGGCGACGGGCAGGCCGGCCGCGATGGCCCCCGCGGCCAAGGCCACCGGCCGCTCGCCACGCTTGCGCCAGACCAGGCACGTCTGGGCGCCACCGATGAAGGCGGCCACGGCCAGCCAGCCGGCCAGCCACGTGGGGCCGGCGACAGTCAGCCCGACAGTGACCGCGGCCCACAGCAACCCGAGCCGGCCGTGCGGACGCTCGCTGGCGTGGACCACCGCCAGGGGCGGCAGCTCGGGTGCCTCTTCGTCCTCGATGACCAGGTCGGGAACCAGGGCCAGGTTGCCCCGCACGCGGGCCCCCGCCGGAGCAGCGGGCCGCTGGGCGGCGCCTCCCGACACCGGAGGCAGCACGGCGACCACGTCGGATGCGCCGACGGGGGTGGCCGGAGCCGCGGGCTCGCCGTTGACCCACACCTTCGACGTGGCCAGCACCGCCGAGAACCGGTCGCCGTAGCGGTCGCACGCTTGGTCGAGGACCTCGGCGACCGTGGCGGCGTCGATCTCGTCGCTGGTGATGCCTGCGGCCTCCCGCGCCGCGGCGAACAGTCGGAGGACCGCCATCAGCCGCCCGCCCGTTCCGGTGTAGGAGACGCGCCGCTTTCGGACCGGATCCGTGCACCGGTTGGCGTGGGGGCGCCCAGATCGGCCCGGCCGTCCCGGATGACCACCTTGCCCGCACTCGAGGCCTCGAAGGCGATGACCTGCCTGCCGGCCTCGGCGCCCACGTCGTACATGGTGGTCACGAGGTCGTTTCCGGGGAAGACCGGCCGGTAGAAGCGCACGGCAAGCCGGCGCAGCCGGGTGGGGTCGCCGCCGGCCAGCTCGTCGACCACGTCCCGGCCGCACAGGGCCATGGTGCACATGCCGTGCAAGATGACTCCGGGCAGGCCGACGGCCTTGGCCGCCGCGTCGTCGACGTGGATGGGGTTCGCGTCGCCCGACGCCTCGGCGTAGCGGAGGGCCTGGTCGGGATCCACCGAGGATGCCACCGACGCCAGCTTGGCCGCCTTGGCCTCGGACGGCAACGCGTGGGACGGCGGCGTCGGGCCCCCGTCCTCACCCGGCTCGACGCCCCGGATGAGCATGGTGGCGAACTGCTCGACGACCAGGTCGCCCGGGTCGTGGGAGCTCACCACCCGCATGGTGAACCGGGTGCCCATACGGCCGCTGCGCAGGCTGTAGGCCTCGGCGAAGGTCACCAGCGGCCGTCCGGGGATCAACGGCTGGAAGAAGTGCATGTCCTGTTCGGCATGGAGCATGGCCACCTGGTCCGGCGCCGGGACGACGTCGTGGAGGGCCACCATCATGGCGTCCCAGGTGGGGACGACGGCGAAGACGGGCGGGGCCAGGTCCCCGGAGGCGTAGGCCGGATTCGGGTCGTTGGTGGCGGCCGCGTACGCCCGCGCCCGATCGACGTCGATCGTCGCCGTCCGCGGCTCGTAACGGGTCCCGAGCTTCTCCTGGGGTAATGCCACCTGGGGGGGACGCTACCGGAGCCGGCGGTGCAGTTCCTCGAGCAGGCGGTCGGTGAACCCGACCGAGAGCAGGTCGGTGCCGTGGCCGGTGCCGGGCAGGAGCCACAGCTCCTTGGGCTCGTTCGCCCAGCGGTAGATGGTCTGCGGGTGCTCCTCGGCGAAGTAGTGGTCGGCGGGGTCGGCGACCACCAGGGTGAAGGCCGGGGCGATGGCCTTGACCTGCTCCTCGGCGTGGGGCACGCCCTCGCAGACCTGGGCGATACGGGTGCGCAGGAACACCGACAGGAACCGCCGGCCCGCCGGGGTCATGGCGTAGCGCTGGATGCGCCTGGTGGCCGGCGTGTCCCAGGCGCCCCACCACGCCGGACCGCTGATCGACACGACACCGGCCACGCCCCCGAAGGTGCCGGCATGGAGCAGGACGGCGGCCCCGCCCAGACTGATGCCGACGGTGACGACGGGCAGGGCGGGATCGGCCGCCTCCACCGCCGCCTTCACGTCGAGGGGCTCCTTGGGGCCCATGCTGCTGACCCCCCCGGAGGCCCCGTGGCCGCGGAGGTCGGGGACGATCACGTGGACCCGCCGGGCCAGTGAGTGGGCGAAGTGGTGGATGCGGGGCATCCGCGACGACTGGCTGAACCCGTGGATCAGCACGACGGTGGCCAGGGCGTCGGTGGGGCCCTGCAGCCGGGCCCCGGCCAGGCGCACGCCGTCGTCGGTGACCAGCGACAGCCGCTCCTCGACCCCGTAGCGGGGGACGAACGCGTGCTTGCGCAGGTAGCCGGACGCCGCGGTGGCGGCCCGGCGGCTCAGGGCTGCGCGGCCGCGAGCCGGCGACGTCGCCATTCGACCTCGGCCCGCCCCAGATCGGTGGACGGCGGAGCCGCGTGGAGGTATTCGTCGAGCAGGTCGCCCCAGCGGTGGGTGACCCCCATCCGGCCGAACAGGGCGCTCATCCCCCACACCACCCGGTCGAGGATGACGTAGGACGGCGGCATGTTCAGCTGGCGGATGACGTCGCTGTACTCGCCGGCCAGGTCGAGCATGCGCTGGAGGGTCTGGCCCACGAACTCACTCGAGTAGGTGAACTCCTCCCGCTGGAACGGGATGTAGGGGAGGGTGCAGTACTCGTAGAGCCGCTCGGCCGAGACCCCGGAGTCGGCGGGCAGGAACCCTGAGTGGACGACCGCCTTCAAGGTGCCCTCGGGGTCCTGGGCCAGGATGGCGTCGAGGATGGGGCTGAGGCCCTCGAGCTCCCCCGGGCTCCAGCGCTTGACCAGGCCGAAGTCGAGGAACGTCACCTTGCCGGTCTCGGGATGGAAGCGGTAGTTGCCGGGATGGGGGTCGCCGTTGAACACCCGGTGGTGCCAGATCGACCCCTCGGCGAAGCGGAACAGCACCTCGGCCGCCGTGTGCTTCTGCTCGGGCGTGGCCACCTCGAGGAAGTCCTTCCAGTTCATGCCGTCGACCCAGTCGCTGGTGATCACCCGCCGGGTGCTGCGCTCGGGGACGACGTCGGGCACGTGGATGAACGGGTGGTCCCGGTACCGGTCGGCGAACTCCTTCTGACAGAGGGCCTCGAGCCGGTAGTCGAGCTCGTCGCCCATCCGGGCCCGCAGCTCGTCGACCATGGGCTTGACGTCCATGTTCTTCAGGGCGAAGGACGCGAACAGCCCGTACAGGAACTCGGCGTTGTCCAGGTCGGACCGGATCGCCTTGTCGACGCCCGGGTACTGGACCTTCACGGCCACCAACCGGCCGTCGGGCATCACCGCCTTGTGCACCTGGCCGATCGACGCCGCCGCCACCGGCACCGGATCCCAGTCGAGGAACAGCTTCTGGGGATCGGCGCCGAGCTCGGAGCGGATCACCCCTTCGGCCAGGCTGGGAGCCATGGGGGGCACGTCGGCCTGGAGCGTGGCCAGGGCGGCCTGGGCCTCGGGCGGGAGCCCGTCGGCGATGAAGGAGACCATCTGGCCGGCCTTCATGATGGCCCCCTTCATGCCGCCCAGCACCTGGGCCACGTCCTCGGCCGTGCGGATGGCGAACTGCTGCTCGAGCTCGGCCCGGCGCTCCTCGGTGGCCCGGCTGCCCCGGACCTTGGTCACGCCCCAGGCGATGCTCCGCCTGGTCGACAGCCGCCACACCCGGGCCTGGCGCTCCAGTCGCACCCGCCGGTCAGGGTCGGACAGGGCGACACCGGCGCCCACCCCCAGGGCGCCCAGCACGGCCGCGCCTCCCGCCCCCAGAGCGACAGATCTTCGCATCCCCGGCTTTCTACCTATTCGAGACCGGGCGCCTGACCCGGGCCCACGTCCGCCCGCTCTCCCGAGATCCGGACCTCGCGCTCGGCCTCGGCCTGGTGCTCCAGGCACAGGCGGGTGGCCGGCATGGCCTCGAGCCGCTCTTCGGGGATGGGCTTGCCGTCGACCTCGCAGGTGCCGTACGTGCCCTCGTCGAGGCGGCGCAGGGCATGCTCGACGTCGGCCAGCTCGGCCTCGACCTGCTCCAGGATCGACAGGTCCTTCTCGCGCTCGAAGGTCTCGGTGCCCATGTCGGCCTGGTGCTGGTCGTACGAGCTCAGCTCACCGACGCTGTCGCTCTCCGACTCTTCGGTGAGGCCTTCGGCGTCGAAGGTCGACCGCACCTCGACCAGCCGCTCGCGCTCCTCTGCCAACCGCTGCCGCGCCAGGTCCGTGTCCATCGCCTCCACCCTACGCCGGTGCCATGCCTACCCCGACCGCGGCCCGAGCGCCGGCGAACGGTCATCCCTCCTCCGCTCGTCGCCGGATGACGCCGTTCCTGATCGTCAGGAGCCGCCGGAGGTAGGCGGCAGCAGCCACGTCGGCGACGGGGCCGATCGGTCCCCAGCCCATGCGGACGTCGACCACGTCGGTCATGCGCGTCCCCCCGCCGTGCGCCTCGAAGCGGTGCTCGTGGCGGAGGGTGGCGAAGGGGCCACGGACCATCTCGTCGACGAACCGGTGCGGTGGCTCGAACGCCGTGATCCGCGAGGTCATGTGCCACTGGATCCCGAAGTGCCGGGCCTGCCAGCTGACTTCCTGATCGGCACCGATGAGGCCGGACGTCACCCCTCCGACCACCCGTTCCTTCGACGCCACCATGGATTCGAGGTGCAGGTCGATGCTGCGCGACAGGTCGAAGCACCGCTCCACGGGTGCGGCGATGTCGGTGACGATCCGGAGAACGGGCACCCGACCAGGATGCCGCGGCGTGGCTACGCTGACCGTGGGCCGTTAGCTCATCGGGTAGAGCGGGAGCCTTTTAAGCTTCTGGGCCGGGTTCGAGCCCCGGGCGGCCCACTCTTCTTCCCACCACGGCGACGAGTCCGTCCGGCAGCTGCTCGTCGCCGAACGACGGGCCGACGGTGGCCTCCACCCCGTGCTCCCTCAGCAGCGACGGGATGCGCGACGTGTCGATCAGCACGTTGACGTGGCGCTCGTCGTCGCGCCGCCACGAGC
>CADCTB010000023.1 GCA_902805665.1 uncultured Acidimicrobiales bacterium
CTGAGCGCTGATCCGGCCGGGGGTGCGGGCACCCCCGGCCGAACGACCTGCGTCTTGCCCTAGACCTCGCCCCGCCAGGCTCCCGTCTCACTGTTCCGGGACTCGATGAACTCCTTGAAGCGCTTGAGGTCACCCTCGGCCTGCTTGGAGACGAAGCCCAACTTGTCGCCGATCTTCTCCACGACCCCCTGGGGCTCGACGTCGAGGTCGAGGGCCACCCGGGTTCCGTTGCCCTCGGGCTGGAAGGTCACGGTGCCCGCATTCGGTGTGCCGTCGAGGCTTCTCCAGGAGATCCTGCGGTCGGGCTCCTGGTCGACGATCTCGGCGTCCCACTCGCGGCGGGTACCTGCGATCTCGGCCACCCAGTGCAGCCGCCTGTCGTCGAGCTGGGTGACGCTCTCCACCCCCTCCATGAAGTGGGGGAAGTCCTCGAACTGAGTCCACTGGTTGTAGACCACGTTCACCGGACGGTCGACGACGATGGACTGCTCATGATCGGACATAGTGCGGCTCCTGGGGTGAAGGGATGGGACAACGGGTCGCCGCCCGCAGTCGGCGGGACGCAGGCGCGCCTCCGCCGGATGCACCATCGTTGATGGGTCGCATCGGCCCATGGCTACCCACGAGGACCGGTTTCTAACAACTCGGGTCGGCACCGACGGCCTACGATCCGGCACCATGGCCCAGCCGTGGTGGAAGTCCGCCGTCTTCTACCAGATCTATCCCCGGTCCTTCGCCGACTCCGGCGGCGACGGCGTGGGCGACCTCGAGGGCATCCGGTCACGCCTCGACCATCTCGGGTGGATGGGGATCGACGCCATCTGGATCTGTCCCTTCTACCGGTCGCCCATGACGGACTTCGGCTACGACGTCGCCGACTACTGCGACGTCGACCCCCTGTTCGGCACCCTCGAGGACTTCGACCGGCTCCTCGCCGACGCCCACGCGCGAGGCATGAAGGTGATCGTCGACTGGGTGCCCAATCACACCTCCGACCAGCACCCGTGGTTCGTCGAGTCGAGGTCGTCCCGGCAGAGCGCCAA
This sequence comes from uncultured Acidimicrobiales bacterium, assembly GCA_902805665.1. Classification (GTDB taxonomy): domain Bacteria; phylum Actinomycetota; class Acidimicrobiia; order Acidimicrobiales; family AC-14; genus CADCTB01. Next base: position 1,044 of record CADCTB010000023.1, read on the forward strand.
GCGCGACTGGTACCTGTGGCACGACGGTCCCGGCACGGGCAACGAGGGCCGGCCGAACAACTGGAAGGCGGCGTTCGGCGGCGACACCTGGACCTGGGACGACGCCACCGCCCAGTGGTACCTCCACCTCTTCCTCCCCACCCAGCCCGACCTCAACTGGCGCAACCCCGAGGTCGAGGTCGCCATGCACGACACCTTGCGGTTCTGGCTCGACCGGGGGGTCGACGGCTTCCGGGTCGACGTCGTCCAAGGGCTCACGAAGGACCCCGCGTTCCCCGACGACCCGCCCGGCCAGGTCCTCCCCCACGCGGGGGTCAACGACTGCGACGACACCCACGCCGTCCTGCGCGGCCTGCGCCGGCTGGCCGACTCCTACGAGGGCGACCGGATGCTGGTCGGCGAGGTCTATCTGTTGTCGACCGCCACGGTGGCGAAATACTTCGGGAACGACGACGAGCTCCACCTCGCCTTCGACTTCACCCCGCTGTACGCGCCGTGGGACGCGGACGCCTGGCGGCTGCGGATCGACGAGGCCGAGCGCGAGCTCGGATCCCTGGGCGCGTGGCCCACGTGGACCCTGTCCAACCACGACAACCCCCGGCACCGGACCCGCTACGGCGGGACCGAGGGCCGGGCCCGGGCGGCGGCGCTCCTGCTTCTCACCCTACGGGGAGCGCCCTTCGTCTATTACGGCGAGGAGCTGGGCCTGGAGGAGGCCACGGTGGTGCCGTCCCGGGTGGTCGACCCCGGTGGGCGGGACGGCTGCCGGGCGCCCATGCCGTGGGATGGCTCGGCCGGCCACGGCTGGTCCGGAGCGGAGCCCTGGCTGCCGTGGTCGCCGGACCCCGAGACCAGGAACGTGGAGGCGCTGCGCGCCGACGAGAGCTCCATCCTGCACGTCTACCGGCGCGTCCTCGCCGCCCGTCGGACCAGCCCGGCCCTGCGCACGGGGGGCTACCGGGCCCTCGAGGTGGGCCCCGCCGCCCGTACCGTGCTCGGATACGAGCGGACCGCCGACGACGACCGGCGGGTCGCCCTCGTCAACTTCACCGCCGACCCGGCGGAGGTGGCCCTCGCCGGCCACTGGACGGTGGAGGTCGACAGCGAAAGCACCGCGGAGGGCACGCCCTTCGCCGGCCGCCTCGGCGGTGACCAGGCGGTCCTCCTGAGCCCGGCGGAGTAGACATTTCGCAGCCTTGGAATCCACGACTCCCACCCACGTGACCATGCCGGCCGCCGTCACGGCGGAAGATGTGCACGCCGCCGCCGAGCGGCTGCGTGACGTCGCTGTGCGCACCCCCCTGGAGCGGAACGACCGGCTTTCGGAGCTGGTCGGGGCCGACGTATGGCTGAAGCGGGAGGACCTCCAGCCCGTCCGGTCCTACAAGCTGCGGGGGGCCTACAACTTCATCGCCTCGCTCAGTGACGCCCAACGGGCCACTGGCGTGGTGTGCGCCAGTGCCGGCAACCACGGCCAAGGCGTCGCCTACACCTGCCGGCGGCTGGGCGTGCACTGCCGGATCGTCCTCCCCCGCACGACGCCACGGCAGAAGCGCGAGCAGATCAAGGCGCTCGGCGGATCCGAGACCACGATCGTCGTGGAGGGCCACACCTATGACGACGCCCACGACGCCGCCACCGTCCTGGCCGGTCAGCTGGGCGCCGTCCTCGTCCCTCCGTTCGACGACCCGCTGATCATCGCCGGCCAGGGCACGGTGGCCCTCGAGGTCATCGAGCAGCTCGGCCACCCGCCCGACGTCCTCGTCGTGCCGGTGGGCGGAGGCGGCCTGGCCGCAGGGTGCGCGGTGGCCGTCACCGGGCAGACGCCCCGCCCCCGGGTGGTCGGCGTGGAGCCGGCGGGCGCGGCCAGCATGCGCGCCGCCCTGGACGCCGGCGAGCCGGTCACCATGGCGTCGATCGACAGCTTCGTCGACGGCGCCGCAGTCCGGCGGGCGGGCGCCTATACCTTCGACCTGATCCGGAGGTTCGTGGATCAGGTGATGACCGTTCCCGAGGGCGGCGTGTGCACGACCATGCTCCAGCTGTACCAGCGGGACGGCATCATCGCGGAGCCGGCCGGGGCGCTGGCCGTGACCGCCCTGGACCAGGGACTGGCGGTGCCGGCGGGCGGGTCGGTGGTGTGCATCGTCTCCGGCGGGAACAACGACGTCAGCCGCTACGGCGAGGTCGTCGAGCGCTCGCTCGTCCACGAGGGCCTCAAGCACTACTTCCTCGTCGAGTTCCCTCAGGAGCCCGGCGCCCTCCGGGGGTTCCTCGACAACGTCCTCGGGCCGGGCGACGACATCACCCTCTTCGAGTACGTGAAGAAGAACAACCGCGAGATCGGGCCTGCGCTGGTGGGCATCGAGCTGGTGGCCACCACCGACCTCGGTCCCCTGTTGGAGCGCATGGACCGCAGCGGCCTCCACATCGAGCGACTGTCCGCCGGATCTCCCGCCTTCCGGTTCCTGGTCTGACCAACTGAGGTCGACGTCGGCGCCGGCGTTTGATCACTTGGGGGTGGCAGAGCGCCACCGGATGATCAAACGCCTGCGAGCGAGATCACTCAGGCGGTGCGCCCACCGGCGTAGTCCGCCTTGCGGCTGTCCGCCATCTTCCGCATCAACAGCACGCCACCGGCCGCCAGGATCACCAGGAGAGCGGCGCCCACGAGCCAGGGGGCCAGGGAACTGTCGTCGTCGGTGTCCGTGGCAGGCCCGGTGTTGACCGCCGGGTTGTTCTGCCCGCCGGGGGCGTTGCCGCCCTGAGAGGGGTTCACCTGGTTGTCAGGTCCCCCCTGACCCGCCGGTATACCGGGAAGGGTGGATGCGGTCTGGGCGTGGGCCGCCGGTCCGAGCCCCAGGACGAGACCCACGGTGGCGACGGCGAGGAGGAGTGTGATTCGGCGCATGGCGCGCAGCTACCCACCCTCCCCGGGGCCGCAAACCCGCGTTCAGCCGGGAAAGGATCCGTGCGCGGTGTCGTTCCCGGCTTCCACCCAGGCCTTGGTGCCGCCGGCCACGGTGTAGGCCTCGATCCCCGCGTTTCGGAGGTAATCGGCCGCCCGCTGGCTCCGACCGCCGCTCTGGCAGATCACGTACACCGGCCCGTCGTCGGGGAACTCCCCGATCCGGGCCACGACGTCGGCCATGGGGATGAGCTTCGCCCCGGGGACGTGGCCGGCCTCGTACTCCTCGGGCTGGCGGACGTCGACCACCCGGGCATCCCCGCCGGCCCGGGCCGCGGCCAACTCGTCGATGCTGATCTCGGGGGCGCTCATCAGTGGATCTCCTGGGGCGGCGGGGCCTTGCTCGGGGGCGGAGGCCGAAGGTAGCGGATGTCGGCGCCGGTGACGGGACCGATGGCCGAGCCGGCCACGGCCGTCGACAGCACCACCAGGCGGGCCCGAGCCTGGGCGCAGCGCCGGCCACCGGCGTCGGTGACGAAGGCGCGGGCGGTCACCGCGGTGTCGGTGCGGCCGTGGACCGACGCCTCCACCCGGTGGAGCTCGTCGATGCGCACCGGGCGGTCGAAGGTGGTGGCGGTGGACTGCACCACCGCGAACCGCCCGGCCACGGCGATGGCGGCCCAGGCCATGGCCTCGTCGAGGATGGCGAGCAGGACGCCGCCGTGGACGTAGTGAGGGGCGCCCGAGTGTTCGGCGCCGAGGCGGAACTCGGCGGTGACGACGTCGGCCTCGTCGTCGTGGAAGTACGGGATGCGCAGGCCCAGGGGGTTTCCCGGCTCGCAGACGTAGCAGTTGGTCTCGAACCCCCACCCCGCGTTGGTGAGCGGTTTGAGAGCCATCGATCCAACCCTAGAGGAAGTCCAGAACCAGGGCGCGATGGTCCGACAGCGGCAGTTCCGGGGCCGAGACGGCGCCCACCACCGGCAGGAGGCCGTGCCCCAGGGCATGGTCGATCTGCAGCGAGGGCTTGGCGCCCGGGAACGTCTTCACCTGGGCCAGCGCCCGCCAACCCGAGGTACGGGCGGGCAGCGATCCGGGCACGTTGAGGTCGCCGAGGAGGACGCATGGGAGGCCGAACGCAGCGAGGGCACCGGTGACCCGCCGAAGCTGCACGAGGTTCCATCCGGGCACGAACGACAGGTGGGTGGTGGCCACGAGCAACGGGCCGTTCGGAGCGTCGACCTCGGCGGCCAGGGCCACTCGCGGCTCGTCGGGCAGGAGGATGAAGCGGCCCCTGCCCCCGGGCACCGCCACCGGCGCCTTGACCTTGGCGGCCCGCAGCCGGACCACGTGCCACGCCCGCACCGGCCACCGGGAGACGAGCCCGACGCCGTAGCCGGCCTCGGTGCTGGCCGGATCATCCTCCTCAGCGGCCGCCCGCCAGGTGGCGCCGGGCTCCCCGACCAGGGCCGGCTCGAACCGCCACGCCGCCGCCCCCATCCCCTCGGCCACCGCCGCGGTCTGGTCGACGCCACCCGACCTGGCCTGGTTCCGGTCGATCTCCTGGAGGGCCAGGACGTCGGCCTCGAGGGAGGTGCAGGCCTCGACCAGGCGGGCCGTCGACACCTCGCCATCGACGAGCGACCGGCCGTGGAGGACGTTGAAGCTGGCCAGTCGCACCGGCGCGGTCAGCCGCCGTAGTTCATGCGGGTGTCCTCCATGCGGAGCACCGGGGTCTCCTCGGGCTTCTGGAAGCCGGCGTCGACGACCTCGCCGAGGAACAGGGTGTGGTCACCCACGTCGACGGCGCTGTGCACCCGGCAGTCCACCCACGCCACGGCTTGGTCGAGGATCGGCGCCCCGGTCGGGCCGTCGTGGAACGGGAAGCCGTTCATGGTGTGGCCCGCCATGTCGGCCTCGACCGGCTTGGTGAACTTGCGCACGATCGCCCGGTCCTCCCGGTCGACGATGTTCAGGCTGAACACCCTGCCCTCGGCGATCAGCTCGTGGGTGAAGGCCTCCTTCTCCACGCCGATGGCCAGCAGCTTGGGGTCGGAGCTGACCTGGGTGGCCCAGTTCAGGGTCATGGCGTTGCGGCGCTCGCCCGCCCGGCTCCCGACCACGTACAGCCCGGTCGGCATGGTCCACATGACCCGTCTGCGCAGCTTGTCGTACTCCTCGGGGTCGCGACCGTCAGGAATGGGGCCGACGATTCCGTCATGGAGAGGCATGGCCGCCGACGCTAGTGGGCGAGGGCCTCGATCACCCTGGCCAGGGCGACGTCCTTGCTGGTCACGCCGCCCTCGCTGTGGGTGCTCAGGGTGACCCGGACCTTGGCGTAGCGGATGTCGAGGTCGGGATGGTGGTCGGCGGCCTCGGCGTCGTAGGACAGGCGGACGACGAACGCGACGGCCTCCGGGAACCCCCCGAGGCGGTACTCCTTGGTGATGGCGCCGTCGACCGGCTCCCAGCCGGGCAGGTCGACGAGCGCGGTGCGGATCTCGTCGTCGGAGAGGGTCGCCATGGGCTTCGTGTCTACTGGTTTGGAAATACTTCAGGGGGCTAATTAGTTTAGGAAACCAATGGCTCCCCTTCCGCCCGTCGCCACATCCGAGGCCGAGCTCGCCTCCCGCCTCCGGCTGGTCGTCACCCGGCTGGCCCGTCGGCTGCGCACCCAGCTCCCCGGCGAGGTGTCCCCTTCCCAGCTCGCCGCCCTCTCAAGCGTGGAGCGGCTTGGGCCTCTGACCCTGGGCGAGCTGTCGAACACCGAGCGGGTCAAGCCGCCGACCATGACCAAGATCGTCGCCTGCCTCGAGGAGCAGGGCCTGGTCAGTCGCACCGTCGACGAGAAGGACCGCCGCGTCGCACGCGTCCGCCCCACCAGGGCCGGTCTCCGCTTCCTCGAGGAGAGCCGCCAGCAGAAGGACGCCTACCTGGCCGAACGCCTGCGGAGCCTCCCCGCCGCCGACCGGGCGGCCCTCGAGCGGGCCGCCGACGTGCTCGAACGTCTCCTGGAGGAGTCGTGACCGGCCCGGAGGCCGGTCGAGGAGGCAATCACCGGGGCGAGGCCGCACGGCCGTGGGACCGGTGAGGCGGTGAGCCGGTGACGTCAGCCGACCTGCGGGCGGTGGGCGCCCGGACCTTCCGCTCGCTGCACATCCGCAACTACCGACTGTTCTGGTTCGGCCAGCTGGTGTCGGTCAGCGGCACCTGGATGCAGACCGTGGCCCAGAGCTGGCTCGTCCTCAGCCTGACCGGCAGCGGTGTCGACCTCGGCATCACCGTCGCCCTGCAGTTCCTGCCCATGCTCCTGTTCGGGATGTACGGCGGGCTCCTCGCCGACCGGTCCGACAAGCGCAAGCTGCTGATCGCCACCCAGGCGGCAGGCGGCCTCCTGGCCCTGATCCTCTTCGGCCTGGTGGCCACGGACACGGTGGAGCTGTGGATGGTCTACGTGTTGGCCTTCCTGCTCGGCGTGGTGACGATGATCGACATGCCGACCAGGCAGTCGTTCGTGATCGAGATGGTGGGCCCGGACGAGGTACCGAACGCCGTCGGCCTCAACAGCGCCATGTTCAACACCGGCCGCATCCTCGGCCCTGCGGCCGCCGGCATCTCGATCTCCGCCCTCGGCATCGCCCCGTCGTTCCTGGCCAACGCCATCTCCTACCTGGCCGTGATCGGGGCGCTGCTGGCCATGCGCCCCGGCGAGCTGTTCCGCCGTGAGCCCGCCGAGCGCCGGCGGGGCGAGGTGCGGGCCGGGCTGCGCTACGCCTGGGGCGATCCGATCCTGCGCTCGACGTTGGTCCTGGTGGCCGTGCTGGGCATGTTCGGCGTGAACTTCGTCGTGGTGCTGCCGCTGCTGGCCCGCTTCACCTTCGAGGGCGGCGCCGGGCTCTACAGCCTGTTCACCGCCCTGATGTCGCTGGGGTCGCTCATGGGCGCCCTGGTCGCCGCCAGCCGGGCCCGGCCCACCCGCCGCGTGCTCATCGGGTCGGGCATCGCGTTCGGCGTGCTGCTGCTGGGCACCGCCGCCGCGCCCACCGTCTGGCTCACCAGCGTGCTGCTGGTGGCCGTGGGCATGGCGGTGATGCTTTTCCTGGCCACGGCGAACACCACTCTCCAGCTCAACTCGGATGCAGCCCTGCGGGGCCGGGTCATGGCCCTCTACGGCCTGCTCCTGATGGGCACCACGCCGGTGGGTGGCCCGCTGCTGGGCTGGATCTCCGAGGCGTGGGGGCCCCGGGTGGGCCTGGCCATCGGCGGAGCCCTGAGCCTGGCCGCCGCCCTCGCCGCCGCCTCACGGGTCCGGCTCCGCCGGCGGTCCCGGGCCGCTTCCCGGGCCGAGGGCGACGCGGCCGAGGTCATCGTCGCCGCCTAGAGGCGACCTCGACGACCAGCACCTCGAAGGGGTCGAGGACCAGACGCACCCTGTCGGCGCCGACCGGGCGGCCGTACCGGGTCGTCACCGTGACCGGCGTGTCGGGCGGCCAGCCCGGGAGCTGCGCCCAGTCGCATTCCACCGGCTGGGCCTCCGCCGACGGGTTGCGCAGGCAGACGGTGGCGTCGTCGCCCCGGCGGGCGGCGAAGCCGTAGACCTCGCCGGCGGCCGGATCACCGAGCACCATCCGGGCCCGGGCCAGCACGTGCTGGTGGTCACGGGCCCAGGCCAGCGCCTCGGCCAGGACCGCCCACTCGGCGTCGGTGAGCGAGTCGGGCGCCACGTACAGGTCGTGGTGCAACGTGCCCCGCCCGGCGGCCAGCCAGCAGTGGCGGGCCCAGCCGTCGGGGTCGTCGGGGTCCCGGTAGCCGGCCGCCTCGGTCTCCACGATGCTGAAGACCACCAGGGCGGAGACGGGCAGCGCGGCGGGCCGGTCGACCTGGAGGCAGGCGTCGATGTAGGTGTCGAAGCGGTCGAGCCGGGAGCCGGGATGCTCGGCTTCGGTGTCGTCGAGGCCGCCGCGCCACAGGAAGTCCACCGACGACAGCCACCAGGGCGAGGGGTGCGACCCGATG
>CADCTB010000024.1 GCA_902805665.1 uncultured Acidimicrobiales bacterium
GACACGAACAACGGAGCGCGAAGTGACCCCGGCCGGCAGGTCCGGAACGAGATCCGGATCCTTACCAGTGGACCGATCCGTGACGCCGTCCGGGCCCAGCTGGGCTCGGCGCCCAAGGTCTCCGCCACCGTGATCAAATCCACCGACCTCATACGGGTTTCGGCGCGCAGCACCGACCCGGCGCAGGCCTCGAGGCTGGCCAACGCCTACGCCACCGCGTATATCGACTACCGGCGCAGGCAGGCGGTCGACGACGTGCTGGCGGCCAGTCAGCAGGTCCAGACGAAGATTGCCGACCTGCAGAAGCAGATAGATACCGCGGCCGCGGGAGCTTCGAGGGACTTCCTGATTCAGGCGCAGTCGCAATTCCGGCAGAGTCTCGACGAACTGCAGGTTGCCGGCGCGCTCAAGCAGGGTGGGGTCCAGCTGGTCACGCCGGCCACGGCGCCGAGCTCCCCCGTGGAGCCGAGGCCGATGCGCACAGCGATCCTGGCGTTGACCGTGGGCCTGGTCCTGGCGTTCGGTATCGCGTTCCTCAGGGAGTTCCTCGACGACTCGGTCAAGAGCAAGCACGACTTCGAGCGGGTGGCGCCGGGAGTGCCGGTGCTGGGGCTCATCCCGGTGGTGGCCGCCTGGAGAGGGAGGGATACCCCGTACGTCGTCTCGCTGGAAGATCCGGGCTCGCCGGCCGCCGAGGCGTACCGGACCCTGCGCACCTCGGTTCAGTTCATCGGTCTCGACCAGCCAATGCGGACAATGCAGATCACCAGCGCCAACTCGCAGGAGGGCAAGACCACCACCGTTGCCAATCTGGCAGTGGCGCTCGCCCGGTCGGGCTCCACTGTCGCCATCGTTTGCTGCGACCTGCGCCGGCCTCGGGTGCACGAGTTCTTCGGGCTCAAGAACGATGTCGGCTTCACCTCGGTCCTGCTCGGCAAGGTGGGCCTCGTCGGAGCCATGCAGGAGGTTCCCCACCAGGCCCGGCTGTCGCTGCTGGCGTCGGGGCCTCTGCCACCCAACCCCTCCGAGCTGCTGGCCTCGAAGCGGACGGTGGAGGTCCTCGGGTCGCTCCAGGCCGAGTACGACATCGTGTTGATCGACGCCCCGCCCGTACTCCCCGTCACCGACGCCCTCGTACTCTCCGGCCGGGTCGACGCAACGCTCCTCGTGGCGGTGGCCGGCGCCACGACCCGCAAGGAGGCGGCCCGGGCGGTCGAGCTGCTGCACCAGCTCGAGGCCCCGCTGATGGGTGCGGTTCTCAACGGCGTCGACACCGAGGGCTCCTACGGCTTCGCCTACCAGTCCCACCGCCATGAATCACCTGACGGTCGTCGACAGCCGGCCTAGAAGTGGAGAAGTGGCGAGTCTTTCCCGATCCTGTGGCCGTTCCGGCTGGTGTGGGTGGGGGACTCTCCGGCTCCGTCCGGCGCCGTGGGTCACTGGCGGCTCAGCCTGGGGCTCGTCCCTGAGCGTCTGCGGCTGAACGGCGTCGCCCCGTCAGCTTGGCCAGGCACCTCTGGGACCGAGTCCTTGGCTAGCCTTCCCGGAAGTCGTTTCGGCGCGAGGAAGCAGCCATGAATCGAGTTCGAAGCGCAGCCTTCATGGCTGTCGCCTGTCTGGCCGGTGCGCTCGCGTTGACGGTCGCCGCCGCCGCCGGCCAGACGGGCTACGCCCCCGGCCCCTGTTCGCTCCTCAATACTGGTGAGGGTGGAGCCGGTGGAGCCGGTGGAGCCGGTGGAGCCGGTGGGGCCGGTGGAGCCGGCATCGGCCTCGGCGGCAGCGCCATCGCCGTCGGCGGCACCAGCATCGGTGGCGCCGGCGTCGGTGCCGGTGGAGGGGGCGGAGCCGGCGGTGACGGGTGCAACCTGAGTCTCATGGGCGGCCCGTCCTCCGGCAACTCCGGTGGTGGCGGCGGTGGCGGCGGCGGAGGTGCCGGAGGCGGTGCCGGTGGGGCCGGTGGCGCCGGCGGCGCCGGCGGCGCCGGCGGGGCGGATGGAACACCCGGCGCACCCGGCGCACCCGGCGCCCCGGGAAGGCCCGAGACCGCAGGCCAGAGCGTTGTCCCCGCCGCGTCGAGCCAGAGCTTCCTGGCGCGGACCGGACCCGCGGTGGCTCGGTACGCCCTTGTAGCGTTGGCGATCGGGCTCGGGGGAGCGGCGCTCACGGTCGCCGCCCGCCGGCGTAGGCCCTTCCGCTAGATCCGCACCGCCGCTCGCGGCCGGCGGGCGGCTCCCTCTAGAGGAACTCCACGTGCTCGGCGGCGGCCACCCGCCGGCGGGTGTCGAGCACGTAACGGGCATGGGTGCGCACCGCGTCGAGGTCGAAGGCGTCGTGGTCGGTGAGCAGGACCACCGCATCGGCCCCGGCCAGCTCCTCGGGGGTGACCTCGACCCGCTCCACCTTGGCGTGGACGTGGTCGGCGATGACGTGGGGGTCGGCCACCCGGACCTCGGCGCCCAGTGTCACCAGGCGCTCGGCGACGACCACCGCCGGTGACTCCCGGTCGTCGCCGGTGTTGGCCTTGTACGCCAGACCCAGGAGCAGGATCCGGCTGCCGTTGACCGCCTGGCGCTTCCGGTTCAGCGCCTCGGTGACCCGGCGGACCACGTAGTCGGGCATGTGGTCGTTGACGTCGTTGGCCAGCTCCACGAAGCGGAAGGGCTGTCCGAGGGCCCGCCGCACCCGCCACGACAGGTAACTCGGGTCGATGGGCAGGCAGTGCCCGCCGACGCCGGGGCCGGGCGTGAAGCGCATGAAGCCGAACGGCTTGGTGGAGGCGGCGTCGATCGACTCCCAGATGTCGATGCCCAGGTCACCGGCGAACATGGCCAGCTCGTTGACCAGGGCGATGTTGACGTGGCGGAAGGTGTTCTCGAGCAGCTTGGTGAGCTCGGCCTCCTTGCAGCCGGACACCGGGACCGTCACGTCGACGATGGTGTCGTAGAACGCCTGGACCGCGGCGAGGGACCCGGGGTCGATGCCGGAGACGACCTTGGGGGTGTTGCCCAACCCGTAGGTGGGGTTGCCCGGGTCGATGCGCTCGGGGCTGTAGCCGAGGAAGAAGTCCGACCCGGCCGAGAGGCCTGATCCCTGCTCGAGCAGCGGCGCCACCAGCTCCTCGGTGGTGCCCGGATAGGTGGTGGACTCCAGGATCACCGTGGCCCCGGGACGCAGGTGGCCGGCGAGGGTGGCAGCGGCCGACTCGATGTAGGAGAGGTCGGGGGCGCCCTCGCGCAGGGGGGTGGGGACGGTGATCACGGCCACATCGAAATCGGCGCAGTCGGCCGGGTCGATGGTGGGAAGGTACCGGCCGGTGGCCAGGGCCCCGGCCAGATCCTCGTTGGGCACGTCCTCCACGTAGGTCTCGGCGGCCAGCAGCCGCTTGACCCGCGTCTCGTCGACCTCGTAGCCCACCACGTCGTGGCCGGCGTGGACCGAACGCATGGCCAGGGGCAGGCCGACATACCCCTGACCGATGACGAGGACCTTGGCAGCGATGAGTTCTTCCCGCCGGTTCATCGGAGAAGTCTCGCGCGGTCCGAGGCGGGCCGGTAGTCTGCCGTCGTGGCCACCCAAGGTGGGGACCCGCCGGCCGTCGACGCGACCCGCGGCCCCGAGCGCTCCGAGGGCCCCGACGCCGACGTCGTCATCACGACCGTCGTCTCGGCCGACGACCCCCGCCCCTCTCCGCTCCCGCCCCGCTCCGAGCCGGCCGAGGACCTCGAGTGGGGCTGGCAGGGGGGCGAGGACGAGGAGCCGCTCCGGCCCGTTCAGGGGTCGCCTCCGGCGCCGGAGGCTCCGGCGCCGCCGCCGGCCGCCGGCTCCGAGGAGGGCCCGGCCCCGCGGGCGTCATCGCTCGAAGACCGGCTGGCCGCCCTGGAGGCGGTGCCGGTCACCCTCGACAACATGGGCCGGGCCATCCGTCACGAGCTGGAACGCTGCGCGGGCGTCCTCTTCGGCCACGACCGGGCGCTGGGCGCCCTGGGCGCCCGCCTCGGTGCGGTGGAGACGTCGGTGGCCAGCACGGGCGATCCGGCCACCGATGTCCTCGCCGAACGGGCTCGCATCGCCGAGGACGCGGTGTCCCGCGTCCTGCAGCAGCTCGACCGGATGGACCAGCGGATCGTCGCCATGGAGACGCGCGTGGAGCCTCTCGAGCCGCTGCCCACCGTGGTCCAGGCGCTGCGCCGGGCCGTTCGGTCCAGCGACGAGTTGATCGCCGGTGAGACGGCGGCCCGGGAGCAGGCACTCCTCGCCCTGGCCGGCCAGCAGGCCACCGACGCCCAGAGCCGCGACGACGCCTTGCGCAGCCTCGTCGCCCAGGACCTCGACCGGGTGAGCGGCGTCTCATCGGCCCAGGCCAAGGGCCTGGCCGACGTGGCGGAGCGCCTGGCCGCGGCCGAGGCCCGGCTCGCCCCCCTCGACGCCGTGCCCGACGACATCGCCACCCTCAGCCGCATCATGCGCCGCGAGCTCGACGCCATCGTCAGCGACAACCAGGCCCGCGACCAGATGCTGCGCCGGGCGCTCCAGAACGAGATCGACCAGCTCCTTGCCACCTCGGAAGCCAGGGAGGTGCTCGCCCAGGGGCTGGCCGCCCGGCTGGAGGCGCTGGAGACCCGCGCCGCCGAGGCGGCGTCGGCGTCCGATGCCGCGCTGGCCAACGCCGGTGGACGGCTCGACGCGCTCGAGGCCCGCATCGCCGCGGTCGACCGGATCACCACCGATCTCGACGCCCTGACCGGCACGGTGACCAGGGAGCTCGAGCAGCTGCGAGCCGGAGGCAAGGCGCACGACCAGCTGGCGGGCGAGCTGACCCGGCGGCTCTCCGCCCTCGACGCCAGGCTGGCCCGGCTCGACCCGCTGCCGGGTGAGGTGCAGTCGTTGCGGACGGCGATCCTCCAGGAGGCCGAGCGCACGGTCACCGCCCTGCGCGCCGCCGACGAGCGCATCGGGGAGCTCTCATGGGTCCCCGGGGAGTTCCAGGAGGCCCGGAAGCGGATCATGTCGCTGACGTCCGGTGTGCAGACGGGCCAGGACCGCATCCGTCAGCTCGAGGCGTCGCTCGCCTCCCTCAACGAGAGGCTGGAGGGGCTCCGGGCCCGGCTGTCGGCGACCACCCCTCCCGGACGACCCGGGTAGCCCCCGTTAGACTTTCCTCATCAACGTCCTCTTTCTCTGCACCGGCAACATCTGTCGCTCGCCCATGGCCGAGGTGCTCCTCCGCCACCGGTTCGGCGACCTCGGCCTCGAGGCCCAGGTCCGTTCGGCCGGGCTCCTCCAGTCGGGCCAGCCGGCCAGCGCCCACGGGGTCGACATCCTGCACGGGCGCGGGCTCGACATGACGGCTCACCGCAGCCGCTCCATGAGCCGCGACATCCTGACCTCTGCCGACCTCGTCCTGGGCATGGCCCGGGAGCACGTGCGAGAGGCGGTCGTGCTCGACCCCACGCTGTGGCGCCGCACCTTCACGCTCAAGGAGCTGGTGCGCCGGGGCGAGGCGGTCGGGCCCCGTGGCGCCGAGGAGCCCCTCGCCGACTGGCTGGAGCGGGTCGGCCAGGGCCGGCGCATCGCGGACCTCACCGGCTCCTCGCCCGCGGACGACGTGGCCGACCCCATCGGCGGCCCTCGTTCCGCCTACGAGCGCATGGCCGCCGAGCTCGACGACCTGATCGACCGCCTGGTGGCCGTCGCCTTCGCCGGAGCCCTCACCCCCCGATGAGCGACTTCGACCAGTACGAGGACCGCGAGCTGTTCGACATCCTCGACCGCGAGCTCGAGCGCCAGAACACCACCATCCAGCTCATCGCCTCGGAGAACTTCACCTCGCCCGCGGTGATGGCGGCGCAGGGCTCGGTGCTGACCAACAAGTACTCCGAGGGCTACCCGGGCAAGCGCTACTACGGCGGCAACTCGGTGGTCGACGAGGCCGAGGAGCTGGCCCGTGAGCGCGGCAAGGCCCTCTTCGGCGCCGAGCACGCCAACGTGCAGCCCCATTCCGGCGCCAACGCCAACCTGGCCGCCTACCTGGCCCTCTTCCAGCCGGGCGACACCCTGCTCGGCATGCGCCTCGACCAGGGCGGCCACCTGACCCATGGTTCGCCGGTCAACATCAGCGGCCGCTTCTACCGCTTCGTCTCCTACGGGGTGACGGAGAGCGACGAGCGGCTGGACTACGACGAGATCCGCGACCTGGCCAAGGCCGAGCGGCCCAAGGCCATCATCGCCGGGGCCACCGCCTATCCCCGGATCATCGACCCGCAGCCCTTGCGCGACATCTGCGACGAGGTCGGCGCCCTCCTGATCTTCGACGCCGCGCACATCGCCGGCCTGATCGCCGGCGGGGCCCACCCCAACCCCGTCCCCCTCGCCGACGTGATGACCTTCACCACGCACAAGACCCTGCGGGGACCCCGGTCGGGCACGATCGTCTGCAAGGCCGAGCACGCCAAGGCCATCGACAAGGCGGTGTTCCCCGGGCTGCAGGGCGGACCGCTCATGCACGTGGTCGCGGCCAAGGCGGTGGCCTTCCGGGAGGCGGCCCAGCCGTCGTTCCGGGACTACGCCGCCGCCGTCGTCGCCAACGCCCAGGCCCTGGCCAAGGCCCTGGCCGGGGAAGGCTTCCGCCTCGTCTCCGGCGGCACCGACAACCACCTGATGCTGGTCGACCTGCGGCCGTTCGACGCCGAGCTCACCGGCAAGGTGGCCCAGGACGTGCTCGACCGGGCCGGCATCACCCTGAACAAGAACACCATCCCCAACGACCCCCGCTCGCCGTTCGTCACGAGCGGCCTGCGCATCGGCACCCCCGCGGTGACCACCGCCGGCATGCGCGAAGCCGAGATGGCCGAGATCGCCTCGCTCATCGGCCGCGCCCTCCGCAACCGCTCCGACGACGCCGCGCTGGCCGAGATCCGTGACAGCGCCACCAACCTCTGCTCGAAGTTCCCTCCCTACCACTGAGATGTGGCGCTACGGGGTGGTCTTCGCGGTCGCCGCGGCGGTCACCTTCGCCCTGACCCCCGCGGTCTGGCGGCTCTCGACCCGCTGGGGTGCTGTCGTCAAGCCCGACGAGCGCCGCATCCACGAGCGCCCCACGCCCACGCTGGGCGGCGTCGCCATGCTCATCGCCCTGCTGGTGGCGTTGGGCGTCGCCCGGTTCCTCCCCGGATTCGGGCCCATGTTCGAGTCGTCCGAGCTGTTCGGGGTGGCGTTCGCCGCCATCGTGATCCTGGCCATCGGCATGCTCGACGACCTGCGGGAGGTCTCGGCCCCGGCCAAGGTGGCCGGCCAGGTCTTCGCCGCGTCGATCCTCGGCCTGGCCGGCGTGGTGATGTTCTACTTCCGCGTCCCGTTCGCCGACTTCTACGTGCTCTCGCCGGACCTGGGCTTCCTGGTCACCGTCCTCTGGGTGGTCGGCATGGCCAACGCGGTGAACCTGATCGACGGCCTCGACGGGCTGGCCGCCGGCGTGATCGCCATCGCCGCCGGGGCGTTCTTCGTCTACTCCTACCGTTTGTCCGACGTGGGCCTGCTCTCGCCCGACAACATGGCGCCTCTGGTGGTCGCCATCACCTGCGGCATCTGTGTCGGGTTCCTGCCCCACAACTTCCATCCGGCCAAGGTGTTCATGGGCGACAGCGGGTCCCTCCTGCTCGGTCTGCTCATGGCCGCCTCCACCATCTCGGTGGGAGGGCGCACGGCCGACCAGTTCAGCGGCCAGACCTACTTCTTCTTCGCCCCTCTCGTGATCCCGTTCGTGATCCTGGGGGTCCCGTTCCTCGACACCGCCCTGGCCATCGTGCGGCGAGCCCGCCGGCGGGCGTCGTTGTCGCAGGCCGACAAGGAGCACCTCCACCACCGCCTCATGCGCCAGGGCCACGGCCAGACCCGCTCCGTCATCATCCTGTGGGCGTGGACGGCCATCCTGTCCGGGGTCGTCCTGCTCCCGACCTTCACCAACCAGGGCAACGCCGTCGTGCCCTTCGCGGTGGCGGGGCTGGCCGTGCTGCTCTACACGCTGTTCCACCCCGGCGTGCGCCAGACCGCCCGTCAGCTCGAGGAGGAGGACGACTCATCGGTGTGGCCCAAGTCGGTCCCCAATTCGACGCCGGCCGCTGCGTCGGAGCATGCTGCATCCAGCTTGCAGCGACGGCAAGGTTTCCCGTAGATTGCGCGCGGATTCACAAGCGTAAAGTTCAAAGAAAAAGGGGACGGGTGGAGCTGCGTGAGAAGGTAGCCGGGTTGACCCGTGCTGCGGTCGCGCCTCAGAGCGAGCTGTACAACGGGGCCGGTGAAGGCCTTTCGCGAGCCTTCGAGCTGGCCCTCACGCCCGCCATCATCGGCGGGTTCGGTTACCTGCTCGACCGTTGGTTGGGCCTGGTGCCGGTCTTCACGATCATCTTCTTCCTCATCGCCATGGGCGGTCTGATGGCCCGCATGTACTACGGCTACGACGCCCGTATGAAGGAACACGAGGCCGTGAGCCCCTGGGCACCCGCCGACCGCACGGCGCAGCAGGACCCATCTTGAGCACCGAGCTCTTCACCGCCGATCCCGGTCCTGCGGTCGAGGCGCAGGTGGCCGGCGACATGGCCCGGCGGATGCTTCCCGTCTTTCCGGTCCTGGTGCTGGTCGCCGGCCTGATCTGGGGCATCGACGGTGCCTTCTCCGGAGCCTTCGCCGTACTGCTCGTGCTGGCCAACCTCGCGCTCTCGGCCGCACTGCTCGGGTGGGCGGCCCGCATCAGCCTGGCCCTGCTCATGGCCGCTGCTCTCGGCGGCTTCATCCTCCGGCTCGTGCTGCTCACCGCCGTCGTGTACGCGGTCAAGGACCAGGGCTGGGTCGACATCGTGGCCCTGGGGATCACCCTGGCCGTGACCCACGTCGGCCTGCTGGTCTGGGAGACCCGCCACGTCTCCGCCTCGCTG
>CADCTB010000025.1 GCA_902805665.1 uncultured Acidimicrobiales bacterium
TCGGCTGCGGACCCCTTGCGCCTGACCCGGCCTGTCCACGCGACGAAGTTCGACATAGCGCCGGCGCGGACCTACCTCACGCCGTATCTCGCCGTCGACCCCAAGAACAAGCTCAGGGTGGCCGGCGCCTTCATCGAGACGCGCACCAAGCGCTGTGGATTCATGCGGTCCACGGACGGCGGCACGACCTGGACCAGGCTCGAGTCCTCGCCGTCGCCGCCCTCGTATCCGTTCTGTCTCATGACCAACAGCCACACCTTCCAGGGGAAGGTCGAGTGGGGCCGCGACGGCGCCCTGTACTACGCCCTCGACGGCTGGGACACCCAGGACGCACCTCGTCGCAGCGTCTTCCTCGCCCGCTCGGAGGATTTCGGGGACAGCTGGACGCCCGTGGCGGTGGACGACGCCCGCGGCACAGATGGCGCCGATCAGCTCGACAACCGGCCCCTCAGCAGCCTGACGGTGGACCGCAAGAGCGGCAACCAGGACGCCGTCTATCTCGCCTGGCGCCGGCAGTTCCCGGGGCAGTCAACTCCCAACTCGAAGGCCAATGCCGCCATGGTGTCGGTATCGACCGACGGCGGCAGGACGTTCTCGCCGCCTGTCGATCTTTCGCTGACCGTCTTCGGGGACGAGGCCAAGCGCCAACAGGCGCTGACGACGGCGACGACCGTGGCTGCGCCGGTCACGACGACGACCACCACACCGCTGGTGCCTGAATCGGGGCCGGCCGCTGGTTCCCCCGCCGGCGCCCAGCAGCCCGCGACCACGACGACGACCGTCCCTCCCAACTCCCGGGCGGCGAACAAGACCGACGTCAACAACTTCGGCGGAAGCAATCCCGTCGTGGCCGTCGACGACAAGGGCACCGCATACGTCGCCTGGGTGACGCGCTACGCGAACCTCACCCCGAGCCCGAGCTCCGCCCACTTCCTCTCCAAGTCCACCGACCGGGGGAAGA
Organism: uncultured Acidimicrobiales bacterium; assembly: GCA_902805665.1. GTDB lineage: Bacteria > Actinomycetota > Acidimicrobiia > Acidimicrobiales > AC-14 > CADCTB01. Next base: position 962 of record CADCTB010000025.1, read on the forward strand.
CCTGGACGACCACGCAGATCACCCCGTTCGTCCCCGAGAACATCAACAACTTCGGTGGCTACATGCTCCAGTGGAGCCCCGAGGGAGGCGGCGAGGGATCGTTGCACCTGGTCTACGAAGGGTCGAAACGCCCGGAGATCGTGAACGAGGCGGACATCTTCTACCGCCGCTCGGGTGACGGCGGCAAGACCTGGTCCGACGCCACGGTGGTGAACGACGACGACCCCAAGGAAGTGTTCTTCTCGGGCCTGCCCCACCTGCAGGTCGCGCCCAACGGACGCCTGGACGCGGTGTGGTTCGACACGCGCGACGATCCGGGCCTCTCGTCCAACGACGTGTACTACGCCTACTCGACCGACAACGGGCAGAGCTGGTCGAGGAACCAGCGGATCACCGATCGGTCGATCGACCGTCAGGTGGGGCCCTTCGCCGGCAACTTCGACCTCAACGGCCCACCGGGGCTGGCGTCGACCGACGCCTACGCCCTTATCGGCTGGGACGACACCCGGTTCGCCGAGCCGCTCAGCGACACCCAGGACATCTTCGTGGCCGCCGCCCAGTTCCGCGAGGTCGGTGGGGCCAACAGAGCAGCGGTGTACGCCCTGTCGGGCGTCGTCGGGCTCTTCGTCGTCGGACTGGCGCTCACCGCCGTGGCGCTGATCTCACGACGCAGGCGCGGCGCCGGCCCGAGAGAAGCGGCGACCACGACAGTCGGTTCGAGGCCGGGCTCCCGCAGCAGCACCTGAGCGCTCTCCGCCCAATCGGGGGGAACGCCCCTCACTCAGCCGGGGCGCCGGGCCACCACAGTCACGAGGGGCGGGAGGACGACCGGGTCGTCGCCGGGATCCACGCCGGTGAGGTGGGTCAGGTACTCGGCCACCGGCCCGGGCCCGGCGCCGGCGGGCGCCTCGGCCCAGGCGTCGACCACCTCGAGTCCCGCCTGGCGGGCCAGGGCGGGTAGGAGGGCGCCGACGTCGGGATGCCGGGCCTCGGCCATGGACATGGCCGCCCCGTCCACCCGGCCCGCGGTGGTGATCGGCTCCTGAGCCACCACCCAGCCCCGCGGCCGGACGGCGGCGCCCATGCGGGTCAGCACCACCAGCGGATCGTGCACGTGCAGCAGGAGGAAGCGGCAGAACGCCAGGTCCACCGGCTCGGGCAGCAACAGGTCCTCGCCCCTCTGGGTGATGGCGACGACCTGGGCGGATGCGGCGGCGACCTCGGCCACCTGGTCGCGAGCCGCCGGATCGCTGTCGATGGCGTAGACCCTGCCGTCGCGTCCCACGATCTCCGCCAGGGCCACGCTGACGTCGCCTCCGCCGGCGCCGACGTCGGCGCAGCGCCATCCCTCGCGCAGCCCGAGCCGGTCGAGCGCGGTCATGAGCGGCCGCCGGTAGACGTCGTTGCGCAGGCCGAGCTCGATCATGGGATGCGACGTTACGCTGCGCCGCGTCCGGCGCCGGAGGGCCGGACCACAATGGAACAGTGAGGGCCATCCAGGATTCGCTCACGGCATGGGCCGAGGGCGCCCGGAGGGACCTGCCATGGCGGCGGACCCGCGACCCCTGGGCGGTCCTGGTCAGCGAGCTCATGCTGCAGCAGACGCAGGTGGCGCGGGTCGTCCCCCGCTACGAGGAGTTCCTGGCCCGGTTCCCCACGCCGGCAGCAACGGCGTCGGCGCCAGTGGCCGAGGTGGTGCGGGCCTGGGCCGGGCTCGGCTACAACCGCCGCGCGGTGAACCTCCACCGGGCCGCGGGCGAGATCGTCCGTCGCCACGGTGGCGTCCTCCCCGCGACGCTGACCGACCTGGTGGCCCTTCCCGGCGTCGGCGCCTACACGGCCCGGGCGGTGCTGGCTTTCGCCTTCGAGGCCGACGTCGGCGTGGTGGAGGTGAACAGCGCCCGGGTGCTGGCTCGGGCCGTCGCCGGCCGTCCCCTCGCCGCTCGCGAGGCCCAGGTCATGGCGGACGCCCTCGTTCCCGATGGCGGGGGATGGGCGTGGAACCAGGCGATGCTCGACCTGGGCGCCACGGTGTGCACGAAGTCGGCGCCGGGTTGCCTGGCGTGCCCACTGCGGGCGTGCTGCGCCTGGGCCGCGACCGGCGCGTCGGGCGCCGATCCCGCGACCGGCTCGGCCGGTTGCGGCGCCGCCCAGTCGACCTTCGCCGGCTCCGACCGCCAGGGTCGCGGCCGCCTGGTCGACGCCCTCCGGCTGGGCCCGGTGCCCCGGTCCGCGCTGGCCGAGGCTGCCGGGTGGCCGGCCGATCCGGAGCGGGCGGGGCGGGTGGCCCGCGGGCTGGTGGCCGACGGGCTGGCTGTGATGGTGGAGGACACGCTCCACCTACCGGGATGACGCAGGCGTGGTCGTGGCACCCGGGCGCGTAGCGTGAGCGCCATCGACCCGCCCGGCTTCGCCAGCGCCCCCACGAGCATCGACGAGGCCCGGTTCCGCCAGGTCCTCGGCCACTTCGCCACCGGGGTCACCGTGGTGACCGGGGTCGACGACGGCCGCCCCGTCGGCCTCGCCGTCAACTCCTTCACGTCGGTGTCGCTGGAGCCGGCGCTGGTGGCGTTCTGCGTCGGCATCCGATCGGCGACGTGGCCCGGCCTCCGGACGGCCGGCACGTTCTGCGTCAACATCCTGGCCGACGACCAGGAGGCGCTCTCCCGGGCCTTCGCCGCCCGCGGGCCCGAGCGCTTCCAGGGCGTGGGCTGGCGCCCGGCCCCGTCGGGTGCCCCGATCCTGACCGGGGTGCTGGCCTGGATCGACTGCACGGTGCACGCCGAGCACGAGGCCGGCGACCACGTGATCGTCGTGGGACGAGCCCGCGCCCTCAACGTCGAGCACGAGGGACGTCCGCTGGTGTTCTACCGGGGCGGCTACGGTCGATTCGAATTATGAGCTTCGCAACCGTCACCGAGTCCGACGTCGTCAAGGGCGTGTACATCGTCGAGCCGACGGCCTTCGGCGACTCCCGAGGCCGCTTCGTCGAGAGTTACCGGCGGTCCTGGTTCCCCCACGGGCGGGAGATGGTGCAGTCGAACCGCTCCGACAAGATCGCCAGCACGGTCGTCGGCCTCCACTACCACCTGCACCAGGCCGACTACTGGTACTTCACCAAGGGTGACTCGCTGGTGGTGCTGCACGACCTGCGGGAAGGGTCGCCGACCGATGGCGCCACTCTCCACCTGGAGATCGGCGAGGCCGATGGTCGGGGCGTGTTCATCCCGCCGGGCGTGGCCCACGGCTTCGCCGCCCTCACCGACCTCACCATCACCTACATGGTCGACCAGTACTACAACCCCGAGGACGAGCTGGGGGTGGCTTGGGACGACCCCGCTCTCCAGGCCGACTGGCGGCTGTCAGAGCCGATCCTCTCCGACCGGGACAAGAAGAACCCGCTGCGGGCCGACATCCCGCCCGGCCGCCAGCCCTACTGGGGCCTGCGGACCTAGCGGGTCGCCGGAACCACCGGTCGCCCGGCCTCTTCAGCGGTGCGGCCCCTTGCCGGGGATACGATCCGGGACCGGACCGGCGACGACCTTGGCAGGGGGCAACGATGATCAGGCGCTTGTGGACGATCGCGGCAGTGGCGGTGGCTGTCCTCGGTCCGGTCACCGCTGCTTCGGCGGAGTCGGGACCGCAGACCTTCCTTCTCTACCAAGGACCGGGCGAGGCCCAGTTCACGGTGTACGCCGCCGGTCCCATCAGCGGTATCGGCACCGACTTCCTGCTGGCGGAGCGGGTCGATCCCTCCACCGGACGGACGCAGAGGGACACCGAGACCGTGTTTCCGGGTGGCAGCACGTTCAACACCCTGACCGTTCTGGAGAACTCGTTGCAGTTCGACCCCCGGACCTGCGTCGCCCGGGTGACCGGACGGTCCCATCTCGACATCACCGGCGGCACCGGCGACTTCGAGGGCGTGAGCGGAAGCGGCGAAGTGGAGTTCCTGGCCATCTCCATCAGCGAGCGGACGCCGCAGGGCTGCTCACGTACTGAGATGAGGACATACGCCATCGCCCGCATCACAGGCACTGCGGACGTCCCGTAGGACCGCTCGCTAACGCCTTGAGCCGGTGATTGCCGCACGACGCGAGCGGGCTAGGGTCGACCCCAGTTTGCTCGGCATGTCGAGCATCGAAGCGAGCGGGAGGTAGTGGTGAAGCGATTCGGTGTCGGACTCGTTCTGGTCCTTGGTCTCTTGGTGGGCGCCGCCGCGCCGGCGACAGCCCAGACTTCGTCCTTCGATCCGTCGCGGTACTTCGGTCCCATCGCCGGCGGGCCTGCCGTCTTCCCGGTGGACGACGGCGACAACCCGGTCCAGTCTTGCCTGGAGAACAACAACACCGTCCTCGAGGCGAACCCGTTCGGTCCACCGGAGCCCGTCGAGCTGTCCTTCGAAGCGTGCGTCTCCAGCCTTTTCCTCGGCCGGCTGAGCTGGCTCGCCTACTACCAGAACTGCGCTGAGCTCGAGGGATTCTTCGCCATGGAGAACGCGTCGGGCCAGCCGTACCCGTACTCCTTCTACGGGAACCCGGGCTACACCGCCAACAACCGGTTCGATTGCATCTACTTCGTGTGGTCGTTCCACACCGGCCAGCTCCCGCCGGGACCGGCTTCGTAGCTCAGCCGGCTACCCCTGACGGCGGCCGGCGGACGTAGTCGTCGACCGCCTGGGCGCCCACCAGCCGGGCCGTGACGTTGCCCTCGACGTCAGCGAGCAGGACGGTGGGCGCCGAGCGGATCGAGAACGACTCGGCCAGGTGCGGCTCCCGGGTGGCGTCGACCTTGACCACCCGGGCGCCGGGATCCGACGCCCGTAGGCTGGCCTCCACCGGGCCGCACGTCGCGCAGTACGGGGATGTGAACACCACCCAGGTCCGGTCGGCGCCCGCCCGCAGTGAGTCGGGGACGAGCGGGTGGATGGGCTTCTCGTCCTGCAGTCGGGCGCGCCACGCCCGGTAGAGGCGCCCGGCCAGCGCGATGGCGAACAGGATGACGATGACGATGACGCCGCGGGCCATGAACATCTAGCCGGCCACTGGGCGGCGGCGGGCCAGGACCAGGTAGATCTCGCAGCCCACGCAGATGCCCGTGGCGGCGGACAGACCGGCCAGCGCGGCCACCATCAGGGCGAGTGCCCACCCGAGGCCGGCATGGCCGGCTGCGAACGCCAGGGCACCGGCGGTGAGGAAGACGACGCCTACTGCGGCGGCGAACCGGGGAGGTCGAGGGTCCTCCATCTCGGCCGGTGGGGCCAGGCGAGGTCGGATCACCTTGGCGTAGAAGACCAGGAACGGTCCGTACTTCGGCCCCAGAGCCGCACCGGCGAGAAGGACGAGGGCGAAGAGCGGCACCACGGGGCGCCAGTCGACCAGGAAGCCGGTCAGCAGGGCCACCGACAGCACCGCCTGGTTGAAGCGGGGCCCACGAGGGTCGATGGGGGCGGGAGCGGGCATGGCACCATCCTAAACCCGACCTAGCGGGTCGGCATTCCGCGACCGGTCAAGATGCTCGGATGGAGCTCACCGGGAAGGTCGTGATCGTCCCGGTGGACTGGGCCGGCGCCGCCGGGCTGGCGACGAGAATGTCCGCGGCGGGGGCCACGGTGGTGCTGGTGGGGCCCGACGGTGACGCCGCCGGACAGCTGGCCGCGACGCTGGAGGCGGGCGGGGCCGGCCGGCCGGCCTTGTTCGTGACCGACGGCTCGCCCGAGGGCCTCGACGCGCTGGCGGCCTTCGTCTCAGAGCTTTTCCGGCCGGCATAAATCGGCGAGCCGGTAGATTCGTGCGGGTGAAGCCGGTCATCGGAATCTCCGCCCATCCCCGCATCGTGGAGATCGCCACCGGGCCCGCGCTCCTGCACACCGCCAGCCGGTACTACGTCGAGAGCGTGGAACGGGCCGGCGGCGTGCCTGTCGTCCTGCCCGTGCTCGACCCCGATGCGGTCGACTACCTGTTGCCTGCGGTGAGCGGCGTCCTGCTGACCGGCGGTGGCGACGTAGCGCCGTCCCGCTACGGCGCCATGCCCATCGCCGAGACCCACAACGTCGACCCGCTGCGCGACGCCTTCGAGATCCGCCTGATCCAGGCCGCGATCGAGGCCGACATGCCCCTCCTCGCCACGTGCCGGGGCATGCAGGTGCTCAACGTGGCCATGGGCGGCTCGTTGATCCAGCACGTCCCCCACGCCACCGGACAGGAGCACGACCGCGTCGACCGGTGGCGGGAGAGCGTCCACCGGGTGAAGATCGAGCCCGACAGCCACCTCGCCGAGGCCCTGGGCGCCACCGAGATCGACGTGAACTCCATCCATCACCAGGCGGTCGACCAGGCCGCGCCCGGCACCCGGGCCGTCGCCTGGGCCGAGGACGACACCGTGGAGGCCATCGAGGTGCCCGGCAGCCCCCACGTGGTGGCCGTGCAGTGGCATCCGGAGCTGCTGGAGGACTGGCCCGAGCACCAGGGCCTGTTCCGCCAGCTCGTCGAGCACGCTGCGGCCCGGGCCCAGTCGCAGGGGTGAACCCGGGATGATCCTGCGCAGGGGGTTTGTTACTATCTACGTAGGAGAAATTGTCTCTCGGAAGCTGGTGCGCTGATGGCTACGACCGAACTCGATCTGGGCAGGTACAAGCTCGGGTGGCACGACGTCGAGGATTATGTCTTCAAGCCCAAGAAGGGCCTGAACGAGGACATCGTCAACGAGATGTCGTGGATGAAGGGCGAGCCCGAGTGGATGCGCCAGTTCCGCCTCCGGGCTCTGCGCACCTTCGAGCGCAAGCCCATGGCGCCCTGGTTCGCGGTCAACATGCCCGACCTCGACTTCCAGGACATCTTCTATTACATCAAGCCCACCGACCAGCAGGTGAGCTCCTGGGACCAGCTGCCCGACTCGGTCAAGGAGACCTACGAGAAGCTGGGCATCCCCGAGGCCGAGCGCAAGTACCTGGCCGGCGTCACCGCCCAGTACGAGTCCGAGGTCGTCTACCACAAGAACCGTGAAGACCTCGAGGCCATGGGCGTGCTGTTCATGGACATGGACACTGCCCTGCGGGAGCACCCGGAGATCCTCAAGGAGTACTTCGGCACCGTCATCCCCCCGGGCGACAACAAGTTCGCGGCCCTGAACTCGGCCGTCTGGTCGGGCGGGTCGTTCATCTACGTGCCGCCGGGCGTCGAGGTCGACATGCCCCTGCAGGCCTACTTCCGGATCAACGCCGAGAACATGGGCCAGTTCGAGCGCACGCTGATCATCGCCGACGAGGGCTCCACCATCCACTACATCGAGGGCTGCTCGGCTCCCGTGTACAGCTCCGACTCGCTGCACTCTGCAGTCGTCGAGCTCATCGCCAAGCCCAGCGCCCACATCACCTACACGACCATCCAGAACTGGTCGACCAACGTGTACAACCTGGTCACCAAGCGGGCCAAGGCGGAGACCGAGGCCCGGGTGGAGTGGATCGACGGCAACATCGGCAGCCGGCTGACCATGAAGTACCCATCGGTGTACCTCATGGGCCCGAAGGCCCAGGGCGAGGTCCTCTCGGTGGCCTACGCCGGCGCCGGCATGCACCAGGACGCCGGTGCCCAGATGGTCCACGCCGCCCCGGAGACCACCTCCACCATCATCTCCAAGTCGATCTGCAAGGACGGCGGCCGCACGTCGTACCGGGGCAAGGTCCGGGTCGAGCCGGGCGCCTACGGGGCCAAGAGCCACGTGCGCTGCGACGCCCTGATCCTCGACGAGGACAGCCGCTCGGACACGTACCCGTACATGGAGATCGGCGAGCGTGACGCCCGCATCGGTCACGAGGCCACGGTCTCCAAGGTGGGCGAGGACCAGCTCTTCTACCTGATGAGCCGGGGCCTTTCGGAGCAGCAGGCCATGAGCATGATCGTCAACGGCTTCATCGAGCCGGTCACCCGCACCCTGCCCATGGAGTACGCAGTGGAGTGGTCGCGGCTGATCGAGCTCAACATGGAAGGGTCGGTGGGCTAGTGGGCCTCTTCGACAAGGCCAAGGACCTCGCCGGTCAGCACGCCGACAAGGTGGGCGACGCCATCGACAGGGCGGCCGACATGGTCGACGAGAAGACGGGCGGCAAGTACGCCGACCAGATCGACAAGGGCGCCGAAGCAGCCAAGGGCTTCGTCGACGACCCCGAGGGCGACACCGCACCTCCCCGCCGCCCGTAGCTAGCGTCGGGCGGATGACCGCCCGGCGGCTGCTCTTCGTGGTGACAGCGGCCCTCGCCGCTGTCGTCGCGCCGGCGGCCCCGGTCGCAGCGATTCCCAACACCTGCCCGACCACCGGGCCCGACGCGGGCACGGTGAACATCAACGAGCCACCGGCGGGTGCGAACTTCGCCGGTGAGGTCACCGTGCGCGGCCGGGCGTCGGCGGCCGCGGGGCTGAGCAGGGTCGAGCTCTTCGTGGGCGAGGCCCTGAAGGACTATCAGATCTTCGAGCCGCCGAAGACCGACGTCGAGTTTCTCCTGCGGTTCGACGTGGCCAGCGTGCGGACGAGCACCGCCACCCTGTCGGTCGTGGCCTGCGGAGGCGCGCCCGGGCCGGCGGTGCGCGGCATCGCCTCGATCGACGTGAGGGTCGACCGGGCCGCGGTGACCACCTCTCCGCCCATGGCGCTGACCCCGGTGGAGCGGACCGACGATCGGCAGCGGCCCGGGAACCGTACGGGGCCGGTCTGGGTCGGCGTCGCGTTCGGTCTTGCCGGACTTGTGGGACTGGTGGCCGCGACCCGTGTCAGAGGGGCTCGGGCGGCCAGTGCGCCGTCGGGCGCCGGTGCGGCGGGTCGGACCCCGCATCCGGCTCGCCCGGGCCGCGGTCGTCTTCGGACGGCGGCCGATGGGGCCTCACCACCTCGTCCCAGTCCGGCTCGTCCGACGGCGGCGCGGGGGCCTGCGGCGGCGGCGGGGGCGCGGCGGACTCTTGGGGCGCTGGGGGCTCGACCGGCCGCGGCCGCGGCGGCGGAGCCGGCAGCACGGGCGCAGGCCAGGCCGGCAGGGCCGGACGGGGCGGCCGCGCCGGCGGCGGCGGAGCAGGAAGATCGGGCGGCACAGAACGGGACGACGGCGCGTCCGTCGCCGGAGCAGAAGGCGCGGCCGGAGCGGGACGCTCGGGCTCCGGCGCAGGTGACAGAGGCGTCGGCACCGGCGGCGGTTGAACAGGACGGTCAGCCGGAGCGGGCTCCCATGGCAGCGCCGGCGGCGCCGGCGGCCCCGGAGCAGCGATCTCGGGCGCAGTGGGACGGGGAGGAGCTGGCGCCGGCGGGGCCGGATCCGCAGGCGAAGCAGGAGGAGGCGGCGGCGCAGGCGTCCGCGGGGAAGGACTGGACGGCGATGCTGACCCGGTCGGCAGGCTGGGACCGCGAGGCGTCCGGGACCCCGGAAGAGGACGCGAAGAGGGCGTCGGGCGGGAAGCCGCGGCGCCGACTTCGACGGGCGTCCGAGCCCGGGGGACGGCCCGGCCGGCAGCCTCCGGCCGAAGGCCCATCGGGCGCCGGCGCCGGCGCCGAACGGCCTGCCCGGCGACGAGGAGCAGGGTGGCGACGGTGATCAGGCGGCCGGCCGTCGCCGCCGCCGGACGGTGGTACTCGAGGGTGACCAGATGGTCGCCGGCGTCGACCGGCACGCCGACGAAGCCGCCGTCGGCCTGAACCACGGGGGCACGGGCCCCGTCGACCCGCGCCTCCCAACCCGGGAACCAGGCCTCGGCCACCACCACCAGCGCGGGCTGGGCGCCCTGGGCGCGGATGCGCCACCGCCCGGGACCAGGCCGGGTCGGCTCCACGGTGGTGGTGCTACGGGCGTCGGCGGCGACCGGCTCGTAGATGGGGGCGAAGGCGGCCGACCGGTCGCGGCGCAGTGTGCCGCCCACGAGCAGGTTCCCAGGCTGGTCCACCGAGTGGCCGGCCACCAGCCGGGGAACCCGGTCGAGAGGGCAGCCCGGGCACGTGAGCACGAACCCGTACTCCTTGCCCGCCGACCCGGCGACCGGATCGAAGGTGAACGCGTACAGGCCGTACTCGTCGGTGCCGACCGCCTTGCCCCGGGCCAGTTCCGGTCCGAGTGTCCGGCCTCCCGGCAACAACTCGTGGAGGGTGAGCTCGGCCCGATCGGGGATGCGGTCGAGGTAGACCGAGACGCCCTGGAGGCGGTCGGTCGTCGAGCGGAAGACGGCGCCGGCGCCGTCGGTGATGTTCAGCAGGTCGACCCCTGCCAACAGGGTGCTCAGCCAGGTGTGCAGACCACAGGCGACGCCGATCGCCAGCTCGGGCGTGATCTCATCGTCGGCCATGGCGACCGTACGGGAGTAGGCCCGCACCATTGGAAGCGCATGGGGGTTGGCGATGAGGTTGATGGATTGCACCGCCTCGGCGGCCGTGCCCTTGGCGGTCGGCAGCTCGGTCACCTGGAAGGCCGTCGCCGAAAGGCCGTAGGCGCGTTCCCGGTAGGCGTTCGGAGTGAGGAACGGCTCGGCGGTGAGCCGCCAGATCTGCTTGCCGACGACGAAGTGGGGCCAGCCGACGGTGAGCGGACGGCCCGTGTCCAGGAGGGAGTTCGCCGCCGAAGGCTCGATCTGCGTCGGCGCGATCCTGTCGTTGCCGGGCACCCTCTCCAGGTTGGCGGCCACCTCCCGGTACGCCGCCTTCGAGGGCGGTGGGTGGATGCGGTAGTACGAGCGGTAGGGCCAGACGTCGACGAGAAAGACCGCCACCACAGCCAGGGCCACCGCTGCGGCAAGCATCTGGGGTAGCGCCGCCGGCGCCGAGCGGGCCCGACGGCGCTCGGCCCACCCCTCGGCCAGGACCACCGGGTAGGCGGCGCCGAGAGCGAGAGCCAGGGGCGCCACCGTGTAGTAGCGCGGGAACCGGATGCTCTCGAACACGGGGATGAGCTTCTGCAGTGTGACGAAGGGCGTGAGGTACGGTGCGGCAGCCAGGAAGGCGACCACCCCCAGGACGAACAGCGGGGCCAGCCGTCCCAGCCGTAGTGGCCGTAGGAGCGCGCCGACCAGCAGGCCGGTGGCCAGGCCGGCGACCACGAAGGGCACCACCTGGGAGCGGAGGGCCGGTCCGCTCGAGGCCAGCGGTACGGCGCCGGTCGACAGCCAGATCCCCAGGGTGGAGGACAGGAGGATGGCCGTGAGCGTTCCGTCACGGTCGCGTCGGGAGAGGAACACGACGCTGACCAGGGTGAGCGCCAGGCAGACCCATCCCAAGTGGAAGAAGAGGGGAAGGAGCCCCGTCCGGTTGAAGCTGACCGCCCCAGACAGCTCGCCGCTGCGGCCGAAGAACATCCCCAGCTCGCGACCCACCCGGGCAGCGCTGCCGTTGAACAGCTCGCCCTGGACCAGCTCCGGCGGGGAGAGGACGAACGACTTCCCCAGGCGGATGAACGGCAGTAGCCAGTAGGCGGTCGACCCCAGGCCGACGGCGACGACGGCCGCGGCCCGGGCCAGCAGTCGCCCGAGGCTTGCCTGGTTGCGGCCCGTCCCCACCCGGCCGGCCTCGACGGCCACCAGGCACGCGCACAGCAGGGCCAGTCCGATGGCGTACTCCGCCTGCATCAGGACACCAAAGCCGCCCAGCAGCCCGGACACGGCGAGGTAGCCCGGACCGTCGCCCCGTAGCCCCTTGCGCAGCGCCCACACGAGCCACGGCGCGGCCGCCATGACGCCGACGGTCGGCTGCGAGCCGGCCAGTGCCCCGTGGGAAATGACGAGCGGCTGCAGGGCGAAGAGGACACCGGCCACCAGGGCGGCGGGGAAGTTCTTCCACAGCGAACGAGCCAGCACGAACGTCCCGCACGCGCCGACGACCTGGAAGGCCAGCACGCCCACCTTCACGGCCACGTCGGGCCCGAGGGCGGTGGCCAACGGGACGAGCAGGAAGATCGGGAGGGTCGGCGTTACCGCCCACATCGGGGCGCCGACCCAGATGTCCGGCAGCCAGTACGGCACCATTCGGTCGGCGCCCAGGTGGTCGAGCGCCATGCGGACGTACAGCGAGATGCCGGGGCCGTCGACTACCAGCGCGCCCGCGGTCCAGGCGCCCGAGAAGCCGAGGACGGCGAACACGAAGACGCCGACCGTGAGCAGGCGCCGATTGCGCTGGGCCCAGTACAGGATGGGTAGGCGGCGTCGGACTTCTATCGGCAGCGACAGCTGTCGCAGGCGCTCGGCCTCGCCGAGCTCGGTCCTTACTCGCACGGGGAAGTCGAGCGCCATCGACGGTCAGTCTTCCAGGGTGGCCCGGCTGGAGCGGATCACTGCCATTTGACGACCGGCTGACCGCCGGCTCCCCGACCTGGCCCCCTACATGGTCACCGTCGTGCAGTAGGCCTGACCGGGAGGCCTCTCAACCCCTGCGGGCCCGGGTGCTGGATGGAGCACCCTGTCGCGGCGCGGGTGCCCGCAGTCGGCGTCGAGTGAGACCTTGACCGGTGGCCCGGCGGACGACTACGCGCCAGTGGTTCGCGGCGATGCGGCCAATCTGCCGTTGGCCCTGCACCTGGTCCGAGACGACCGTGCCGATTCTCGACAGCGGGCCGGTATCGAGTTACGGCCAGGCCTCATTGCGACCGCTGTCCGAGAAATAGTCAAGACCTGTGGATCAACGCTCCCGCCTGATCACGCGGCGGCTTCCTGATTCTGCTCGTTGGGACGCTCGACGATCACCCCCTTGTCGAACTTGGCGCCGGCCCTGACAAGGGCGACGAGGTGGGGAGCGTTGACCGACCGCCACCGCTGCTCGGCCGCCTCGATGAGCTTGAAGGCCATGGCCAGGCCGGCCGCCCGTGAGCCCGGGCCCTTGGTGACCTTGGTGCGCAGACGCACGGTGGCGAAGGTCGACTCGATCGGGTTGGTCGTCCTCAGGTGGATCCAGTGCTCGGCCGGGAAGTCGTAGAAGGCGAGCAGCGGCACGGCGTCGTCGACGATCTTGGCCACCGCCTTGGGCCACTTCACGGCGAACTCGCCGGCGAAGGCGTCGATGGCCCTGACCGCATGCTCACGGTCCTCGGCGTCGCGGATCTCGCCCAGCATCCGCTTCGCCGTCGGCTGCACGGACTTGGGCAGTGCGTTGAGGCAGTTCGCCACTTTGTGAACCCAGCACCGGGCCTCGGTGGTCTCGGGCCACACCGTGCGCAGCGCGGCCCAGAACCCGAGGGCGCCGTCACCCACGGCCACCATCGGCGCCCCCATGCCCCGGCACTTGAGGTCCCGCAGCAGGTCCGCCCAGCTGTCGGTCGACTCCCGGTGGCCGTCGGTGATGGCCACGAGCTCCTTGGTCCCGTCGGCCCGCACGCCCACGACGACCAGGGCGCACAGTCGTGCCTCCTCCAGACGCACGTTGAAGTGGATGCCGTCGGCCCAGATGTACACGTAGTCACGGTCGTCGAGCCGGCGCTCGGCGAAGTCCCGCTGGTCGGCCTGCCATTGCTTGGTCAGCCGGGTGATGACCGACGCCGATAGGCCGGCGGCCGAGCCGAAGAACTCCTCGAGGGCAGGGGCGAAGTCGCCCGAGCTCATGCCGTGCAGGTACATAAGCGGCAGCACCTCGGCCACCTTGGGGCTCTTGCGGCACCACGGCGGCACGATGGCCGAGCGGAAGCGGCAACGCTGGCCGGTCTCGTCGTCGACCCGCCGGTCGTCCACCCGTGGCGCCTCGATCTCGATGCCGCCCGCCGCGGTGGTGATGGTGCGAGTCTCGGCGTGACCGTTGCGCACGACCAGGCGATGGCCCTCGTCGTCGAGCTCGCCTACAAGCGCTTCGATGTAGCCGGCTACCTCTGTTTCGAGAGCGGCGGCCAGCATGCGCCGGGCGCCCTCCCGGACGATCTCGTCCAGCCCGGCGGCCATGTCCGCGTGGGCGTTGTCATCGGTGACTACTGTCAACATCGGCGTTCCTTCCCGCCGGCGTCTCACCGCCGGCGTGTCTCTCGTTTTGGTCAACGAGGAAGGTACGCCGCGCCCACGAACGGGTGGTCGATCCACAGGTTCTGGTTATAACTCGATGCACTCCGAGGTAAAGGTCAGCTCGTCCCGCCCGCCTCGACTGGGCAGGCATCTCGTCGATGGCGAGTTGGAGGACTGCTCCGGCATCCTGTTCCCAAACGCGTCGCCGGGAGCAGAGGCGGTCGACCTCTCCCTGTGAGAGCTTGACGTTGATGGTGCCCGACCGTCCCCAGAAGCTTCCCTTCACCATGTGCGGCGCTCTAGCTGTAGTGCCCACGGACCTTGCTGACAGGGTCCACCACTGAGATGAGCCTCCGGAGCGAGTGTGGATCTGTCACGGAACCCACTCACCACGGAGGCTCTCAGTGCACCGTAACGCTCGACTGACTCCCGAAGGTCGATTGCTTCTCTGTCAACGCATCGAGGCCGGCTGGCCGGTCGCCCACGTGGCCGAAGCCATGGGCATGTCCCGAGACCGGGCGTATGTCTGGTGGCGTCGCTACCAGGCCGAGGGCGTCGCCGGTCTCCAGGACCGGTCCAGCCGGCCTCGTCGCTGTCCGACCAAGACGAAGGCCTCGAGGGAGCGACGCATCGTCTGGCTGCGCACCAACCGCGGTTACGGACCAGCCCGCATCGCCGGCATCATCAAGATGCCGTCCTCCACGGTGCACCGGGTGCTCCTCCGCCACGGCCTCAACCGCCTCGACTGCCTGGACCGCCCCACCAGGACGCCGATTCGCCGGATGGAGATGAGCCGCCCTGGCGAGCTGGTGCACATCGACGTGAAGAAGCTGGGGCGGATACCCAAGGGCGGCGGGTGGCGGGTCCACGGTCGGGCGGCACGACCCCACGACGGCCACGCCAAGCGAGAGCGACCCGGCTACGCCTACGTCCACTCCGCTGTCGACGCCTACAGCCGCCTCGCCTACAGCGAGGTCCTGGCCGACGAGAAGGCGGCCACCGCCGCCGGCTTCTGGGGCCGTGCGGCCGCCCACTTCAGCCGGATCGGGATCACGGTCGAACGAGTGCTCACCGACAACGGCAGCTGCTACCGCAGCAGGGACTTCGCCGTCGCTCTGGGCAGCATCGTCCACTCCCGGACACGGCCCTACCGTCCCGCCACCAACGGCAAGGTCGAACGGTTCAACCGCACCCTCTTGGCCGAGTGGGCCTATGCCCGACCGTGGAGCTCAGAGGGTCAGCGGAACCGGGCCTTGACGACCTGGCTCCACCGCTACAACCATCATCGACACCACACCGCGATCGGCGGCCCGCCCATGAGCCGTGTCAGCAACCTGTCTGGGCACTACAGCTAGGGGGCGTGCTGCGCATCCCCGTCACCAGCCAGTGGGGCTGGAACCAGACCACCGCCGGCCTGGTGTCGGCCCCGACGCTCCTCATTCGCGGCGCGTTGGACACCACCATCTCGCCGGTCAACGTCGGTCATCTCCTGGAGGACCTAGGGACCTCCGACAAGATGCTGGTGACGGTGCCGTGCGCATCCCACTTCGTGATCTGGGAGCAGCAGCGCCACCTGATCCACAAGCTGTCGGCCGACTGGCTCGCCGGCCCCTCCTGAACCACGGGCGGCGGAAGGGCCGAGGACGACGCGGTCGGGCTGATTCGTCCGCCTCGTTGCGACGGACGTCCTCGACCCCTTCAGCCGTCAGGCGTTCGTGTGCGGGTCGAGGGCGTCGCGCAGACCCTGGCCCACGAAGTTCACGGCGAGCACGGTGAGGAGGATGGCCAGGCCGGGCGCGTAGACGAGGTAGGCCAGGTCGGTCCCCACCGCCCCTCGGGACTGCGAGAGCATGCTGCCCCATGAGACCGAAGGCGGCTGGATCCCGAAGCCCAGGAACGAAAGCGCCGATTCGGAGAGGATGGCGGCGCCGGCGGCCAGTGTGAGGTGCACGCAGATCGGGCCGACGACGCTCGGCAGCATCTCCGACACGATGATCCGGGTGCTCGACGCCCCCGACGCCCGGGCCGCCTCGACGAACTCCTGCTCCTTGAGCGACAGGAAAAGTCCACGCACGATTCGGGCCACCGAGCGCCAGAACAGGAAGGCGAGAAGGAGGACGATTACGGTCAGCGAGCTGCCGAGGCCGCGCTGGGCCACCATGAGCAGCGCCGTCCCGGGGAGCACGAGGAGGAGGTCGACGAGGCGCATCAAGGCCTGATCGACCCGGCCCCCGAAATACCCCGCCACCGCGCCCACTGTCGTCCCGATGATCGTGGACCCCAGCGCCACGCACAGCCCGACGAGGAGGGAGATCCTCCCCCCGTACAGCACCCGGGTCAGCTGGTCGCGACCCAGCTCGTCGGTGCCGAACAGATGGCGGAGCGACGGCGGCTGGCGGGACTGCGACAGCACCTCGGCGTCCAGTGTGGGATTGACCTCATACGGCGTGAGGAGCGGCGCCAGCACGGCGGACAGGGCGAGGAGCCCGAGGACCACCAGGCCCGCCATGGACACCTTGCGACGCCGGAACCGACGAGCCACCAGCCGCCATTGGGCGGCGGCCGGGGTGGCGGCGACGGCTCCGAGCGGGCCTGCGACATCGGGTGAGGGGAGTCGCGGCGGGCGGTCAGGCTCGACACCCACGGCCATCAGGACGACCGAACCCGCGGATCGAGGAAGCCGAGGAGCACGTCGGACAGGAGGACGAGGAGCAGGACGAAGGACGCGGCCACCATGAGCCAGGGGAGGATCACGTTCGTGTCGCCGGCACGGAGGGCGTTGAAGAACAGCTGTCCCATCCCGGGGAGGGCGAAGATCGACTCGGTCACGATGACGCCGCCGAAGAGATGCCCGATCCCGACCGCCGAGATGGTGGTGAACGGGATGAGGGCGTTCCGGAGCGCATGTCGAACGAGCACCCGTCGCCGCGGGACGCCCTTCGCCTTGGCCATGCGGATGTAGGGCGCCGAGATCACATCGAGCATGGCGGCCCGGACGTAGCGGCTCCACGCCGCCGACAGAGGTAACGACAGCACCAGCACCGGAAGAGCGAGGTGGCGCAGGTAGTCGAGCGGCACGCCTTCGGTGGCGCTCCGCATCCCTACGGAGAACAGGATCGGCTGGTCCAGTCCCAACTGCTGCCGCGGTCGGAACACGAACCACTCGATGGACAGGAGGGCGAACCAGAACGCCGGCATTGAGAGGGCGAGGATCGACAGCCCGGAGATGAGATGGTCGAGAGCCGAGTCGGGCCGGGACGCGCAGACGACCCCGACGAGCACGGCGATGGCGAGGGACAACAGGATCGCCCACACCACCAGTTGGGTGGTGTTCCAAAGGCGCTGGCGGATCTCGGCGCCGACCGATCGACGGGAGACGATGCTCTCCCCCCAGTCGCCCCGCACGAAGTGCGACAACCAACTCAGGTACTGCTCGGCAAGCGGCCGGTCCAGCCCGAGCCGCTTCTCCTCGGACTCGATGAGGCCGGCGGTGCTCTCGGGCACCGACGCCGTGGGGTCCCCCGGGATGCCGCCCCTGAGGACGGAGAGCGGGTCGGTCGTGGTCCTCACGAACACGAACAGCACCATCGACGCGACGAGCAGAATTGCGCCCGACCAAACCAACCGCCGTCCGACCAGACCGATCATCCGGTCGAGATGGTAGGGGCTGCGACCGGCCTGCTGCGCCCCGACGGGACTAGCCGCCGGGGCGCTCCGTCGTGTCGTTGGCCAGCCGCAGCACGAGCTCGGCCGAGAGCTGCATGCTGTGCACCTCCCGGGCGTGGATCTGGGCACGCAGGACCAGCTCGTCGTCGCCGTCGCCCGTCGCCTCGAAGCCACAGTCGCATCGCATGACTCTCATCACGGACACGGTGACCTATCGGATGTAGAGGCGGCGTAGACCCCGGCCAGGGACGGCGGGTCCGGCCCGCCGCCCCTTCGCCGCGACCAACCATCAGCCAACGGTCACGGTGCCGGTCGCCCTCACATAGGACATCTCGAAGATCGGCGGGGCGGTTTCCGGCAGGCAGCTGCCGTCAGCGTTGCGTCCGCGGATCACGGTGAGGTTGGCAACGGCCGTGCCGCCTCCGGTTGCGCCCGCGTACGCGCCGGTCCCGCCGGTGACGACCGCCGTGTGGGTGAACGTCAGACGGGCCACGCAGGTCGTGGGATTGAAGTCGAGCTGAGGCGGGCCGGCGGGGGTGATGGTCTGGTACAGATCGCCTTGCGGGAACATGAACTGGACCTGGAACGGGCCTCCGCGGGGGACCTGGAGCCGATTGTTCTCCTCGGTCCCTGCGCCGGTGATCAGCCCTTGGCCCACCACCGTGCCCGTGTTGGCCCCGATCTTCACAACGGTGAAGTCCTGACGGGCGGTCACGGCGGCGGCCGGGCCGGGGTTCCCCACGAGAACAGAGCCGGCGACGGCCGCGGTGAGGACAAGCTTCTTGATGTTCATGACGCTCCTTTGCGTGTAGGGCGGGAGGCCGCATCGGTGCCGCCTCTCGAACGGGAACTTAGGAAGGGGCTGTAGATCCGCTGTAGATGGGCCGTTCAGGCCGGGACGATCCCGAAATAGACCTTGTACGAGCCGCCGAGCCCGGAGATCAAGTCGCTCTGCGCCTTGAACCCGATGCCGTCGAAGGTGCTGTTCTCCGTTCGAGCGGCCAGCACGACCATCTGCTTCGCCGACAGCGTCAGGGTCGACGCCCCGACGCGGTTGTCATCCCAGTCGAACAGGTCGTTGATGGCCCCGCTGATGCTGGGCATCAGAGTGCCCAACACGGGCCCTGCGATCGCGGCGGCCACGGGTCCCACGAGCGGAATCAGACCCAACGCCCCGGTGCCAACGGCGTGAACCCCCATGACGACGTCGTGAATCTGCTTCTTGTACTTGTCGGGATCGCCGTAGTCGTGTTCCATGAGCACGCTGCTGATATTGATCCCGTACGCTCGCCCCCGGTAGATCTCCAGGAGATCCGGGACCGAATCACCATCGTCGACGTCCTCGTCCTCGTAGATCCTGGTCCGCAGAGTGTCCGCGAACTTGGGGGTCGACACGCTCATGATCGCGTAGGGCTCGTCCGAACCCGGTCCGTCCGTTGTGCCGAGGCAATGCAGACCGGTGTAGTGGACCACCACGTCTCTGAGGTCGATTGCCCCTATGTCGCCCCACCAGTAGATGCCGCCGTGCTCGAACTCGTTCACGCGGCCGCCCTCAGGCAGGTCGAGCGTGTCAGTGGTCGGGTAGCCCAGGTAGGAGGTCTCCCATCCCAGCGTCCCCCATTTCTCCCGGATGTCACCGTCGATCGTGTTGGCGCCCGTGTTCGGCGACCAGTAGATCGAGCCAGCGTTCATGAAGTGGTTGAAGCGTCCCACCCCGTCAGGCGTGGGCAACTCGTCAGTGACGGGGTAACCGAGCGGCGACCGCTCCCAGCCCAGGGACGCCCACTTCTTGCGAATCTCACCCATGATCGCTGCTGCCCCCGTTCCCGGGCTCCAGTAGATCGAGCAGGTGTTGTCGTTGAAGTGGCTGTATCGGCCCACGCCGTCGGGCGTCGATCGCTCATTGCTGCACGGGACTCCGAACTCCAGACCACCGAGGCTGAGCCACTTCTTGTAGATGTCGCCCTCGATCACAAAGGCGCTGTGCATGGGTGCGTTGTAACAGACGGCCGCATTGGCGAACGTCCAGATCTTGCCTTCCTGCTTGGAGACGACCTCGCCCAGAGCGTTCTCCTGGCCGATGATGATCTGTCTGAAGCCGACGGCATCGTCGATCACGCGCTCCGCACTCCTGGAGGCCATGACGACGCTGTTATCGATTTCGGGGAACGAAAAGTTGGACATGAAGGCTCTCTTCTTTCGGTGTGGTTTTTGGTCAGGTGTCGCTGATGGGCTAGGCACGGTGACCGGGACCGGCCGCCACTTGCACAGTACGGATGACGTGTAGATCCGCCGTAGACTTTTCGTAGGGCATGGTCCCTCTGCCGCCGCGATGCTCGGAAATCGGCCCATCGACGTCCTCGGCGGGACCGCCGCGCGGCGGGTCGCCGACAAGCCAGAACAGGGCCAGGGGCAGTACATAATCTCCGGCGCGCTCGACGAACTGGTAGTTGGGTTGGCCGACCAGAGGCCGAAGCAGTTCGGTGCCGAGCTTCCAGACCAGCACGAAGAGGAGCAGGTGGCGGAGCCGCTTGATCAGGACCGCAAGGCCGAGCACAACTTCTAAGGCGCCCACCCAGGGCATCAGGTCGGCAGCCTGCGAGGCGTCCGTCACACGGACCCACCCGAGGAAATCGAACCACTCCTTCTTGGCCGCCCAGATGCCGAGACCACCGTGACCCACCAGTAGCAATGCGATGCTCACCCTCATCACCCAGGCCAGCCGTCGGGCGAGTTCCTCGCCGATCTCCTCAGGAGGCCGGACACGCTCGAACCATGACCACAGCGAGCGCCCGCCCCAGCCGGAAAGCACGAGCAGCGCCAGCGGCATGCCGAAGTTGGCGCCCCGCTCGACCAGTTCGAACCACGACTCTCCGGTCAACGGCCTCAACCACGCCGTCATCAGCCCCCACACCGCCATATGGGCCATCACGGCGCGCATGGGACGAACCAGCAGCAGAACGGCCAGAGCGATATCGACCGTTCCGATGATGACGAACATGTGGCTGGAGGCGAAGGTCTCCGGTATCCCGAAGAGGGTGAAATACGGGATCCAGCTCACCGGCCGGTAAAAGCCGGCCAAGCCGTGGCCGAGGAACTCCAAGACCACTCCGATTCGCAAGGCCCAGTGCAGCTTCACCGCCAAGGCTTGGGACACAGGTGCGACGACGGCGCGGGTGTCAGAACGGATCATCGAAGCTCCTCTTGCGTAGGTCAGTCACCAGCAAGGTAAGGAGGATGCGTAGATCCTCAGTAGACGCGTCGTAGACGGCGAGAGACGACAACGCCGTCTACGGAGTTTCTACGGCGGGTTGAGACACTCCCAACCGTGAGAGTCATCCGGTGCGACTGCGGGTTCGAGGTGTCCGAGGACGGTGACGAAGCGCTCGTCACCCGCGCCCAGGACCACGCGCAGGTCGTGCACGGCATGAATCTTCCGGCGGAACTCCTGCTGGCGCTGGCCTCTACACTTCGGCCGAACGACACTGAGGAGGACGGCGGATGAGCTCGCATCGAGGCGTCGGTCGATCGCTTGCGAAGGCCGGCCTGGTGTTGTCCCTCTTGGTGGCGTGCAGCGGCTCGGGCGACGACCGGGTGATCAGCCCCGAGCCGGGCGGCGAGCAGCCCCGCCAGGGGGGCACGATCGTGATCGGCGCCGGGGAGCCGATCTGTGCCGATTGGTACGCACCCTGTGGCGCCGGCAGCAACGGAATTCTTGTCCAGCACACCCTTCCCGCGCCGATGAGGTTCGTCGACGGTCAACACCGCCCGACGGCCCTTCTCGCCGGCGAACCGGTGGTCGACGCCGGACCGCCCCAACGGGTCACGTACCGCATCAACCCCCAGGCGGTCTGGTCGGACGGGACACCCATCACGGCCGCCGACTTCCGTTACTCCTGGGAACAGGGCCGGGCCACGGACATCCGAAGCATGGGCGACATCGCCGCCGTCGACGATGCCGACCCGACGACGGCGGTCGTCACCTGGCGAGTGCCGAGCGGGAACTGGCGGGACCGTTTCCAGCCGATCCTGCCCAGACACCTCCTCGAGGGCAAGGACCGCAACTCGGAGATGAAGGACGGGTACCGATTCTCCGGGGGACCTTGGATGCTCGACAACTGGACCCGGGGCCAGGAGTTCAAGATCGTCCGCAACCCCCGCTACTGGGGGAAGCCCGCCCACCTCGACGCGATCGTTTCCAGGGTTGCCGATGTCCCCGGCAGCCGGCAGGCCTATAAGACCGGCCAGATGGACATGATCATGCCGCCCGGCGCCGACGCCTCCATCCAGGAGTTCAAGGACATGCCCGATACTGCGTTCGAACCGATACCGAGCTCCGGGTTCAGCTTCTTCGTATTCAATACGCAGCGGCCACCATTGGACCGAAGGGCATTCCGCCAGGCCCTCGCCTTTGCGACGGACCGCGACGCCATCGTGGCGCAACTGGCCGGTCCGATCTTTCCGGACGCCCGCCCGACCCAGGCGCTGGCGACGGCGGCCATTCCCGAGTGGTACAGCGAGCCCTTCTCCCGCTACCGGCGCGATCTCACAAGGGTGGCCGAGCTGATGCGGGCCGACGGCTGGGCGAAGGGACCGGACGGCATCTGGGCCCGAGGCGATGTCCGGGCGCGGGTCGAGCTGAGCGTCTCTGTGAACGTGCCATTCCAGGTGCTCCTCGCCCAGATCGTCGAGAGCCAGTGGAAGGAGGCCGGCTTCGACGCCAACACGCGGGCCATCGGGGCCGCCGCGCTGCTCGGGGACCTGGTCCCCAAGGCCAACTACCAGGTGCTCTTCACCGGAGTCGGTTACCCCACCGACCCGAGCCAGTGCGTCCGCTTCTGTTCGGACAGAATCCCCACCGAGGCGAACGGCTTCTCGGGCGGGAACGTCAGCCGCATCGCCAGTCCGGTGCTCGACGACATCTGGCGGCAGGTCGACCGAGAGCTCGATCGGGGAAAGCGGCGGGACCTCGTTCGAAGAGGCCAGGAGGCGCTGGCCGAGGAGTTGCCGGCATTCCCCTTGAGCAGCATCCGAGATGTTGCAGTGTTCAACAGCACGAAACTCGGCGGGCCCGTGGCGCTGACCCCCCCATACGCGGGGCTCAGCGAATGGTTCTGCAAGTCCACGTGCGGGTGACACGCACCAGCGCAGGGGTTTAGCCCAGCTCGGAGGCCTGAGCGGCGAGGCGGACCAAACCGAGGAGCTTCGAACTCCTCCGCCCTTCCCTGCTCGAGCGCCAGCTTGCCCATCTGGACGGCCCACGGGCCCACCTGGGCTGCGCCGAGGCTCAGGTGCGCGCAGCGAGGGCCTCTCCGTCGCCAAACCGGCGGTCAGAAGGGCGCGTGTGCCCCGCGACAGCAGATTGTTCCAATGGGCAGCAGGGTTCTTGTAGTTCGACCGAGCGGCTCCCACCCTTCTAAGGCCGTCGTCGAACCCGGTCAGGTCGCCGAGCGTGAGTCTGGCCAACGCCCGCCCACGGCAAGCTGTGAAACCAGCGCCTCGGCCAGCTCGTCCTTGACGACGGGGCGCCTGCCGCTCGGAGACGAGGTAGACCCCGGAGAGCCTGCCGCTGGGTCCCAAGCGGTCCATCTCGACTGGGATGTCGTCGACGGCGATCTCCACGAGGCCGGCGACTGAGATCCTCAGCGGCAGATCACCAACCTACGTCCGGCAACATTCGCCGGCCGATGGAAGTCCGTCTACAGCGGATCTACAGCTGTTTCCTAGGGTCTCGTTCGAGAAGCCGCACTGAGACAGCCTCCCCAGCCCCGGTGTCAAGGAGCTGAGGATGCTTGATGCTGACAACGCTGTTTCAACGCGAAACCAGGGGACGGAACACCGCCAACAATACCGCACCATCAACGAGAGAAGGAGCAAGAACGATGATGAAGGGCAGCCCTGATATGGCGCCGAGAACACAGCCAACCCACTTTTCCCGCAGTGCTCCGTCGGCAGGGTTGGACCGACACAACAACGGAGGCGACATGCCTATTCGACGTGTTCTGTTCTGGGTGCTGAGTTTGGGCCTGCTGTTCCTCGGTACCGGCTTCACAAACGGGGCCAGCGCGGACACGGGGTGCGGTGAGGACTGCGCTCCCGAACCCCTGAGCTCGTATTTCACTGAGCTGGCCGACGCCACGCTCGTGTACTACCCGCCCAATCCCGCCACCGAGCAGTTGGTCAGCAGAGTCCTACGCGCCCGAGACGCGCTGTATCCGCCGAATCCTGCCCGACCGCCGGCACCGATTCGGTCTTTCGCACTGCTGAACAGCTACTCGTACGAAGTGGAGGCCCTTGCGGGCACTCCGAACGGGGCAACGGAGACCGGTACCGCCCTTCTGCTCGGTGAAGCCTATGAGCTGCAGGGGCTGATAGCGGCTGCTTACCCGAGCTCGCATTTCCCGCCCAGCGCCTTCCATCCGCCCAATCCCGCTTGAGACCTAGCGCAACAGCTGACCGCGGCTGCCGGCAAAGGCCGAAGAAGAAGCGGCCGTTCGCCGTTGAGATCGAGGCCAGCTGACCGCTCACGCCTTCGCCGAGGACTCGGCCCGCAAGAAGGTCGAGAAGGCGTTCGCAAGCGGCCGACCGCTCGGCGGCGATGTCAGCGCCGGAGTGTCGACCCACGAGGTTGTAACGCCTCGTCGCCCGTGCCCAGGACCACGCGCAGAGAGCGCATGGCATGGTTTGCTCAGAGGAAAGTCGTGCCGGCGCTGGCCCCTACACTTCGGCCTGAAAGACACTGAGGAGGACGGCGGATGAGTTCGCATCGAAGCGTCGGTCGGTTCCTGCCGGCGGCCGGCCTGGCGTTGACCCTCTTGGTGGCGTGCAGCGGTCCGGGAGACGACCGAGTGATCAGCCCGGAGCCGGCGGCCGAGCAACCCCGCCAGGGCGGCACCATCGTGATCGGCGCCGGCGAGCCAGCCTGTGCCGACTGGTACGCACCCTGTGGCGCCGGCAACAACGGGATTCTTGTCCAGCACACCCTTCCCGCGCCGATGAGGTTCGTCGACGGTCAACATCGCCCAACCGCTCTTCTCGCCGGGGAGCCGGAGGTTGAGCCCGGACCACCCCAACGCGTCACGTACCGCATCAATCCCCAGGCGGTCTGGTCGGACGGGACACCCATCACGGCCGCCGACTTCCGTTACTCCTGGGAACAGGGTCGAGCCACCGACGTCCGAGGCATGGGCGACATCGCCGGCGTCGACGATGCCGACCCGACGAGGGCGGTCGTCACCTGGCGGGAACCGAGTGGCAACTGGCGCGACCGCTTCCAGCCGATCCTGCCGAGACACCTCCTCGAGGGCAAGGACCGCACCGCGGAGATGAAGGACGGCTACCGGTTCTCTGGGGGACCGTGGATGCTCGACCACTGGACCCGTGGCCAGGAGTTCAAGATCGTCCGCAACCCCCGGTACTGGGGGAAGCCCGCCCACCTCGACTCAGTGGTGTCGAGGGTGGTCGATATTCCCGGCAGGCGGCAAGCGTACAAGACCGGCCAGATCGACATGATCATCGACGCCGGCGCCGACCCCTCCATTCAGGAGGTCAGGAGCATGCCCGATACCGCGTTCGAACTTATCCCAAGCTCGGGCTCCAGCTTCTTCGTGTTCAACACCCAGCGGCCACCTTTCGACCGGTCGCCATTCCGCCAAGCGCTCGCCTATGCCACGGACCGCGACGTCATCGTGAGGCAGTTGGCAGGTCAGATCTTTCCCGATGCCCGTCCCACCCACGCGCTGGCGACGGCTGTCATCCCCGAGTGGTACAGCGAGCCCTTCGCCCGTTACCGCCGCGACCTCACAAAGGTGGCCGAACTGATGCGGGCCGACGGATGGGCGAAGGGACCCGACGGCGTCTGGGCCAGAGGCGACGTGCGGGCGCGGGTCGAGCTGAGCGTCGCCGCCGCCGTCCAATTCCAGGTGCTCCTCGCACAGATCGTCGAAAGCCAGTGGAAGGAGGCCGGCTTCGACGCCACGACGCGGGCGGCCGGGCCCGCGCTGGTCGGGGACCTGGTCCCCAAGGGCAACTACCAGGTGTACTTCACCGGAGTCGGTTACCCGACCGACCCAGGCCAGTGCGTCCGATTCTGTTCCAACAGGATCCCCACCGAGGCGAACGGGTTCTCGGGCGGGAACATCAGCCGCATCGCCAGTCCGGTGCTCGACGACATCTGGCGGCAGGTCGACCGCGAGCTCGATCGGGAGAAGCGGCGGAACCTCGTTAGACGAGGCCAGGAGGCACTGGCCGACGAGGTACCGGCCTTCCCTTTGAGCACTTTCCGGGATGTGGCCGTATACAACACCACGAAGCTCGGAGGGCCCGTGGCGCTGACCCCCCCGCACGCGGGGCTCAGCGATTGGTTCTGCAAGACCACCTGCGGGTGACACGCATCAGCGGAAGCGTTCAGCTCAGCTCGGAGGCCTGAGCAGCGAGGCGGGCCATACCGAGACCCTCGGCGGTCTCGACGGCGGACTTCAGGAGGGATCGAGCCCGCTCGGCGTCACCAGGTCGGCCTCGTTGCAGAAGCATGCGGCCGTACCAGTATCGGGTCCGGGCCAGAAGCGGTGGCGAACGGAGGCCGGTCTCGAGCTCGATCGCCGCGATGTAGTGGGCCTCGGCCTCGTCCCACCGGCCGAGGGTGGCGGCCAGCTGACCCAGGTAGCGGTCGACGGCACCAGGACAGTGGGCGCCCAGGCCGGAGACGGCGGCCAGTCCGGAGTAAGGAAGGTACAGCTGGTACACCCGTTCGGCCAGGTCCACCTGCCCGAGGGCGACAACCGTCTCGGCCACGTAGGCGAAGCCCGTGCTCGTCATACCCCGGAGTACGCGCCGGAAGTCGTCGGCCGCCAGCTCCTCGAAGATCCGGTGGGCAGCGTCGTGCCGGCCGGTCTCTGCGTGCGTGCAGGCGAGCATCGCCCTGAGCGCGGTGTTTCCGGGGACGGCTGTGGAGATACGGACCATCTCACTCTCGAACTCCCCCGCACGTCCCTGCTCGAGCGCCAGCTTGCCCATCTGGATGGCCCAGGGATCAACCTGGATCGAGACCAGGTCCAGGTGCGCCGAAGCGAGCGCCTCCACCTCGCCGAACCGCCCGTCGAGAAGGGCGAGGGTGCCACGCCACAGCAGATCGTTCCACTGGGCTGCCGGGTTCTGAAGTTCGCCCGAGCGGACCTTCAACGTTCCCGCGTCGTCCTCGAACCGGGCCCGGTCGCCGAGGGTGAGCCGCGCCAACGCCCGGGTACGACCCAGGCTGTGGAACCATCGACTTGGGCCGGCCACTGGACCGGACACCGTGCCGAGGGTGACCAGCTCATCTTCCAAGGCGAGCCATTCGCTGGCGCGCGGTGACTCGTTGACGAACCACTTGCAGCCCACCAGCGCGGCGTGGACCGCGTCGGTGTCGCCCGACTCCCGAGCCAGCGCGAGTGCAGTTCGAGCCGTGGTCTCGGCGCCGCGGGCATCGCTATGACGAGCGCTCACCGCCAGGCCCGCCATCAGCCGGGCGCGGAGGTGCGGCGCTGATTCACCGAGGCCTTGCAGCGTCTCGTGGGCCACTTCGGCGACGTGGGTATCGATCCGGCCGGTCAGGAGATAGAGGCTGGTCGCCCGGGCCAGTTGCTCCGGCGACCCGAGCAGTTGTGCCGTTTCGACGGCGTCAAGGAGCGCCATACGGGCCCACCGAAAGTCCGGGACGATCATCAGGGTCTCGTAGCGGAGTAGGACGAGCTCGAAGCGCAGCGCGAGGTGAGCCGGCTCCGCCGGCGAAAGCACATCGAGGCCCGACTTCACATAGACCAGAACGTCCTCCCATGCCGACTTGTCGAAGGCCTGGCGGGCCGCGGTGAGGGCGTAGTTCCCCGCCTCGGTGGCAGCGCCGTCGGCCGCAGCCTCGACGAAGTGGTGGGCGAGCGACGGTAGACGGACGTCGTGATCGCCGGGAAGCGACGCCAACGCATTCCCCACGTGGTGGTGCAGCCTGGCCCTACGCGTGGCCGTGAGCGCCGAATAGATGGTCTCCCGCACCAAGGCGTGGGCGAACCGGTAGTGGCCCGTCCCCATCTCGACGACGACCTGGGCCTCGACGGCCTGGTCGAGGGCGTCAAGGGCCACGTCGTCACCGGCCGGCCCGGTGAGGTGCTCCAGGAGCGCCAGGTCGAACTCCGCACCGATGACCGAGGCCATCGTCAGCACCCGATTGGCCGGCTCGGAGAGCCGGCCCAGCCGGCGGGACAGCACGTCCCGGACGCCCTCGGGCACGCCCAGGTGCTCGGAGTCCTCGTAGTAGCTCCAGGTCCCGTCCCGCCGGTACACGACGCCGGTCTCGGCCACGTAGCGCAGGAACTCGCCCACGAAGAATGGGTTGCCGGCGGTGCGGGCGTGCAACGCCCGGGCCAGGGCGTGCTGGTCGATGCCGTCGGGGCTGCCGGTCCGCTCGACGAAGGCCGAGACCCCTTCCTCCTCCAGCCCCTCGAGCACGATCCGCTCGACGCCGGGCTCCCGCCACAGGTCGGCGAGCGTCGCGGCCAAGGGGTGGTCGGCTCCGACTTCGGTGTGGCGGTAGGTGCCGATGACGACTAGGGGGGCCGTCCTCGCCCGGGCCACGTGGCGAAGCAGCGCGAGGGTCGGAGGCGCGGCCCAGTGCAGGTCATCGAGCACGAGCAGGAGGGGGCCACGGTGCGTCGCCCGGTCGACCAGGTCCGCCACCGCCTGGAACAGCCGGTAGCGGTCGCCGTCAGAACCAGTGGCCAGCGGTGGCTGATCGGGGAGTCGGCGCATCAGCTCCGGCGCGACGCGGCTGACCTCGGCGCCGTGGGTGTCCACGTGGGCGCCCAACTCAGGCAGCGGGCAATGGGCCACGTAGTGGCCGAGGGCTTCGGCGAAGGGCTGATAGGCCACGCCCAGCTCCTCGTCGCAGCGCCCGTAGAGGACCCGGGCGCCGCTGGCGTGGGCCTCGCGGGCGAAGTCGGAGACCAGCGTCGTCTTGCCCATACCCGGCTCCCCGGCGACCAGCACGACCTGGCGGCCAGTCGATGTCGCCCGCTCGAGGGCCCCCCGGAGGTGGTCGGACTCGGTCTTTCGCCCGACGAGGAAGCTGTGTGCTGTAGGGGCCAGGGCCAGCGGCAGCGGAATCCGGGAGTCCTCCGATGTCTCGGGAGGCGCCTCGTCGCTCAGGAGGGAGATGTAGATGCTCTCGGTCGCCGCGGAGGGGCTGGCACCCAGTTCCTCGGCCAGAACCCGCCGGCAGCGCTCGTAGGCACGCAATCCCTCCGCCGGATTGCCTGCGCCGCGGTGGGCCGCCATCAGGGCCTGGTGGGCGGACTCGCGGAACGGCTCGAGGCCGACCGCCTGCTCGGCCGCCGCTATGGCGTCGGCCCACTGACCCGTCGCCACCGCGGCCTGGGCAAGCAGGTCGAGCCCACGCAGATGCAGCTCGCGCAACTCCGCTTCGCGTCGGTCGACCCAGACACCCGACCAGCCCGGCATGAACCTTCTGGCCGCCACCGCAACTGACGCCGCCGCCGCCCGGTACGCGTCCTTGGCGTTGCCAGTGCCGAGCGCGGCGATGGCTCGCTCCAGGTTTGCCTGCGCTTCCTCCACGTCGACCACTGCGTCGGACGGGAGACGGACCTGGTAGGCGCCGAAGGCGCTGCTCAGCGCGACCGCGGGATCCATGCCGGCGGTGGCAAGGATGCTCCGCAGCTTCGAGGCGTTCCCGCGGAGCATCTGCTCCCAAGACCGGGGCAGCTGGTCTTCGCCCCACAACACCTCGGCGAGCTCGTCCTTGGCGACAGGGCGCCGCCGCTCAGAGACGAGGTAGACCCAGAAGAGCCTGCCTATGCGCCCCAGGCGGTCCATCTCGACCGGCACGTCGTCGACGGCGATCTCCACGAGGCCGGCGACTGAAATCCTCAGCGGCATCGACGCCACATTAGGACCGTAGGACCCCGTTCTCTTCGGGCTTGGGATCTGGCTCGAGCGGGAGCCGAAGGGCTGATCCTCGGCGGCCGGATGACCGACGCATGGACGAAGGCCCGGCGACCCGGCCGGGTACTCCGTGCGGAACGAAAAAGCAGTTCGCAGCACTGATCTGCCTGAACGCCGAGTGGCAGCTGAAGCCCACCACCCCAACGCACGTCTGGAGGTCGTGATGGCGGTCAGATCCAAAGTTCCAGGTACCGATGCCCGATCGGCTCTCGCCGTGGCCGTGACGACCGCCGCAATGATGCTGGCGGCATGCGGCGGCGGCGGTGGCACACAGGCGTCCTCGGACGCCGTGAGTACTTCCGTCTCGGCCGCTGGCGGCACCGGCGGCAAGGCCACCGGCGACGGTGCATTCTGCGACGCCGTTAAGGCTCAGTTCGCCCAGCTTTCCTCGGTGGGCGACGCTTCCTCCGTTGACGTCGGGGTACGCCTGCAGTACTTCACGCAGCAGAAGGAGCTCAACGCCAGGGTGAGAGGGGCGGCGCCAGCTGCGCTTCGAAGGGACATCGACACACGGACCGGCGCCAGTGACGCATTTGCCGACGCACGCATGCGTGGCGACGCAGCGGCGGCCGCGGCCGCCGCTGCCCAGGTGAGCGCGCCCGGAACCCCAAGCCGCCGGAACGCGGGTTTCGGCGTACGTCAAGGACCACTGCCAGTTCTAGGCAACTACCGGCGCTTGACAGCGGAGCGACCCATCGTGCTCTGACCGGGCTCAGCAAGGACCCAGCATGGCAGGACTGAGCCGACGCTCGGCACCGGTCAGCATCGCAAATGCGACCTTCTGATTCATCAGATTGTCCTCGGCCGGGTGCACTGGGCTGGACGTCCCCTTCTCGAAGCTAGACACCGCAGTTATTGGACCCGTACCCGCCCGTATCTCCCGATCCGAGCTCGCAGCTCCAGAGCAGGAACACGCTGGTGCGGGACGTTGGATTCGCCGGGCTGAGTATCGACTCCGACGTGCAAACAACACCCGCTACGCCTCAGGGTTCGGCCGTGGGGCTCTCACCCCCGTGCGCACGGCGTCGCCGTGCGGTCGAATGCTCGCCGCCGCAATACTTCGTTCGTGACCCTCCTGCCGCCGGCAGTAGGGTCACTCGGTTCGGTTCGACCCTTCCGCGATGCGGACTATTGCGGACTCACTTGGCTGCGTGCAACGAGCCGGTCGACGGCGATATGGCCTCTGACCTGCACTTTTGTGAGTGGAGACGATCGGACTCGAACCGACGACCCCCTGCTTGCAAAGCAGATATCGGCAAGCGTCTGACCAGGGGTTTTGCCACAAAACCGCAGGTCGGAGCGCTTTTTCTTCCACCTTGTTGCGCACTGTAGTGCGCTGTTGAGCGATGCAATGCGGACTCTGAGCGGACTCCGAGCGGATTCCGCAGGGCCGCAGCGGCTGGCGGTCACACTCGGTTCTCTGCAGCGCTGGCGACGCAGCGGAGACGTGCAGCAGCCTGTGGTTGGGCTGGGCCATCCCGCTGACGAGGGCTCGCCCAGGCTCTTCTCGCGCGGCAAGAGCGCCCTGGACGGTCACGGCCATCTATTGGGTCGACAAGTCTTCATTTCCGACAGCCAATCCACGCAGTCGTTCTGACCCTACTGCGACAGCATCGCGCCAGAGTGGGGGCTGGCTGCGCCCCGCGGTCGTGGCGAGTGAATACGGACCGGCCACGCCCCAGGGCGGGATGCGGTACCGCCGTCTCTCCGGCGGCCACGTTTCCTGGCGAGGGCTGGCGTCCCCTGGCTCTCCGGCCAGGAGTTCGCACCGCCTGGCGCGTAACCGCCCCTCCGCCCCGTACGGCACATGAAGGGCCGCGGCCGTGGCGCTGAGCGTGGCTTTCTGGGACGCGCGGTAGGGGGCACCCTCGCCGAACCCCGCAGTCCGCCGGGATTCGGCCCCATTGGCAGCAGACGCGCCGGCTCGGCTATTTGCATGCCGGACAGGTATGTTCGTTGGTGTCACGCCTCGTGCTGATCCGCCATGGCCGTCCCCAGCTCATCGAGGGCGTCCCGCCGTCGACGTGGCGTTTAGCGGACCAGTCGTACGACGATGTCCGACGACTCTCCATGCGTCTTGGGTTCGTGGACCGGCCCTTCCTCCTCGCCAGCACTGAGCCGAAGGCGATCGAAACGGCCGAAGCACTGGGGCTAGGACCGGTGCGTTCATCAGGTTCCTTCGATGAGGTCCGCAGGCCCTGGTACGACGACGCGGGGGACCATCACGATGCGACGGCCAGCTATCTGGCTGGCGAAACACTGGCGGATTGGGAGCGTCTTGACGAGGCAGTCAAGCGATTCGACGACGGGCTACACGG
>CADCTB010000026.1 GCA_902805665.1 uncultured Acidimicrobiales bacterium
ATGCCGACGGCCACCGCCGGGTACAGCGTCCTCATGATCCCGAACAGGGCCAGGGCCATGCCAAGGATGCCTACGATCAGATAGCGGACAGGCACGGGTGCCTCCTCGTCAGCGATCCGGGGCGGGAGAAGGCTCGACCCGGCTCAGGTTCTTGCGCAGGCTGACGGTTCAACCGGTCTACCGACTACCCGTCCGGCGCCGCTCCAAACGCGAGAAACCGCTGTTAGCGGGGTGCAACCGCTGGGTAGGCGCCGGGGCATGGCAAAACCGCAACAGCCCGAACTGCACCGAAGTGGCAAGGGGGCGACCGACCCCGCCAGCGCCAAGGCCGCGGCCGAGGTCGGTGGGGCCGGAGGCGCCACGGGCCCGACCGGGCCGATCCCCGAGGACAACCTCCCCGGTCACCGTCCCGAGCACGAGCAGGACAAGCCGGAGGGCCCGCCGCCCTCCTCCGCCTCCGGCTGAGGGCCGCTCAGTCCTGGAGCGCGGCGGCCCGGCCGTGGACGCGCATCCACTGCCAGGCGTCGGACACCATGTCCTCGAGCGCAGGCTTCTGCGGCACCCAACCCAGTTCGGCGCGTATACGGTCGCTCGAGGCGACGAGGACGGGGGGGTCGCCGGGCCGGCGCGGTGACTCGACCGCGGGGATCTGGCACCCCGTGACCAGGCGGGCCGTGTCCACCACCTCTCGCACGGAGAAGCCCGTGCCGTTGCCGAGGTTGAAGATGCGGTGGCCCGGCTCGACAGTGGCCTCGAGGGCCAGGAGGTGCGCCCGAGCCAGGTCGTCGACGTGGATGTAGTCGCGGATCGCCGTTCCGTCGGGCGTCGGGTAGTCGGTGCCGAAGATGCGGACGGCGTCCCCTTCGCCCAGCGCCACCTTCAGCACGGAAGGGATGAGATGGGTTTCCGGGTCGTGGAGCTCGCCTTGGCGACCGGAGGCGCCGGCGACGTTGAAGTACCTGAGGCTCACCGCTCCCAGCCCGGACGCGGCGGCCTCGTACCCGATGGCCATGTCGACGGCGATCTTGGAGGCGCCGTAGGGATTGGTCGGGCGGGTGGGCGCTGACTCGGGGATCGGAATGGCCTCGGGCTCGCCATAGACCGCAGCCGTCGACGAGAACACCAGACGCCTGCAGCCACCGGCTCGCATGGCATCGAGCAGGTTGAGCGATCCGCCGACGTTGGTCTTGAAGTAGCGGACGGGCTCGGTGACCGACTCGCCGACGAGGGAGAGGGCGGCGAAGTGGAGGACCGCGTCGAAGCCCTCCGCCACCACCTCGGCGAGCGCCTCCTGGTCCCGGACGTCGACGGCGCGGAACTCGGCATCGTCGGGTACCGCCCAGTCGTGCCCCTTCGACATGTCGTCGGCGACGGTCACCCGGTGGCCCGCTTCGAGGAGGTGCTTGGACACCACGCTCCCGATGTAGCCGGCGCCTCCTATGACGAGCGCTCGCATATCCGTCACGCGGGCAGGGCCAGGGAGTCCAGGTCGGCCTTCACCGTGGCCTGCTCGGACGGGTTGGCGGCAACGAGTGCGGCGGTGATGGCCTCGGGCCGCGCGGTGGCTCGGAGGACCCGCCATGGCAGCCCGTCGCCCGCGCGCTCCTGGTAGACGAGGTGGACGAGGCCGTCCCGTCCGAGGACGGCGGTGGCGTGGCCGTTCTCACCGGCGCCCTGTGGCCCGGACGGCTGTACCGCAGCTCCGAGGACGACGTACGGCCCGATCGCCTCCTCGGCCACCGCCATCAGCAGGCGCTGGCGGTGACCGGCGGGCCGGCCGGGGAGGAAGCACACCGCAGTGAGCAGCACTCCGCCGCCCGGCAGCTCGAGCAGCTGCGGGCCCTCGAGCCCCCACTCGTAGTCCTCGGTGCCCAGCTGGTTGTGGCACGGCACGCGGGCGTGGTCGAGGATGCAGCCCAGCCGGGTCCACGGCCCGTTCCAGGACCCGCTTCGGCTCGCGGCCAGGTACAGATCGGGTTGGCCGACGACCGACATGGCCGCATAGGTCAGGTAACGCCGCCCGGCGATCTCCGAGGCGTCCGGGTCGTACACGCCGGCTTCGGACCGCCTGGCGTTGGAGCGCAAGGCGGTGCGGGCGTGCACAAAGGTGGCCCCACCGTCGTCGGAGACGAGGTGCTCGATGTGACCGCCCAGGACGTTGAACTCGTGCTGGAGGAACAGGTGGAGGTTGTCGCCCTCCGCCACCACGCCGGGGGCACACCGGTACCGGATGGAGTCCGCCCCGTACAGGGTGGGCGGCTCCTCCTCTCGCCACGGCCCCTCGATGGCCGGTGCCGTGCAGTGAAAGATCTCCGCCCCGCCGGGCAATCCACAGCCGGTCCCGAAAAGGTGCCACTGGCGACCGTCGAAGACGGTGGATGGATCCTTGACGTCGGGATAGCGCTTCGGCTCGTACAGCAACCCGTGGTAGGTGACCGGCAGAGGGGCGGGGGTAGGCGTCACGCAATGCCTTCGCCGCGGTCCTCGTTTCCCCTGCAGCTCAGGATCAACTCCTCCATCTGCGATGCAATCGTGTCCCAGTGGTGCCAGTGCAGCAACGGCTCCGCCTTGGCGGCGCGGGACAGCGGGCAGTGGCGCTCGACCCGGCGGGAGGCGGCAGCGAAGCCGGCCCCGTCGTCCTGGAGGTCGACGAGCTCGCCGAAGTCGCTGACGACGTCGGGGACGCGAGTGGAGACGACAGGCAGGCCGGCGGCCAGGTACTCGAGGGTCTTGGTGGGGCTGATGGAGCGGGTGGCCTCGTTCATGGCGAACGGCATCAGGGCCACGTCGAACCCGGCCATGACCTGGGGGAGGTCGGTGTAGAGCGCGGGACCGGGATACGTGATGTTCCCGGTCTGCGGCAGGGTCGTCGGGTCGATCTTCACGACCGGGCCCACCATCCTGATCTCCCAGTCGGGCAGCGCTTCGGCCATCTCGGCGACGAGATGGAGGTCGAGACGCTCGTCGATGACCCCGACGTAACCGGCGACCCGGCGGGACTCGGGCTTCCGCATCTCGACGGCCGGCGAGTAGTGGGTCGGGTCGACACCGCTCGGGAAGCAGTGCGTCCCATCCGGACGGCGCGAGGCGACCGAACGGTGGAGGGACCGCCCACCGGTGAACACCACGTCGGCCCGCTTCAACGTCTGCCGCTGACGGAGCAGGAGCTCCGGGGAGGCACCCTTGAACGCAGCAAGGTCGTCCATCACGTCGTACACGAGGACGTCCGGCCCCAGCGCCCGGGCCAGCGGCAGGGCCATGGGCGTGTAGAGCCACGCCATCCGGCCGGCGTCGGCGCCGAGCAGGTCAACCAGCAGGGATTCGTACCCGGCCGCCCGGGGGTCGGAGAAACAGACGTGGGTCCCGGCTTTGCCGGGAACCTCGAGCCACACCCGCTGCACGTCGCCGTGGTCCTCGACGCACAGCCGGGGCTCGGTGATGCCCTCCACCGGCAGCGGCTCCTCGACGAACCACGTCGGGCGGTTTCGGGCCAGCCGGGAGATCAGGTGCTGCGGACGCTGCCAGACGAAGGTCCAGCGCAGGTGCGAAAGCACGACCAACTCACCGGAGAGGCGGTTCTGGCCCCCAGCGTAGGACGAGTCCTTCGATGCGTACTGCAACTTGCCACTCCTTGCCGGTCCTCGCCGTGCCTCCATGCGTCGGAACGGCCGTCCAAGTGGCTGCATCCTCAACCAAGTGCCCCGTGCCTACCCGGGCCCAGAACGTTGTACACATGCCTACGTCAGCCGACGCGCCGGCCAGACGCCTGGCGGAGCCACGCCTCGGCCTTGTCCAGCCGGCGCTCGAGCTGCTCCACGGTGGCCTCACTCACCTTCTTGACCCCCGAGACCCGGTTGAGCTCGGCATTGACGCCGGCGTGGGTCAGGCCGGTGTGATGGGCGATGAGCCGGCCCTTGTCGGCGTTGGCCTTGCGCAGGTGGGCCTTGTGCTCGCGCCGGGTGCGGCCCTCCAGCGGAGCTCCGCCGGGCCGGGCCATGGGCAGCGGGGGGAGCGGGATGGTCAGCGCCGCGTCCGCCGCCGGCTCGGGCGTTCCGTCGACATCCACCACCCAGTCGGGCCCGCCGCCGTCGCTCAAGGGCACGGCCGAGATCGGACTGAACAGGGAGATCTGCTCCTCGACCCCCTCCTCCTGTCGCTCGCGGCCGGTCAGGTCCCGGTCGTCGTGCCGCAGCGAGTGGCGGCGCTGCTCGGCGATGGTCAGCGCCCTCGCCCGCAGCCGGGGCTCGTCCGGGATGTAGAGGAACGACTTCTGCCCCGAGGAGCCCGGCGTCCATCGGACCAGGCGGCCGACGGCTTGACGGAAGAACAGCTCGGTGGTCGTCGTCGTCGCGAACACGCCGACCCGGAGCCGGGGGATGTCGACGCCCTCGGCCACCATGCGCACGGCCACGATCCACGCGTCGTTCCCACCGGCGAAACGGGAGATGCGGGCCGACGCGTCGGGGTCGTCGGAGGTGGCGACGACCGCCCTCACCTTCAGGCGGTCGGCCAGCATGCGGGCGATCCCCTTGGCATGGTCCTGGTCGGTGGCGATCACCAGCCCTCCGGCATCGGGCTGGCGCCGGCGGATGGTGAGCAGCTGGTCGTGGGCCTGGCGGAGCACGTGGGGCAGCCACTCGCCGCCCAGTGAGTAGGCGGTGCGGAGGCGCTGACCGGCCCGGGCTGCGTCGAGGGCGTCCTCGAAGCTGTGGGCGTGGAGGCTGCCATCCGGGGCGCTCCACTCCATCATCCCGTCGATCCTCGGGAAGTAGACAGGGCGGACCACTCCGCCATCGGCCAGGGCGTCGCCGTAGCCGTACTCGTAGTCGGGCACCGCCTCGTCGCCCTGGTAGCGGACGAAGGGGATGGCGTGGGTGTCGGACCGGAACGGCGTCCCGGACAGGGCCAGGCGCCGGGGCGCCGTCTCGAAGGCGGTGCGCAGGGCGTCGCCCCACGCCCGGTCCTCGGCCGCGTGGTGCAGCTCGTCGAGGATCACCATGGCTCTGTTCCCCAGGCCCCGGAGCACGGCGGGGCAACCGGCCACCTGCTGGTAGGTCGTCACCACCCCGTGCATGTCCGAGGGCAGGCCGCCCTCGGCAGGCGACCACCGCCAGTCGAGGTGCATGTCGAAGGCCAATGCCGCCTGGGCCCACTGCGCCTTCAGATGGGCGGTGGGGACCACGACGAGGAGCCGCAGGCCGGGGTCGGCGGCGAGGGCCTGGCGGGCGGCGGTGAGGGCGAAGGTGGTCTTGCCCGCACCGGGGGTGGCCACGGCCAGGAAGTCGGGGGAGGCGCTGGCTGCGAGGCGCTCGAGGGCGGCCTTCTGCCAGGGACGGAGGGTGACGGTGCGGGCCATGACGGGTCGTTGATGATGCCAGGTTCCTGGGCATCGACTCAGTCGATGCCGTGCCCCGGAGAGCCCGACCGTGATCAGCCGGTCGTCCCCCGGTACATCGGGTGCCGGCGGCCTTGGGGCACCACGTCGTGGGCCGCCTCGGCGCCCCACGCATGCCAGCCCGGCCTGGGGTACCGGGCGAACAGCTCCAGGAACGGTCCGGGGGAGCAGGACTCGATGAGCGGGTACTGCTCGTCGGGCTTGCGGGAGTGCTCACGCTTTCGGGTCTCGATGATGTTGACCTGACTCCGACCGGGCGGGGAGGTGCGGAGCCCGCCCCGGGCGCCGAACAGGATCAGCTCGGTGGTGTTGCGGAAGTAGAAGCCCACTCCCCGGCCGTCGGGCCCACCGTCCTTGCGACGCTTGGCCCAGACCAGATTGGCCTTGTAGGTGAACCCCCAGCCCTCGAGGACGGCGAGGCCCTCGGCCAGCAGCGCGTTCGGCACCCACAGGTAGCAGTGGCTCCGGGCCGCCATCAGGTCGCGAACCGCGAGGGCGGCGATGTCCTTCCAGTCCATGGTGTCGTAGCGCAGCAGCCGCTTGTGCTCGGGCGCCACCTTGCCGCTCCGGTTCTGGAACCGCCACGGCGGATCGGCAAGGAGGGTGCCGAACGGCTCATCCGCGCCGAGGGCCGGCAGGGTGAGCTCCGGCCGGGGGTCCATGGTCGCCATGATGGCCGGTCGGAACGGCCGTGGTCGGGACCGGTCGTCGTTGCGTTCTCGCAATAGACACACTTCCGCGATTGTCGCGGTGGCCGTCGAGATGGGACACTGGGTCCGGAGAAGTGGTTCGGGACGGAGGTCCGGGTGCGGCTGTCGCCTCACAGGTGGGCAGTGCTGGCGGTGATCGGCGCTTTGGTCGTGGGGTTCGGCGCGTCGGCATTCGCCTGCGCCAACCTGGCCACGCTCAGCTTGAGCACCGGCAGCGGCCGGCCGGGGACCACGATCACCTTCACCGGCTCGTCGTTCGCCCCGGCCCGGGCCAGCAATGGCTACAGCCCGACGCCCGTCGTCGTCCACTGGCAGTGGGAGGACGGCCCCGTCCTGGCCGAGGTCACGCCCGACCGGTTCGGCACGATCTCAGCTTCGTTCGCCGTTCCCGAGGCGCAGCCCGGCAAGTACATCATCATCGCCACCCAGAAGACCGCCCGCCGGGTCCCCGGGGCTCCCGCCGACCAGCCGCCGGCCTACTTCGCCGAGGCGGGGACGCCGGCGCGGACGTCGTTCGAGGTGCTGGGGCCGAACGCAGTGCCGGTGATCCGCACACCGCCTCCTGAGACGGTGGACATGTCCGACGCTCAGGGGCAGCTCGACTCCACCGTCTGGATCGTCCTCACCGCCGCCTTCGGGGCGGTGGCCATGTCGCTCTTCGGCGGCGGGCTCATCGCCTTCATCCACCAGTCGAAGAAATCCAAGGAGCCGGCGAGAGCCCGGTGGGTGCCGCCCGGCTGGTACCAGTAAGCCGGAGGAGCGTATGGCCACCATCGGGGCCAGAATGGCTGGGTGACCACCGCGGTGATTGTCGACGCCGTCCGCACGCCACTGGGCCGGCGCAACGGCGCCCTGCGCGACTGGCACCCCGTCGACCTCACCGCCCACATCCTGCGGTCACTGGTCGACCGCAACGGTCTCGATCCCGGGCAGGTCGATGATGTCATCGCCGGGTGCGTCAGCCAGACGGGTGAGCAGGCGCTCAACGTGGCTCGGAACGCGGCCCTGGCCGCAGGGTTCCCCGAGTCGGTGCCCGGCACCACCGTCGACCGCCAGTGCGGGTCGAGCCAGCAGGCCCTGCACTTCGCGGCCCAGGGGGTGATGGCCGGCGCCTACGACGTGGTCATCGCCGCCGGAGTCGAGTCGATGACCAGGGTCCCCATGGGGTCGACGATCCTCAACGGGCCGGGGAAGCCCTTCGGGCCGCTCCTCGCCCAGCGCTACCTGCGGGCCGGGGGACTGGTGCCCCAGGGCCTGGCCGCCGAGCGGGTGGCGGAGAGGTGGGGACTCGCCCGGGAGGCGCTCGACGCCTACAGCCTGGAGAGCCACCGCCGGGCGGCCCGAGCCACCGACGAGGGCCGGTTCGCCGCCGAGATCGTGCCGGTGACCGTCGAGACCTCCACCGGGAAGCGGCAGTTCGAGGTCGACGAGGGGATCCGCCGCGACACCAGCCTCGAGGCACTTGCCGCGCTCAAGCCCTCGTTCCTGTCGGACGGTGGCACGGCGACGGCTGGCAACGCGTCGCAGCTGAGCGATGGAGCGGCTGCCGTCCTGGTCATGAGCGAAGCCCGGGCCGCGGACCTGGGTCTGGTGCCCCGGGCCCGCTTCGTCTCCTTCGCCGTGTGCGGCGCCGACCCTCTCACCATGCTCACCGCCACCATCCCGGCGACCGCGGCGGTCCTGAACCGGGCCCGCCTCGAGCTCGAACAGGTCGACGTGGTCGAGGTGAACGAGGCCTTCGCCTCCGTGGTCCTGGCCTGGGCCGCCGAGCACCATCCGGACATGGAGCGGGTGAACGTCAACGGCGGGGCTATCAGCCTCGGGCATCCGCTCGGGTGCTCAGGGGTCCGACTGACGGCCACCCTGCTGTCCGAGCTCGAGCGTTCGGGCGGCCGCTACGGCCTGCAGACCATGTGCGAGGGGGGCGGCATGGCCAACGCCCTCATCGTGGAGCGGCTGTGATCGGGTTCCAGTGATCGGGTTCCTGTTCAAGCTCGTGCTTGCCGTCGCCCTGTTCGTATTGATCATGCGCCTCGGCATGCTGATGCTCGGAGGACTGGCGCGGCCCCACCCGCCGCCCGACCCGGGCGAGATCCGGCGGGTCAACCTTCGCTACCGGTGCTCGATCTGCCTCACCGAGGTCAAGATGGTCCAGGCCACCGAGGAGCTGCCCATGCCGCCCCGGCACTGTCAGGAGGACATGGACCTGGTGGCGCCGTTGTTCGAGTGACGCCCTTGGGGGATTTCCCCAGGGTGTGCGTAAAGCTGGGGGAAAGCTTCCTGGAAACCACCGGAAAGCCGTTGGATACCGGTGGGCCGGAGCGCCCTAGTGGTACTTGGTGGCGGTGATGAAGCCGGCGGTGATGAAGAACAGACCGAGCAGCAGGTACATGTTGCTGGGCTCGTCGCCGGGCAGCAGGCTCACGTAGTTGGCCAGGATGACGAGCATGCCCAGGCCCAGGCTGGCGAACATGACGATCGGCACCCACCGGGGGCTGACCTTCTCGGACTTGGGGACCGGGGGGGTGTAGCGCGCCGTCGGCTTGGGGGTGACCCGGCCCGACGTCGTGCCGCCCGGCTTCCCGGACTTGGATGCCTTCTTGGCGTGCGGGGGCTTCACTTGCTTGGCCACGGATCCGGAGGTTAGTGCGAGTTCGCCGGGTACCGTCGGGTCATGCCCCGCGTGGTGGTCATCGACAACTACGACTCCTTCGTCTACAACCTGGTCCAGTACCTGGGTGAGCTGGGAGCCGAGCCCGACGT
>CADCTB010000027.1:0-371 GCA_902805665.1 uncultured Acidimicrobiales bacterium
TCCAGGACGGTTGTGGCGTCAGGGTCGTGCCCGGTAGACAGGTACGGGGGTGGCGGCCCGTGAGGAACAACCGAGCGAGAACTGGGGCTAAGCGAAGGCCAATCGGTGGCCGGAATCCGGCCGCGGGGCTCGTGATCGAACATGCGTGCGACCCTCAGAGGCCACAGGAGGCCCGCAACGACTGGACCGAAGGGTGGGGGCCCGATCCCGCAGGCCGGCCAGGTCCGGCTCGGGCGGCCGCTTGCCGGTCTTCCACCTCGTGGCGGTCGGGCAGCGGTCGATGACGTCCCACAGCTCGGGGGGCATGAGCGGGGCGGCTTGGTCGGGCGGTGCGCCGTGGGTGCGCCGGATGCCTTCCCACACTGCGATAA
>CADCTB010000027.1:381-8823 GCA_902805665.1 uncultured Acidimicrobiales bacterium
CCGCTGGGTTGACTGGCGCGGCCATGGCGCGATGTCGCGCCAACGGTCCTCGATGTGGGAGACGACGTCGACAAGACGGTCGAGGGCCTCACCGAGGGTGGCGGTCGACGCCCCCGCTTCGGAGAGGTCGAGCAGAACCTTGCCCTTGACTCGACCGGGTGAGGCCAGTTGCCTGGCCAGCCGCACTTTGGTGCACACCACCAACTCGGCCAGGGACCAGAGCACCCACCGGTCGCACGGGACATCCCGGATGAGCAGGAACCCGTACCGCCCGGCGTCGACCAGATGGCGGAGAGCCAGCTCGTCGAGGATGAACAAGTCCGCCTCGGCGACCTCGGGACGGAGGCGGCTCCAGCCCATGCATCGCTGTTGTTTGGCCTTGAGCTCGACCTCGAGACGGCGGCCGTCCGGTCCGAGCAGCTGGTAGTCCAGCCGGTCGTAGGCGGCAGTGGAGCGGGCCGTCAGGCGAAGGCGCTCATGGTTGGCGAGAGCTCCAGCCACCAAGTCCTCGAGCGTGTGGCGCCCATGCAGGTCGGTCCGCCAGTCCTGCGGTCGGCGGTCACGCATCGAAGAACTCCAGTTGCTCGCCGACGTCGGCCGCGTCCCAGAGCAACCGGGCGCACTCCTCTTGGGCAGGGACCCGGCCGCCGAAGAGGCGGCAGAGACGGAAGAAGCCGGCGAGATCACCCTCGACGGCAACCAGTTCGTCGGCCCACCGGCGCAGGACGTTGGCGAACGACGCCGCCGCACCCCCCTTGGCCAGGTGGGAGGTGACGATCAGGATGGGCAGCGGAGACACCTCCCTGAGTCGCCGGACGTCGAAGCCAGCCTTCTTCAAGGTGTCGGTTCGGCGCATGCCGGCCCGGTTGGAGTCATCGACTGTGCCGTGGATCAGGACGAGCCACGTCCGGCCGTCGGAGCCAACCACGTGGGCACCGACACGGATGCCCCCGACGTGGCGTAGGCCAGGCACGATCCGAGCCCCGGCCCGCTCGAGGTGCTCCAACGCCGTGACCGTGAACTCCTCGTTGACCGCCCGGTTCCCCGCGTTGATCCAGCCGCCCGTATCGGGCAGATCCTCAAACGGCTCCTCGGTGCTCGCGGCGCTCCGCACGATCTCCATCACGCCGACCACCGTGGGCGCGCCGACGACTCGATGCCGCTGCTCTCGTCGTCGACCCGCTCGGCAGTGCCTTCGCCCAGCCTCGTCTTCAGGCTCTGTGGATCGAAGACCACCCATCGGCCCGGACGAGCCACAGACTGCCGCAACTCTTCGCTCGGCACCACTTCCACGGTGGCGTCAGGCTGACTACCGATGATCATCACGACCGGCCCGGTCAGGTCGACCAGTCCCACCTCCGGCCCGAAGCGGGCGACGTCCAAGCGGGACTGCGCCAGATGGCGCATGGCGCCCAAACGCAGAACGGCAGCGTCGTCATAGCGGCGGATGCTCCTCGTCGCCCCCACCTGCTCGGTGCACGAGGCCGTGACCCAGCCCTGCCGGTGCCAGTAGTCGAGCATCCGGTAGGTCACCCCAGC
Organism: uncultured Acidimicrobiales bacterium; assembly: GCA_902805665.1. Taxonomy (GTDB): domain Bacteria; phylum Actinomycetota; class Acidimicrobiia; order Acidimicrobiales; family AC-14; genus CADCTB01. Next base: position 1,921 of record CADCTB010000027.1, read on the forward strand.
CAGCTCCGCCGCCTCCGGACCAGACCTCACCTGTCCCGGCCGCTGTGTAACCACAGGGAGGAGATTACATCGAGCCGGGCTCATGTCAAGTGGCCATGGACTCAGGGAGTCGAACGGGGCGAAGGCCCTGCGTTTAGCGGGACCGGCGAAGTCTTCGAACCGCTTCGCCGCCGGCCTGGGCCAGGAGTCGGAGGGTGTCTCGGACCGCGGATGGCACATCGGGGTGGGGGCGGATCGTGTGAAGGAGGTCGGCGAGCCGGGGTGGTGGCTGACTGATTCGTGAGCGGCCCGGCTTCACCTGGGGCATGCCAGCCGGGAAGACCACGAGCGTTTTGCGACCGGGGAGAGCGGCTGACGCAGCCAGGACCCCGCCAAAGCCGGCGGCGGCAGCACTTGCGGCCAGGTGCTGAGTCGTGGCGTAGTCGTCGCCCTCGAGGTCGGCAAGCTCGACGCCGAGGTAGTCGCGGACGTCTGAGTCGGTCAGGTCGAGGACCTCCAGATCCGTGACGGTGACCTTCCCCGTCAGGCGGCGAACCTCGAACGGGTCGACGCCGACTTCGAGGAAGTGGCGGAACAGCTCTGCCCACGCCGCCTGCTCCTGGTCCGACGCGTACCAGACCCCCGGACCGCCCCTTCGGTGGTAGCGGCCATCAGAGATCGCCGGGTCAGCGAACGAGGCGAGGCTGTGACGAGTAGAGCCCTGGTGCCAGAAAACGCCGCTGATCCGGCGGTGAGACAGCTTGGCGAGTATCGAGGGGTCGCGTGTGGGGTCCATGCCTTCGTTCCCGAGGCTGGCGAGCCGTCCTTGCCGCCCGCGAGGGCCCCAACCCTCTCATGAGGCGACGCTCAGACGTAGGACCCGTCGATGAATGCCTGGGCCGCCTGACGGACCTCGTCAAGGCGACCGGCAGCGACCAAATGGAGAGGACGCTCGCCACCGAGGAGACGGTTCTGGGCGTGAAGCCACTGGCCGACCCCACGCGGCGTGAGCGAGTCCGACAGGAGCAGGACCAGGTCACGCAGCTCGGCCAGCCGGTCGTACCGGACCGGTTGGATGGCAGAACTGGCCCAGGCCCTCACCGCTCGGTCGCTCACCCCGGTCACTGAACCCACTTCGGCCTGCGTCAGCCCGTACACGCGCAACGCTCGTACGATCTCCGAGGCCTCGACCGCCCGCTCCAGCACCTGACTCACCACGATCACTTCCCTCCGGGATTCCGGTCTTACTTCCGCATACACTTCCGCATCGTAGCGCCGGCCAGGCTCAAGGGCAACCAGTGACTCGGCAGAGCGGTCAGTTGGGACCGACAGGACGATTGGTCGGCTCGAAGCCCGGTTTCACTGAACCTCAGCGTCCGCCTTGCGGCCGCCGGCTCAACCCCAACGAAGCCCTTCCTGCGCCTGGGCAGTCGGCGATGAACCCGGTGACCACTACGAAGGGAGCGCTCGATGAGCGAGCTGAGCCAGGGTACGACGGGCAAGACCAAGCCGGACAAGGAGATCACGGCCACAGAGTGCACGAAGACGTCGCCCTGGCTGTTCGTGACGAGTTTCCTCTGGTGGTCTTCGAGGCTGCCGATCAGGTCTCGAGCTTGGTGAGGACCTGCTGGTTCTTCTCGAGGATGCGCTGCTGGCCGTCGCCGGGACCGGGTTGCGATCGCCTTCTGCAGGGAACGCAGAGGCGATGGCTGACCCTCGCCTCCGGCTGCGCGGCGCCATGGGAGTGATCGCCGCTCTCGTCTTCGGCGCTGCCTGCGGGGCCGCTTCCGACGACGGGCCCACGTCGGCATCCACCGTCGGTCGCGGCTCGGCGGCGTCGCCCCCGACCTCCACGGCGGTGAGCGAGACGGCTGGCGGATCGGTGCGCCTCACGGTCAGCGAGGTCGCATCCGGCCTGGACACCCCGTGGGCACTCGCCTGGGATGCCGACGACAGGCTGTGGTTCACCGAGCGGTCCGGCCGGCTGACCCAGCTCGGCGGGACCTCGCGCGAGGTTCCCGGTGTGGTCGAGCAGGGCGAGTCCGGCCTCACCGGACTGGAGTTCGACGGCCAGGGGAGAGCCCTGCTGCTCTACTCGACTGGCTCTGACAACCGGATCATCCGTTCCGCCCCTGACGCGCTGGAGCGGGCGGAGGTGCTCGTCGAGGGCATACCGCGCGCCGCCATCCACAACGGCGGGCCGCTGCAACGCGGCCCCGACGGCGCGATCTACGCCTCGACCGGTGATGCCGACGAGCCTGACACCGCCCAGGACCCGTCCAGCCTCGGCGGCAAGGTGCTCCGCCTCGATCCCGCTTCAGGAGCACCGGAGGTGTTCAGCCTGGGCCATCGCAACGCCCAAGGCCTCTGCTTCGCCCCCGACGGCCGCTTCCTCTCGACCGAGCACGGCCCGACGGGCCGGGACGAGGTCAACGTGTTGCAGCGCGGCTTCAACGGCGGCTGGCCGGACACGGCCGGCAACGGCATCCGCAACTATCCCCAGGCGATCGCTCCCGCCGGCTGCGTCGTGTACGACGCTGCCCTCATCCCGCAATGGCGGGGCTCGATGCTGTTCGCCACGCTTCGAGGCACGTCCCTCCACCGCCTCACGTTCGGCCCCGACGGTGCCGTCGCCGGCGAGGAGGTCCTCTTCGATGACGAGTTCGGCCGCTTGCGCGACGTGGAGGTCGGTCCCGACGGTGCCGTCTACATCACCACGTCGAACCGCGACGGCCGCGGCTCACCGGACGAGCGGGACGATCGCATCCTCCGGATCGCGCCATCCGGCTGACGACAGGACGATACGGAGGGCACCTGGCCGAATCCTGACCACCGAAGACCTCGGGCGGGGCGTTCAGGGCCGTCCTGTCTCTGTGGCAGCGTCTCGAGGAGAGCTGCGACGTCGTCGGGCGGGGGCATCGACGCGATCGAGTCACTGATGTGCCGGGCAGCTTCGGCGAAGGACTGATCGGCGAGCACGCGGATGGCAGCTTCGCTGATGGCCTCCGCCGTCGCCTCGTTGGGAACGAGCGAGATGCCGGCGCCCGCTGAAGCGGCCGCGGTGGCGTTGAGGAACTGGTCGGCGCCTTGCGGAAGGCACACTTGCGGGAGGGCGGGTAGCGGCGCCTGACGTCGGCGGGCTGGGTCAGACCGGCACTGCCGACGGCCGCGGCGAGGATCCCGCTCCGCTGGACGTGGTCGACACCGTCGGGCGGGACGGCCCACAACACGTCGTGACCACGTGCCACCAGCGCCTGCGCCAGGGGAACGGTGGGGTGGATGTGGCCGAGCCCGGCCGACGTCGGGAACAGCACTCGCATCCCCACGGGGTCTGAAGTCTGCCACCGGTGCGCTCTCGACGGCTGTTGGACCCGGTGTCAACCGCCCGGACCCGGGTAGGGCAGCGCCATGGTCTCCATCGGGTACACGATCATGAGCGAGCAAGCCGGGCCGAAGCAGCTCGTGGCCGACGCCGTCAGGGCCGAGCGGGTCGGCTTCGACTTTCTCGCCGCCAGCGACCACTACTTCCCGTGGCTCAGCGTCCAGGGGCACTCGCCCTACGCCTGGGCCGTGCTGGGCGCCGTCGCCCAGGCCACCGAGCAGATCGAGCTCATGACGTACGTGACCTGCCCGATCATGCGCTATCACCCCGCCGTCGTCGCCCAGAAGGCGGCCACCATCCAGCTGCTGTCGGATGGCCGGTTCACCCTCGGCCTGGGGTCCGGGGAGAACCTCAACGAGCACGTCGTCGGCGGCGCCTGGCCGCCGGTCGATGTCCGCCACGAGATGCTGACCGAGGCCTTCGAGATCATCCGGCCGCTCCTCGCCGGCGAAACGGTCACCTTCCGGGGCGACCACCTCGAGGCCGAGAACGCCAGGCTGTGGGACCTGCCCGACGACCCGCCGAAGATCGGCATGGCGGTCTCAGGGCCGCGCAGCTGCGAGCTGGCCGGCCGCTACGCCGACGTCATGATCGCCGTCCAGCCCGACGTCGAGCTGGGGGAGCGGTTCGACGCCGCCGGCGGAGCAGGCAAGCCACGGGTCGGCCAGGTCGGGCTCTCCTACGATCCCGACCTGACCGCGGCCAGGAGCCGGGCCCACCAGCAGTTCCGGTGGTTCACAGGAGGGTGGAAGGTGATGGCCGAGCTGCCGGGCCCGTCGCACTTCGATGCCGCCTCGCAGTCCGTCCGAGAGGACGACATCGCCGAACAGGTGCCCTGCGGGCCCGATGTCGCCGCCCATGTGGCCGGCGTGCAGAAGTTCGTCGACGCCGGGTTCACCCACGTCGCCGTGGTGCAGATCGGGGGCGACACCCAGGACCGCTTCTTCGACTGGGCCGAGGCCGAGCTGCTTCCCGAGCTCCGCCGCCTCGGCCCAGACGAAGGGCGCAAGGCGGGCTAGCCGGGCTTCTGGCCCGCCTCCTGCAGGTACCAGATATCGTCGAGGGACGTGCGCTGGCCCGACACCAACCGTCGTGCTCAGCGCGTGCGACGAGCACCCGGGTGTCGGCTGCTTGGCGGCGGTGGATCGGGAGGAAGTCGATGGCTGGGACTCGGGTCCTGGAGTTGTCGCCGACGTTGAAGCTGCCCGTCGACACGACGTCATCCCCCGGAAGGCGGAGGGGGTCGCGTCGGGCTCTCCGGATCGTCCCCTGCGGCCCCGCCACACCCGCGCTCGTTGCCGCCCGCTCGCGACGTGCCGGCCCGTGGGGAACATTGGCGCGGAAAGTCCCGCTTAGGCCGCTGCCGCCCGGCGACTTCTCTTGGATCATCCGGCGCATCTCTGAGCCGCCCGCCAAGACTTCGTCGTCGCCTTGGCCGATGGATCTGCGTGAGCGAGGAGTGGCGAGCAGGCTTGCGGGCATCCCGATTGGGCCGCCGCGAACCCCGTACAGCCGTGAGAGCGAAGCCGGGGACGCCCCGTTCCTCGGGCTCGGTGGTCCGGCTCGCCGACGGCGTCGGGCAATGCAGGACGCCTTCGGCGACGCCCAGGCCACCGACACTGGACAAGGAGGACTTGACGCTCGCCTACCGCGACGTCGACGCCACCCGCCGGGCCGGCACCAACGCCGCTCTGCTCGCCGAGGGGATCGCGACGTTCATCCCGCTGCAAGCGGTTTGCCAGGCCACCGGCGTCGCCATCAGCCGAATCCGCCGTCTGGAGCACCGCACCAGGGGGTAGGGCCGGGCAACGGCTTGCAAGGCCATGCACCACTCCAACACGCCAATGCCCGCCTGGGTTCGGTTCGGAGCCGATAGAAGGGAGAGAGCGGCATGCAGAGCATCCAAGAGGTCATGACCCCCAACCCGGTGACCTTTTCGGCGGCGGCGCCGATCACCGACGCCGCCCGGGCCATGCGCGACAGCGGCGTCGGCGACGTCCTCGTAGAGCGTGACGGCGTGGTGTGCGGCATCGTCACCGACCGCGACATCGTCGTACGAGTCGTCGCCGAGGACTGCGACCTCAACCTGGTCTCCCTGGGCGACATCTGCACCGGAACCCTGGTCGCGCTGTCACCCACTGACAGCGTCGAGGACGCCGTTCGCCTCATGCGCACCGAAGCCCTCCGACGCCTCCCGGTGTGCGATGACGGGCATCCCGTCGGGATCGTGTCCCTCGGCGACCTGGCTGTCGAGCGTGACCCCGGATCCGTCTTGGCCGACATCAGCGCTGCCCGGCCCACCAGCTGATGGCATCCGCCGCCTCGACCGCCACAGTGATCCCCCCGCCCCTCGACCCGCTACCGGAACCGCCCGGCCCCGACCTCTACCCGCCGCTCACGCCCGACCCCGAGCCGCAGCCGCCCACCGGGCCCGTCCCCCCGACGTCCCCGCCCGAATGGCAGCCGCCGACCCCGTCACCGCCATCCGAGCCGCAGCCGCCGACCCCGTCACCGCCTCCACCGGAGTGGCAGCCCCCCACACCGGCACCTGACCCGCCGCCGGGCCCCGGCCCCGGACCAGTGGTGCCCGACCCGGTACCGCTCTGAGGTCACGACTCCTCAGACGCCACGATCCCAAAATTGCCTTCGACTGAGGGTTGGGGCGGGCCGTGCATCATTGTGGGTCTGCTGCGGTTTCACCGGTCGGTGCGGGGGTAGCAGGCGATCAGCCTGTGCGGGTCGGGTCGTCGTGGTTCCGGTCCGTTGCCCTTCGGACGATGGAGCCAGCCTGTGAAGCTGATCGTGCCCGACTTGGCCTCTGCCCACCCGCTGGTGGCGGCGAGGTGCCCGTCGGCCGGGTCGGGGCCTCCTGGCCGGGTTCTGCCTCGGGACCGTGAGGCGCTGTTGTCAGGGGGTGCCCGGCCGCTGCGCGAGCAAGGGCCTCGTGAGTGTCCGTTGAGCGGCGCGGCCTTCGACGATCTTCGTCGCGCCGGCCCGGTTGACCCGGCCTGGTGGGCGTCGGTGTATCGGGAGCACGCGTCGGCGGTCCGAGCCGTTGCGTGTCGCATGTGCGGCCCGGATCATGCCGCTGATGTCACCCAGGACGTCTTCATGGTGCTGTGGTGCCATCCGGACCGGTTCGACCCGACCCGCGGGCCGCTGCGCGCTTTTCTGCTGTCGGTGGCCCGGCACCGGGCGATCGACGTGCTCCGCCGCGAGTACGCCCAGGAGGCCCGGGCGGCTCGTGCTCACACTGCGCCGCCGCCGCCGTCGACGCCGGAGGACGGGCTGCTGGGTGCGCTGGACGTGGCTCGGGTCCGGGCCGCTGTCGAACGTTTGCCGGCCGCCGAGCGGGAGGCGATCCTGGTCGCCTTCTACGGCGGGTGCAGCTACCGGGAGGCGGCGGCCCGGCTGGGTGAGCCGGAAGGGACGGTCAAGTCCAGGATCCGCAGCGGCCTCCGCCGGCTCCGTCCCGACTGCGCCGACCTGGATGGCGTCGGGCGTCACGGAGACGGCGCCGGTCCTCCCGTCGCCGACGGGGC
>CADCTB010000028.1 GCA_902805665.1 uncultured Acidimicrobiales bacterium
TGTTCCGGCCCGACGCCCAGGCCAGCCAGCGGTCGGGATGGATCATGTTCGTGCGGGTGATCTCGGTGGGGAAGTCGCGCTGGGTGGCGAAGCGGGCATGGTCGGGCACCACCCGGGCCAGCTGTTGGGCCGCCTCGTGCATCTGCGGCACCGGCACCAGCATCTCCCGGGCCATGTCGCGGGTGGGCCCGAGTGTGAAGAAGACGATGGCCGCGGCCACGCCGACGGCGAGGAAGTCGCCGGCCCGATCGAGCGTGCCGGTGATCCGGGCGAGGAGGGCGGCGAGGGGCAGCAGGGCAAGCGTGCCGGCGTATCCGATACCGCGGTTCGAGAGCTGCTGCATGATCAGGCTGGACGGCCACAGGCTCTGGAGCACGTGGGCCGCGACCATGTAGACGAGCGGCGTCACCAGCACGGGCCCGGCAAGTGGTCGCCCGCGCAGGATCCGCAGCGCCCCGTAGGCGAATCCCACCGCGGCGAGCAAGGCCAGGCCCGGCTGGAAGAGGAACTCCCCGCGCCACACCTGGGAGAGCCGCTCGCCCAGGGGCGGTGTGCCCCACCCGATGAAGGGCCCCTGCAGGTCCTGGTGGGCGTAGGCCGGCAGCAGGAAGCACGCTCCCAGGGCCGCGCCGGCGGCTCCGACGGCGAACACCCGGGCCAGCGATCGGCGGTCAACCATTCCATGTGTCGGCGCACCATCGGCCGTGGCTTCGCCGTCGACCGGATGCTGGTCGATCACCGTCGCGACCACGATGATGCCGATCACGAGACCCAGGATCGCCAGGGAGGGGGTGTGGGTCACGACGAGGACGCCGACGCACACCGCGGTCAAAACGGTCCACCGCGGCTTCCGGTCGCGTAGCAGCCGCACCATGCCGCCGAGGGCGAGGAAGAAGAACGGGACGGCCACCTGCTGGGCGATGAGGCCGACGTTGTACATGGCCTGGAGGCCACCGCCGTAGGGGTTGTTGACGGCCAAGGCGAGGATGGCGGCGACCCCGGCCGCCCGCCGGCTCAGGCCGAGCGAGGTGGCGGCGAAGGCCACGGTGAGAGGCGCGGCGACGAAGCAGACGATCGAGACGACCTTCACCGCTCCCACCGTCGACAGCAGCCCGAGGCTGAGTGCCCTGGTCAGGGCGATGGCCCAGGTCGAGCCGGGCCCGAGGAACAGGAACCCCTGGTAGCCGAGCATGAAGCTGGGATCCCAGCCGTCGACCCGCAGGCGGGGGAAGAGGTGGCGGATGGCGAAGTCCGTCCGGATGGCATAGGCGGTGACGTCGTCACCGGCAGGCGGGCCGGGTCCCCACGCGCCCGACGTCAGCCAGACGCCGAGGACGACGGCGGCCAGGCAACCACCGGCCAGGACCAGGGTGTCATTCGAGTGACGGTCGAACGCCCTGAGCGCCCGAGGAGCCGGTGCGTCCGCCACGCAGGGCCGCAGCTCAGTACCGCTGCAGAATGGCGTCGTCCCGGAAGTCGGCGAACAGCCCCGCAGCTCCGCCGCCGACGAAGACCACCGACTGGCCGCCGGCCGAGCCCGCGGTCCCGGGCATGGTGATGTTGCGCACGTTCTCCGGATCGATCGACAGCGCGACGCGGCCGAGGCGGTACAGGTCGCCGAGGCCGACGCCGTCCAGGCGGGCGTGGTTGGTCAGCACCGCCATCCACTTGAGGACGTTGGCCGCGCTGGGCGCCGAGTCCCGCAGCTTGGACAGCCCGGCCAGGATCAGGATGCCCTGGTCCTGGGTCCGGGTGAAGTCGCCCCCGGAAACGCTGCGGTTCCGGGCGAACGCCAGCGCGGCCCCGCCGTCCATCCGGACGGTGCCCCTCGGGAAGACGGCGCCCGAGGTGGGGTCGTTCATGGCGAACGGCACGTCGACATTGATCCCGCCCAGGTCGTCCACCATGTCGGCCAGACCTTCGAAGCCGGTGCTGAGGACGATCGGGATGTCGACGCCGACGAGGGCCGACACAGCCCGGGCCTGCAGGAGCGGACCGCCGTGGTAGTTGGCCGCGTTGATCTTGTCGATGCCCCGGCCCGGGATGTCGGTCCAGGTGTCGCGCGGGATGTTGAGGATCGTGGCCTGGCCCGCTTCGGGGTTGATGCCGATGACGTGCAGCGCGTCGCCGCGGGACCGGCCGTCGCGGGCGCGGGCGTCGTGGCCCATCACCAGCACGAACACCGGCTGGCCCGGCTGGGGCCGGAAATAGCCCTGGTCGACCTTGATGACCTCGACTGCGGCTTCGCCCCTCGACGCGCCGGACGGGGCCACACAGCCGACGGCGAGCCCGAGCGCGGCAGCGGCCACCAGGACCCGCCTCACGAGCGCACCGTGGTGGTGGTCGTGTCGTCAGCGAGGGTACGGGTGACCTGGATGTCGTACGCGTCGATCCGCCAGGTGCCTCCCTCAGGCATCAGGACCAGCTCCCCGGTCCGGGTCACGCGGACCAGTGCGCCGTTGATGTGGCCGATGAGGCGCAGGTCGAGGCCGGCGGTGACCACGCTCATGATGCCGTCCGGGCCGGCGAGCCCGTTGAGCCCTGCCACCGCCGATTCCGCCCGGACGTCGCTGACGGGGGGCAGGTTCTCGTCGATGACGGCGAACCGGTCGGGCCCCACGGTCATCACCCGCTGGGCCGCCGGTGGGGTGAAGAGCGGGGTGAGGTCGCCGGCGGGGCCGCCGGAGCGCAGAGGCCTGAGCACGGCCGCCTCGAGGTAGCGGTTCAGCGTGTCCAGAACGCCGGCTCGCGCCGCTTCCTGGACGGCTGGGTCGACCTTTCCCGCGGTATGGAGGTGGAACACCTCTCCGGTGAAGGTGATCGGCGGCGGAGGTGGGACGGGGGGAGGCGCCGGCGCGGTCTCGACCGGCGCCGGCGGCACCGTCGTCTGGGTCGTGAAGGCGTGGGACCCCGAACCGCGGCAGCCCGTCAGCATGACGAGGCCGGCGACGAGGCAGAGCATCCGTCGGGGCATCCGGGGAGAGCATAGGGAACTCCCGGCCGCGGGTGGGAACCGGGGCTCGGGTCATCCGAAGCGCTCGGCCACCACGTCGACGATGCGCCGACCGGCCTCGACCGGCGAGGTGTCGTTCCGCTCGAGGGCGACGCCGACGCCGAGCAGGACCGACCCACCCAGTGTCAGCCACCCCCAGGTCGGCACCCCCGCCAGTGCGCCCAGGGACTCGTGCACGGTGACCGCCACCAGCAGGGCCGTGCCCGCCACCATGGGACCGACCAGCCGCCGGCCGCCGCCCACCGCCACCGCCGCCGTCCCCACCATGCCGGCGACCACCGCATGCCACCCCGGCCCGCCCGTGAGCCGCTCCAGCAGGGCCGCTCCGCCCAGCACGGCGATGGCCGGGACGTATGCGGCCCAGGAGCTGGGTGCCGGCCGGCGACGGCGCGACATCCACCCTGCGATCAGCAGCTGCGCGGCCACCGGCGCCAGGTAAGGCTCGCTGGGGACCACGCCGGCGGTCGCCAGGTGGACCCAGAGCGCCGCCGTGCACAGCAGACCGCCGCCATGGGCGATGTCGGCCCGCCGGCCGGCCACCCCGGCGCCGATCGCCAGCCCGCCGGCGATGAGGAGGGCGTTGGCGAACGTCGCAGGGTCGGCCGAGGCGACGGACAGGCCGAAGGCGAGCCCTGCGCCGGCGGCGACAAGGAAGGGCAGGCGCCACTCGCCGTCGACGACGACGGCCAGCCCGGCCCACACCACCGCGGCCACACACAGCGCCAGTCCGACAGCGGAGCCGGTGATGCCGGCGCCCTGGGCCACCTGGACCACCAGCACCTGGACCGCAAGGGCGGTGCCGATGCCGACCTCGGGCCGGCTCAGGCGCACGGCGTCGGCGGCGTAGAGAACGGTGGCGGCCAGCAGGACGGGCACGCCTTGGGCAGGAGGCAGGTAGAGAGCACCGACGACCGGCACCAGCAGCGCCAGCCGGGCCACGTCGGCCACCCGTCGGCCGCCGCGCTCGAGCTGGACGGCCAGCAGCCAGCAGGCCGGCACGGCGGCGGCGACCGTCCCGGTCAGGCCGAGGATACGGCCGGCGACGGCCAACCCCAGGAGGGCGGTGGCGATGGCCACGCCGGCCAGCACCGGCTCCACCGGTGAGGGCCCCCACTGCCGGGCCCGGCGGACGGCGGCCTCGGCCACCAGTGCCGATCCCACCAGCCCGGCGACGGCCGCGAGCGCCGGGCGGCCGGCGACGGTCACCACGGCCCAAGGTGCGAAGCCGGCGACCACCGCCTCGCCCCACGGCCGGCCGGAGAACGTCGCCAGCGCGGCCACGACGAGGAGGGCAACCGCCGTCGAGGAAGCGGAAGCCGTTCCGACGGCGACCGCGCCGACCGCGGCGAGGGCCAGCGGAACGGTGGCGAAACCCCAGGATCCACCGCGGAGGAGGGTCAGGCCGAACGGGCGCGGCGTGCCGCGGTACCGGCGGATGTCGGCCGCCAGGAAGCCCATGGCCGTCAGCGCCAGCGCCACCCCCCAGACCGGTCGGGCGGAGACGCTGTCGGCAAAGGGCACGGCGAGCGCAAGTACTCCCGCGCCGACGGCGGCGGCGGCCGCCGGGACCTCGGCCAGGCCGGCCAGGCCGGAAAGCGGCTTGCTCCAGAAGGGATCGCGCGTGGAGAGCAACGCGGCGAGCTCGACGATGACGAACAGCGCGGCGACGCCCACGGCGCCGGCGCTGACCGGCAGGGCGGCGCCCGCCCACCCGCTCACCAGGCCGACTCCGAGGCTGGCCAGAGCCAGGAAGGCGAGGCGGAGGTCTTCGTGGCGCCGGGCCTGCCGGGCCAGGACGCCGGCCGCCAGGGCGCCCGACACCACCGAGACGGCTGCCGCCTCACCGGCGAGGCCCAGGTCGGCCATCGTGCCGTCGCCCACCCCGAGAAACAGCGTCACCGCCGCCCCCAGGACCGGCGCCAGCCCCGCTGCCGCGGCCCACGGCCACGCCAGGGCCTGGAGGCGACGGTGACCGCTCATCTCGGCGGCCACCGCGGCGGTGACCAGCACGAGCGGCGCAGCGACCGGCGACACCGAAGCCACACCGGCGGCCAGCACGGCCACCGAGGCGGTGCCGGCCCAGGTCAGGACCACCGAGCCGGTGGCGAGCCCGAGCCCGCCGAGGACGACGACGCCGAGGATCCCCTCGGCCAGGAGGAGCGGGCGCCAACCCAGACCGGATCGGACGCCGATCCCGGCCAGGTCGACCGGCAGCAGGAAGGCTCCGAGGTGGAACAGGACGTCGCCCGTGGCCGGCAGCGTCCGCCGCAGGGCCCGGCCACCGGCCAGGAAGGCGACGGTCAGGGCGGCGACGAGAGCCAGCTTGGCCGATTCGGGAAGCTGGTCCCAGCGGACGGCGACGAAGACGGCAGCGCCGGCCAGCAGCAGGAAGGCGCCGGTGGCGGCGACCCAGGTGGCCCCCGTCCTGCGCCCGGAAGGATGAAGCGTCGTGGTTGTGGTCATGGGGCCAGCGTCGGCCGCCACAGACCCCGCAACCATCCGGTCCCGCCCCCAGATCAGACTGGGGGCGGCCCCGACTCAGTCGATCCCGTGTTCCAACGCGTAGCGGATGAGCTCCTGGCGGCGGCTGAGGTGGAGCTTGCCGAGGATGTTGCGCACGTGGTTCTCCACCGTCTTCTCGGCGATGAACAGCCGGCCGCCGATCTCCTTGTAGGAGTGGCCGCGGGCCACCAGCTGGAGGACCTCCCGCTCGCGCTCGGACAGCGGCGAGACGCCGGATGACGACTTGGCCATCTTCCGGAACTCCCCGAGCACCAGGGCGGCGAGGGCAGGCGAGAACACCGGCTCGCCCTTCGCCGCCTTCCACAGCGCGGCCCGTAGCTCGGGCCCCGGCGTGGACTTGATGAGGTACCCCACCGCCCCGGCGGCCACGGCGTCGAGAAGATCCCGCTCCTGCTCCGAGACGGTGAGGATGACGATGCGGGTCTCCTCGCCGCAGGTGCGGGCCACCTTGATCCCACCGCCGCCCGGCATCTGCAGGTCGCACACCGCGACGTCGGGCTTGTGGGCCCGGATGGCGGCGATCGCCTCCTCGGCGTTGCCGGCCTCGGCCACCACCCAGAAGCCGTCGCCCAGGTCGGCCCGCACGCCGTCGCGCCAGATCGGATGGTCGTCGGCCAGCACGACCTTTATGAGGGCAGCCACAGCAGGACCTCCGTTCCGTCGCCCGGCGCGCTGACGACCTCGACCCGTCCGCCGACTTCCGACACTCTGCCTCGTATCGACCGTGACAGGCCGATGCCCTCGACGGTGGTCCCCGTGTCGAACCCCTGGCCGTCGTCCTTCACCGAGCAGAACACCCCACCGGTGTCGTCCGGCTCCACGTAGACCTGGACCTTCGACGCCCGCCCGTGCTTGCCGGCGTTGACCATCGCCTCCCCGACCGCGCCGGTCAGGGCGGCCACCGCCGACGGGTCGAGAGGAGGCAGGTCGTCGGCCACCAGCACCTGGGCCCGCCCGCCGAACGCGTCCTCGAAGCGGGCCGCCGCCGCCCGCAGGGCGGTGCCCACGTCGGCGACCACACCGGCAGGTGCCGCCGAGCCGAAGAGCCAGTCCCGCAGCTCCCGCTCCTGCTCGCGGGCCAGCCGGGCAAGGGCTGGGTCGGTGGCCCGCCGCTCGACCACGGCAAGGGTCTGGAGCACGCCGTCGTGAAGGGTGCGGGCCACCTCCTCGCGGGCGCGGGCCGCGGAGATTTCGGCCTCCGCCCGCCGCAGGAGCCGGGCGAGGTACCCGGCGGCCGCGCCGCCCAAGGCATAGAACACCATGGTGTTGGTCAGCGACAGCACCCGCCCGCCGGTGTCGATCGACGCCCCGTTTGTGAGCACCGCTCCCACCCGGGCCAGCCCGATCAGCACGCCGGACCCGGCGGCCGCCATCGGCCCGAAGGCCACACCGACTCCCAGGATCCCCGTCAGCGGCCAGACGGACCCCAGCGACTGGGACGTCGAGAACGCGTGTCCATTGCCGTAGGCCACGCCGTCGCACAGCACGAGCATCGCCCCCACTGCCAGTTCCGCCACTACCGGCCCCGGCCGGCACAGGGCTTCTGGTCGGGTTCGCAGGAGAACGGTGTCCGTCGCGGTCACGACGAGGGCCAGGGCCACCAGTCCGATGGCCAGCCATGGCCGCTCGAGCTGGGCGCGGGACACCAGGAGCACCGTCGCCATCCACAGCCAGGCGCCCCAGCGGAAGGCAGCCAGACCTTGGAGGGCGGATCGCTCCATGTCCGCCCAGGGTACGTGCCGCCCGCGGCGGCGGCAGGGGGACTACCGGCGGAGGTGTCTCGGCGCGGGCGACAGCACGCCGGCCCCGAGGCGCATGCCGACCAGGCAGATGTCGTCGTCACGACGCTGGTCCCGGGTGCACGCGGCCAGCACGTGGTCCACGAGGTCGTCCAGCCCCGCCGGACCGGCGGTGGCGGCGCGGAGGAGCCGCTCGAGGCCTGCGGCCCGGGGGAGCGTCCGGTGCTCCAGCAACCCGTCGGTGCACAGGAGCAGCGTCGATGTGGCGGTGAGGTGGACGGTGCTCTCCGTCCTCGTGGCGCCCACCGCGCCCAACGGGGCGGTGGCCGCCATGTCCAGCCAGCATGCCCGGGACGGGTGGCCGTCGACGATCAGAGGCGGCGAGCTGCCGGCGCTGGTGAAGCGGACCTCCCCCGTGGCGGACCGGATCGTCAGGTAGAGCAACCGGGCATCCCGGCCCAAGCCCGTGGCGTCGGCCAGGTGGTCGAGGTGACCGATCACCCGGACGGGCGACGTTCCGTCGAGCACGACGTAGGCCCGGGCCGCGGCCCGGAGGTCGCTCATGGTGGCCGCCACCTCCACGCCCCGTCCGGCCACGTTCCCGACCACGAGGCCGATGAGGCCGTCGCCGAGAGGGACGGCGTCGAACCAGTCACCTCCCGTGTCGACGCAGACTCCCCATGGACGGACCCGTCCGGTCAGGGCCACGCCAGCTGCCTCGGAGCTCGACCCGTCGAGCAGGGAGGGCGCCCGGGTGGACTGCGCCCGGGCCTCGGCGTGCCGGCGGGCGTAGCCGAGGAGGTCGCCCATGGCCTCGCTGGGCTCCCAGATCTCGGTGGACGGCTCCCCTCTCTCCACGGGCTGATCCGCCGTCAGGCTGCTGTGGTCGATGGTGCGCGGCGTGCCCAGGCCTCCTGCCACACCCGCCAGCTCCTCCCGGATCATCTCCAGGATGGGGTCGAAGCACGCGGCCATCACGTCGCTGAAGCCCAGGCCGAAGCCTGTCTCGGCCGGCTCCACCTCGATGACGACGGTGTCGGCCGGCAGCCCGCCCCACTGGCGGGCCACGGCCAATGCGTTGTCCAGGTCGGCGAAGGACTCCTCGAGGCGGCACCGGCGGAGGGCGGCCGGGGGGTCGACCCCCCTGGGCACCGCCCCCAGGAGCACGACCTTGGCCGGGCGCAGCTCCTGGAGGCGGTGCAGGACGAGGGCGGCCGAGCAGGGAAGGTCCTCGACCATCACCTCGTCCGGCCAGTCGAGCTCCTGGAGCCAGTCGACGACCTGACGGCCGAAGTCCAGATCCCGAAGCCCGGGCTGACCGAAACCGGCGACGAGGGCGCGACAGGGGCCCGAGCGGCCCCCCGAGAGAGGAGCCGGAGTCATTCCAGGGTGCAGCCGCAGGAGTTGATCTCCCGGGTGATGACGCCCTTGCCGGTGTCCATGTGGGTGGTGCAGGGCATGCAGGGGTCGAAGCTGCGGATGGCCCGCAGCACGTCGATGCCCTTGATCTGGTCGTCGGGGACCGACTCCAGGATGGGGGTGTCGA
>CADCTB010000029.1 GCA_902805665.1 uncultured Acidimicrobiales bacterium
CCGTACATCGAGACGCCCGACCAGGCCAAGGCCATCGCCGACGTGAAGGCCGACATGGAGGCCCCCCTCCCCATGGACCGCCTGGTGTGCGGCGACGTGGGCTTCGGCAAGACCGAAGTGGCGTTGCGGGCCACGTTCAAGGCCGTCCAGGACGGCATGCAGGTGGCCGTGCTCGTGCCCACCACCCTCCTGGCCCAGCAGCACTTCGGCACGTTCTCCGAGCGGTTCGCCGGGTACCCGGTGCGGGTCGAGGTGCTCAGCCGGTTCCTGACCCCGGCGCAGGCCAAGAAGGTGGCCGACGGGGTCACCGACGGCTCGGTCGACGTGGTCATCGGCACCCATCGCCTGCTCTCGGGCGACGTGAAGTTCAAGAACCTCGGCCTCCTGGTGGTCGACGAGGAGCAGCGGTTCGGCGTCACCCACAAGGAGTCGATCAAGAAGCTGCGGGCCGACGTCGACGTGCTCACCCTCACGGCCACGCCGATCCCGCGCACCCTGGAGATGAGCCTCACCGGCATCCGGGATCTGACGATCCTCAATACCGCCCCGGCCGAGCGCCAGCCCATCCTCACCTACGTCGGCCCCTACGACGACCGGGCCGTCGGCGAGGCCATCCGCCGGGAGCTGCTCCGGGAGGGCCAGGTCTTCTTCGTCCACAACCGGGTGCAGTCGATCGAGCGGGTGGCCGCCGACCTGCACGAGATGGTGCCCGACGCCCGTATCGCCATCGCCCACGGCCAGATGGACGAGGGCCGGCTCGAGCGTGTGGTCCTCGACTTCTGGGAGGGCCAGTACGACGTCCTGGTCTGCACCACCATCATCGAGTCCGGCATCGACATGCCCACCGTGAACACCCTGGTCGTCGACCGGGCCGACCTCATGGGCCTGGGCCAGCTCCACCAGCTCCGGGGCCGGGTGGGCCGGGCCGGCCAGCGGGCCTACGCCTACCTCTTCTTCCCGCCCGAGCGGGAGCTCACCGAGCAGGCCTACGAGCGCCTGAAGACCATCGGCGAGCACACCGAGCTCGGCTCCGGGTTCAAGATCGCCATGCGCGACCTCGAGATACGCGGCGCGGGCAACCTGCTCGGCGCCAACCAGTCCGGCCACATCGCCGCCGTGGGCTACGACCTCTACGTGCAGATGGTCAGCGAGGCGGTGGCCGAGCTGAAGGGCGAGCCGGTGAAGGTGCCGGCCGAGGTCAAGCTCGACATCCCGGTCGACGCCCACCTGCCGCCCGAGTACGTGCCCGGCGGGGAGCAGCGGCTGGAGGCCTACCGCCGCCTGGCTGCGGTCACCACCCAGTCCGAGGTCGACGACGTGGCCGCCGAGTGGCTCGACCGCTACGGGCCGCTGCCACCCTCGGCCGAGGCGCTGATCTCGGTGGCCCGGCTGCGGGCCGAGTGCGTGCGCACCGGGATCCGCGAGGTGACGGTCGCCCGCAACGTCATTCGTATGTCCCCCGTCGTCCTCAAGCTCAGCGCCCAGATCCGGCTCCAGCGCCTGTCCCGAGACGCTGTCTACAAGGAGGATCTGAACCAGCTGGTGGTGCCGGTGGTGCGAGGCGCCGACCCCGTGACCGCCGTCCTGGCCCTCATCGGGCAGCTCTTCCCTCCCGACCAGCCGACCTGAGGGTTCCCCGGAGCACCGGGTACCATCGATCTACCGTGAGACGTCTTTCCACTTTCTTCACCGCGCTCGTCGTAGGGTTGGCCTTCGTGGCCACCGCCTGCGGCTCGGTGTCCCCGTATGCGGCCAAGGTCGACGACAAGTCCATCAGCGAGGACGATCTGGAGAAGGAGCTCCGGTCGATCGCCGCCAACGGGCCCTATCTGAAGCTCATCGAGTCACGCCAGCAGGTGAAGGGCACCGGGGCCGGCACGTTCGACGCCGCCTTCACCGCCCTGGCCCTCACCCGGCAGATCTACTACCAGCTGATCGGCACCGAGCTGGCCAACCGCAAGCTGGCGGTCGGCCCGGCCGACCTGGCCGCGGCGCGTTCCACCGTGATCGAGCAGATCCAGGGTGAGGACGTGTTCAAGGACTTCCCCAAGGAGTACCAGGACGAGCTGATCCGCCGGCAGGCCCAGCTCGACCTGCTGACGTTGGCCCTCAACGGCCAGTCCGGATCGGCCGACGACGCGGCGAGGGCCTACTACGACAGCCACAAGGACGAGTTCGCCAGCGCCTGCGTGAGCCACATCCTCGTCTCCACCCAGGAGAAGGCCGACGAGGTCAGGGGCAAGCTGTCCCGGGGCGAGGACTACGCCACCGTGGCCAAGGCCGAGTCGTCCGACACCCAGAGCGCCCAGAAGGGCGGCGAGCTGGGGTGCAACATCAACCAGGACACCGGCTTCGTCCCCGAGTTCTTCCTCGCCGTGCTGAACCAGCCGGTCGGCGAGGTCGGCCCCCCGGTCAAGACGCAGTTCGGCTTCCACCTCATCAAGGTCACCAACCGCACCGTGCCTCCCTTCGACCAGGTCAAGGACCAGGCCCGCGGCAAGCTGGCCGAGGGTGGCCAGGAGAAGCTGCTGACCTGGCTCCAGGAGACCGTCGAGAAGGCCAAGATCGAGATCAACCCCCGGTACGGCACCTTCAACAAGGACGGCGCCTCGCCCGGCGTGGTGCCTCCGGCCCGGCCCGAGACCGCCACCACCGTCGGCGGCATCGGCCCCGCTCCGGGTCCGGCCGGCGGCGCCCCCCCGCCGTAGCCGGCGCCGTGCCCCCTACCGTCGTCGTGGTCGGGCTCGGCCCCGCAGGGCCCGAGCTGTTCACGACGGCCACGGTCGAGGCTCTGGCCTCGATCCCCCACCGGTACGTGCGCACCACCCGCCACCCGGCAGCCGTCGCCGTGCCGGACGCCATCTCCTTCGACCGGATCTACGAGTCGGCCGTCACCCTCGATGAGGTCTACGCCGGCATCGTCGACGCCTTGGCGGAGGCGGCAACCGAGCACGGCACCGTCCTCTATGCCGTCCCCGGCTCGCCGCTGGTGGCGGAGCGCACCGTCGAGCTGCTCCGGGCCGATGAGCGGGTCGACGTGCGGCTGGTGCCGGCCCTGTCGTTCCTCGACCTGGCCTGGGCCGCCCTGGGCGTCGACCCGGTGGCCGAGGGCGTGCGGGTGGTCGACGGCCGCCGCTTCGGGATCGAGTCCGCCGGCGAGCGAGGCCCGCTCCTGGTGGCCCAGTGCGACAGCCGCGAGGTCCTCTCCGACATCAAGCTCACCGCCGACGATCTCGGGGCCGTCACCGTGCTCCAGCGCCTCGGCCTGGCCGATGAGTCCGTCACGTCCGTGGCATGGGCCGACCTCGACAAGGAAGTGGACCCCGACCACCTCACGTCGATCTACCTGCCCGCCTCGGCGCCGCCGGTGGCCCGGGAGGTCGCCCGCTTCGACGAGCTGGTCCACACCCTCCGCGAGCGCTGCCCCTGGGACCGCGAGCAGACCCACCGCACCCTGACCCGACACCTGCTGGAGGAGACCTACGAGGTCCTGGAAGCGATCGAGGCGCTGGACGTCGAGGCCGGCGAGGGTTTCGAGCACCTGGAGGAGGAGCTGGGCGACCTGCTCTTCCAGGTCGTCTTCCACGCCACGCTGGCCGCCGAGGAGGGCCACTTCACCCTGGCCGACGTGGCTCGGGGCATTCACGACAAGCTCGTCCACCGCCACCCGCACGTCTTCGCCGGTGTCGAGGCCGACACGCCCGCCCAGGTCGTGAGCAACTGGGAGCAGATCAAGCAGGCCGAGAAGGGCCGGGCCAGCCTCATGGACGGCATCGGCGATGGCCTCCCGTCGCTCCTCTACGCCCACAAGATTCAGCGCAAGGCCGCGTCCGTCGGCCTGGATCCGCGCATCGACGAGGACGGAGTGGGCGGTGAGCTGTTCGCGCTGGTCGACAGGTGCCGGCGGGCCCAGGTCGACCCCGAGGCCGCCCTGCGGGCCACCGCCGCCCGCTTCCGTGACCGCTTCCAGGCCGCCGAGGCTCAGGCCGCCGAGCGGGGCGTCGAGATCACCGAGGTCTGGACGGGCTGACCGCCGACCGGTGTCGGCTCAGTCGTCCCTCTCGGGGAGTTGACCGGGCCCGTCGCACTCGTCCCGCAGCCGGCACCAGCGGCAGGTCGGCCCCGGCGTGATGGCCGCGGGGCCCTCCTGCTGGAGCAGGCGGGCGATCTTGCGTATGCCGTCGACCGCCCGGCCGGCGGCGATCTCGAGGATGCCGGCCGTCACCTCCTCGTGGTGGAACGTGGCCGAGTCGAGGTAGTAGCTGGCCACCCGGTAGGGCGGCACGCCGGTCTTGAGGGTCTGCAGGAGGGCGTAGAAGCGCAGGTCGTCGAAGTGGTGGGGGTAGCTCCATCCCGTCTTCAGGTCGACGATGAGGACCCCGGCCTCCTCGCCCCGAGCCTGGCCGAAGGCGAGGTCGGGCCGGCCGCGCAGTGAGACCCGTTCCCCGCACAGCTTGACGAGGATCGGCGTGTCCGTGCGCGGTCGCCAGTCCCGTTGCAGGGGCGGGAAGCACTCGAGGAACTGGAAGACGACGTCGTTCGCCTGGGCCCGGAGCTCGCCGAGGTCGAGGGGCGAGGCCGTCCGGAGGTACCGCCCCAGGCCACCGTCGCCCTGATCGTCATCCACGTACGCGTCGATGGCCATGTCGACCAGGTCGAGCGGCGCGGGGTCGTCCCGCATGGAGATGGACAGCCGCAGGGCCCGGTGGGCGATGGCCCCGTAGGAGTTGCGGGGCGCCCAGGCGAAGGAGTCCTTCTCGGCCCGGAAGTAGGCCTCACAGGTGTGGACGCTGCTTATGTCGTGCTTGCCCACCCGCAGCGGCCGGTCGAGGGCATCGGCCACGGGAGCCAGCGCCTCCTCCATGCGCCGGCGCAGGCTGTCGGCCAGCGCCGGCGGGAACCGGGGCCGCGGCTGCTCGAACGCGAGCAGCTCGTCGACCACCCGCTGCTGGGTGGGGGTGAGAGGGATCAGAGGCGTTCCCGGCCTCTTTCGTTGATGGATGCGATGGAGCCGAACAGGGCAAGGGCGGCGGCGCCCAGGCTGCCGAGGAGGAAGTTCGTGAACTGGACTCGGACATAGGACGGCACCGGCACGTTCTTGGCCGCGTACTCGTGCAGGTTGGCCCGCACGGCCAGGAGGCTGCCGATGGCGATGATCACCCCCATGATCACGGCCACGATGAGGGCCACCCCCACCAACCGCTCCTGGGACTCGGACAGCAGCTCGTCGAGGACGGCCGGCATGGACACGAGCACGATGCCGAGCACCAGGAACACCAGGGCGGTGGCGCCCAGGCCACCGAACGGGTAGCCGAGACGGTGGAGCAGGTCGTCGGGGACACCCACCCGCTGGCCGGTCTTCAGCGTGAGGCCTTCCGCCAGCGACGTGAGCACCTGGACGGTGACGATCCCGATGAGGGCGGTCCCGAGCGTCGCCAGCAGGGAGACCCATCGCGACGCAGGAGCATCCTCGAAGTCGTCGTCGTACCCCTCGTCCTCGCTCGGAGGCGGGCCGGCCGGCGCGGCGGGTGACGTCCGGGTGGCCACTGGGGGTGCCGTCCGGACCCGGTTCGGCTCCGGCCACTCGTTGGCGGGCGGCTCCGGGGCGGCGGAGGGTGCGGGATCGACCACGTCCTCCCACGTGGCCTCCGGCTCGGCCGGGCGCTCGACCGGGGGCGCGGGCGGGGGTGGCGGGGCGGGGGAGGCCGGGAGGGTGATGGGGTCTCCAAGGGACGAGAGCGGCTCGGCCGGCGGACCGCCTGCCGCCTGCGGCTGTCCCGGGGCGTCCGGTGGGTCGCCCTGCGGCGCCGGCCGGTCGCTGGGGGTCGGGCGGTCCTCGGGCTCGTTCATCTCCCTAGCCTGACCGCTGCACGGGCCCCTGTCACACACCTTGGCATCCTGGGGGCCATGACCGTCCGCCCCGTGCGACCGGAGGAGTACGACGCGCTGGCCGCCCTCACGGTGTCCGCCTACCAGGCGCTCCTCGGCCCGGACCTCGACCGCGGGTACGTGGCCGAGCTCGCCGACGTCGCCGGCCGGGCGGCTGTGGTCGACGTCCTCGTCGCCGTGGACGACGAGGGCCGGCTGGAGGGGGGTATCGCCTACATCCCCGGCCCTGGGCCTCTCGCCTGGTTCGACGGGCGGGACGAGGCCGGCATGCGCATGCTGGCCGTCGCCCCGGCGGTACAGAGTCGAGGGGTCGGCGCCCGTCTGATCGCCGCCTGCGTCGAGCGGGCGAAGGCCGCCGGCAAGGCCTCCCTGCTGCTGCACACCACCGCACCGATGGTCGTCGCCCACCGCCTGTACGAGCGAGCCGGCTTCCGGCGCGACCCCGACCGCGACCAGGTCCTCGAGGGCGGCCTCCTCCTCCTCGCCTACGTCCTGCACCTGGACGGTAGGGTCGGAGACACCCGCCCGGGTGGCGGAATCGGTTAGACGCGGAGGGCTTAAACCCCTCTGGTCCGCAAGGGCCGTGTGGGTTCGAATCCCACCCCGGGCACCGCCTGTCGGCGCTCACCGAAACTCGCGCTTTCTGCTCATCGAAAGTCGCGCTCGAGGACGTGCCCCATGGGAAGGTTAGCGACGCTTCCGTGACGGCCGCTCGGGTGCGTCGTTCAGCTGGGCCAGCGGCTGGGTCAGGGCCTGGTGCTCCCGCAGACGCCACGATCCTCCCTTGATGTTGATCACCGCAGCGCCGTCGAGCAGGCGGTCCAGGATGCGACCACGGCGTCACCGCCGAACAGCTCGGCCCACGCCGGCAGCCCTCTGTTGGTGGTGACGATGGTGGCGGAGCGGTTCTCATAGCGACGGTTCACCACCTGGAAGAAGGCGTTGGCCTGGGACCGGTCGAAGGGCGTGATGCCCACGTCGTCGATGACCAGCACCGACGGCCCGGTGTAGGTGCGCAGCTTGATGGCGAAGCTGCCGCCGGCGTAGGCGGTGGTCATAGCCGCCACCATGTCGGTGGCGGTGGTGAAGTAGCCCCGGTAGCCGGCCTCGACGGCCCGGATGGCCAGGGCGATGGCCAGGTGGGACTTGCCGCATCCCGGTTTGCCCAACAGCAAAATCGGCGTTCCCGCCTCCACAAACCCCAGCCCGGCCAGGTCGGCGATCAGCTTGGGGTCGATGGAGGGCTGGAAGCTGAAGTCGAAGTCCTCCAGGGTGCGCCGAGCCGGGAAGTGGGCGAAGCGCAGCCGGGCGCTCAACCGGCGCTGGCGGGTGGCGGTCACCTCCTCGGCCACCAGGGCGGCCAGGAACTCAAGGGGCGAGGACTCCTCCTGGCGTGCGGTCTCGGCCAGGGTGGCGAACACCTCGGCGCTGCGGTGGAGCTTGAGGTAGCCGAGGTCGTCCTTGATCTGCTCGATGAGCGCCGCGTTGGTCATCCCAGCCCCCCGAAGCACCCACAGCCCTCAGAACCGCCCTCTGTGCGGGCCGTGAAGGCCTCTTCGTCGACCCCGTCGATGTCTGGGTGCGGGCCGATCGACTCGAACAGGTCGAGATCGGGGACTTCCACGTCGTAGTCGCCCTCGCCCAGATCGAGCTCTTGCGCCGGCGGGGCGGCCTCGGCCGGCACGGCGCGAAGCGGGCGGCCGTGGCGGCCCAGGGCGATGGCCTCGGCCGCGGCCCGGTGCTCGGGCAGCCACTGCGGGTCGCTGCCGGCGGCCACCACCCGGTGCTCGGCCACCAGCCGCCCGCCCAGGCGCAGCTCCAGGGTGGTCGAGCTCACCGCGTGACGGGCCTCCACCAGCTGGGCGGCGGCCTCCGGCGGCGTCGAGTAGAACACCCCGTCCCACTCCACCAGGGGCACTCGCCCCACCCGCCGGGGCTCACGGCGGGCGGTGTCGAAGCGCAGCGGCGGCAGCGGGCCGAGCAGCGGTGTCTCGGAGCGCAGGCGGACATCGGGGGCGACGCCGGTGCTGCGGTGGGCCACGGCGTGGACGTAGGTGGCCAGCCACGGCCCCACCCGTCGGTTCAGCTCGCCGATGTCGGCGGGCGGGTCGAGGTCCATCTCGGGCAGGAAGCCGCCCTTGAGGTCGCGGAAGGGCCGCTCGATCTTGCCATTGCGAGCGGCGTCGGCGGTGTCGCAGGCCTTGAGGGCGAAGCCGTAGTGGCGGGCGAACTCCAGCGCCGGCGGATGCCAGATGAACGCTTTGCCCCGGGAGCGACCCAGGCAGCCCATGCGGTCGGTGCGCCCCACCGCCCCCACGCCGTCGACGGCCTCGAAGAACCGGATCAGGCCCTCGAAGGTGTGGGAGCGCTCGATGGAGGAGCTGAACCACCAGTACTTGACCCGGCTCCAGCACAGCACGGCGCCGAAGCAGTGAAGCTCTTGTTCCCAGCCCCCAGCGACGGGCCCAGTGGTTGCAGTCCGACCAGTCGAACTGGAACTCCTCGCCGGGGGCGGTCTCGATCGGCACCGTCACCACCGACGCCGAGCGCTGCCTGGGTCCCCGAACCTCGCGTAGGTGGCGGGTCAAGGACTGGTAGGAGCCGTCGAAGCCCTCGGCGCCGATCACCCGCATGATCGAGGTGGCCTGCAGCTCGTCGTTGTGGGCCAGCAGGGCGGCGATGCAGGCCCGCCAGTATTCGTCGATGACCAGCTCCTCGACCGGCACCGAGCGCTTCGGCGGAGGGCCTCCCGCCTTGAGCCAGCCCCAGAATGTCGCCGGGTGATAGCTGAGGTGCTTGGCGATCTGAGTGATCGTCCAGCCCGCCGCCTTCAACGCCTTCACGTTCATGTACTCCTCCTGGGTCATCATCGGATGGCTCCTTCCAGCCCGTCGGTGCTTGGTGGCACCAGCAGGCTG
>CADCTB010000030.1 GCA_902805665.1 uncultured Acidimicrobiales bacterium
CGGAGCGGGACTCGGCGCAGGGACCGGAGCAGCCGGCGGCGCGGGGGGAGGAGCGGCGGCGGCCGGACGCTGGATGCTGGGCGGCGGCGGCAGCCGGCGGGGCGGGGGCGGCTGGCTGGGCGAGCCGGGCTCGGGCTGCTCGCTGGCCGGGCGGCTGGTGATCAGCCGGTGCTGCGGGTCGGCGGGCCGCTCGTAGGGGACCTCGGCCGGTGCAGGGGCGGGCGGCGCAGTCGCCCGGCCACCAGTGTCGGGCGCTGAAGCGTCGACCGGGCCAGGTCCGGGGCTGGCGGCAACCGGCTCGGCCTTCTTGCCTCGCCGGCCGGGGGCCTCGGGCTCGCTGGGGGAGACATCCCGCCGGAGCCCCTCACGGTCGGCCTTGCGGCGGACGCGATCGGCCTGGGCGTCCTCGATGCTCGAGGAGTGGCTCTTCACCCCGATGCCGAGCGCGATGCAGAGATCGAGCGTCTCTTTGTTGGTGAGCCCCAATTCCCGGCCCAGCTCGTAGACCCTGATCCTCTGTGCCAACTGGCGAATCCGTCCTTTCCCGGCTCCCACCGGTTACTTCGTTTTATGGCGGCTCTCCGCCGACTGCATCATCTATGGCGGCACTCCGCCGACTGGTACTCCGACGGCTGCGCGCCGACTCAGCTATCTAGTCTCCCACGCTCGGCGAGTATCGTCCGGACCTCGTCCAGCGCGTGGCCGTGAACGGTGGTCCGCAGCGCCCGGTCGAAGGCCTTGCGGCGCTCGGCGGCGTCGACGCACGCCGGCGATCCGGCGCAGACCCACGCGCCCCGTCCTGGTCGGGTCCGGCCGACGGCGAGCCCGCCGCCGGGCTGGGCCACCACCCGGACCAACTCGTCCGGGGACGCCACCCGCCGGCAGCCGACGCAGGTTCGCAGCGGCGCTATGCGGAGGTCTCCTCGGGTTGGGACGACGGGTCGGTGCCGGCCTGCGCGGTGCCGGCCTGCTCGGCGGCCGGCGCGGTGCCGGCCTGCTCACCTGCCGGTGGGGTCGCACCGTCGGCCTCGGCCGGGGTGGCGTACTGCTCGGCGGACACGCCCTCGCCGCCCTCGGCCGGCTGCCAGACCATCTCGCCGGCCTCGTTGGTGAGCCACTCGCCCTCGGCCCACTCCTCGCCGGCGTACCCGGCTTCCTCCTCGGCCAGCTGGCTCTCGCTCTTGATGTCGACCCGCCAGCCGGTGAGCCGGGCGGCCAGGCGGGCGTTCTGGCCCTCCTTGCCGATGGCCAGCGACAGCTGGTAGTCGGGGACGATCACCTCGGCCGTGCCGGTCTCCTCGTCGATCCGGACCTCCTTGACCCGCGCCGGCGACAGGGCCTTCATCACGAACTCCGACGGGTCCTCGGAGAAGGGGACGATGTCGACCTTCTCCCCCCGCAGCTCGTTGACCACCATGCGCACGCGGGCGCCCCGGGCGCCGACGCAGGCGCCGACCGGGTCGACGTTGTGGTCGTTGGACCACACCGCGATCTTGGTGCGGTGCCCCGGCTCCCGGGCCACGGCCTTGAGCTCGACCACGCCGTCGGCGATCTCCGGGACCTCCAGGACGAACAGCTGCTTGATCAGACCGGGGTGGGTGCGGCTGACGACGATCTGCGGGCCCTTCGTGGTCTTGCGCACCTCGACGATGTAGGCCTTGAGCCGGGCGCCGTGCTCGTAGCGCTCGTAGGGCACCTGCTCCGCCTGGGGCAGCAGGGCCTCGACCCGGCCGAGGTCCAGCAGGGTGTAGCGCTGGTCGTTCTGCTGGATGATGCCGGTGACGATGTCGCCCTCGCGGCCGGCGTACTCCTCGTACTTCATCTCCCGCTCGGCCTCGCGGATGCGCTGGAGGATCACCTGCTTGGCCGTCTGGGCTGCGATGCGCCCGAAGTCGTCAGGGGTGTCCTCCCACTCACGGACGACGTTCCCGTCGTCGTCGAGCTCCTGGGCGTAGACGTGCATCTCCCCGGTGTCGGGGTCGATGGTGACGAAGGCCTCCTCGGCCGCCTTGGGCATGCGCTTGTAGGCGGAGACCAGGGCGTTGGCCAGGGCCTCGAGCAGGGTGTCGACGGAGACGCCCTTCTCCCGCTCGATGACCTGGAGGGCTTCCATGAGCTCGAAATTCGCTGCAGTCATGATGCTCGTCCGATCTTCTTCTTGGCCTGCGTCTTCTTCGCGCCCGTCTGCCAGACGAACACGGTGTGGGCTCGTTCGATGTCGCCGTAGGGCAGGCGCCGGCCGGCGACGACCACGCCCTCCTCGTCGGCGGTCTCCAGCACGCCGTCGACCCTTCGCTCCCCTTCCGTGCCGGGGCGGGTCTTGACCGCCACCTGGGTGCCGACGAAACGTCGGAAGTGCTCGGGCGTGCGCAGCGAGCGCTCGATGCCCGGGCTGGACACCTCCAGCGTCGTGCGGTCGCCGATGAGGTCGGTGCTGTCGAGCAGGTCGGAGACGATCCGGGTGGCCGCGGTCACGCCCTCGAGGTCGACACCGCCCGCCAGCAGGTCCACGGTCACCCGCAGGACGCTCGCCTGGCGCTCGACGTCGACCAGCTCGAAACCGGCGGCGGTGAGAGAAGGCTCGACCACTTCGCGGACGCGTTCGTGCTCCGGCCGGTCGGTCATTCTTCTCCCTCCTTTGCTGGGCAAACAAAAGCGTGGGCCCTGCCCACGCTCGGTCACCACCCAATGTCGACGACAGATTCAGCGGACAGCATAGCGCCAGACATGGCGGCAAAAGGGCTCAGCGCCCGCGCCGCCCGCCTGGCAGGCGGATGCGGCCTGGCGTTCATCCGTGTGCGGTCTGCGCCCTCTGTCTATGATGCCTTCCGGCGCGCGCGGCACACCAGGCGCCGATTCCGAAAGGCGGGGCAATGAACCTCTACCGGCGCACCCTCATCTACTCGTCCGCTCTGGCCCTGGTCGCCACCACGCTGGTCGTGGGCGCCGGTCCGGCCTCTGCGGCCCACGTGGCCTGCGGCCAGACCATCACGGTCAGCACCACGCTCGACAGCGACGTGGGCCCGTGCTCGACCGGTCTCACCATCGGGGCCAACAACGTCACGCTCGACCTGAACGGCTTCACCCTGAGCGGCACACCGGCCACGGGAGACGGCCCAGGCGTGGACATCACCGGTCGCACCGGCGTCACGGTGAGGAACGGCACCATCACCCAGTTCGACGCAGGAGTTGCGATCACCGGCGGCTCCGGCAACACCGTCACCTACCTGCGGCTGCTCGACAACCGCGGCAGCACGGCCACCGACTTCGGCGACGGCGTGGCCGTCTTCAACAGCACCGGCAACACGATCAGCTACAACCAGGTTCGCAACAACGGCCCCTACAGCGGCATCTCCCTGATCAGGTCGTCGAACAACCTCATCGAGCACAACCAGATCACCGGCAACAACATGGCCACCAACAACACGTCCGGCATCCGGGTGGAGAATGTGGGCACCGCGGCGTCGAACGCCAACACCATCCGGTACAACCTGGTGCAGGGCAGTGGGCTCGACGGTATCCAGCTGTTCGCCCGGGCGAGCGACAACAGGGTCCACAACAACTCGGTCCTGCAGAACAACCGGGACGGGATCACCGCTTTCGCCGGCGCCAGCCGCAACATCATCGAGGACAACCAGACCCGCTTCAACGGGTTCGGCCCGATCCCCGGCAACGGGATCTTCATCCGCAGCGCAGTGGGGACCGTTCCGGCTCCGGCGAACAACATCATCCGGCGCAACGTGTCCACCAACAACGCGGTGTTGGACCTGCGGGACGGCACGCCCAACTGCGGCACCAACGTGTGGTCGGCCAACCAGGGGAACACCGGAACCCCACCCTGCGTCTTCAACCCGTAGTCCCGGCAGTGCCGGAGGCTGACCACCGGCGCTAAGGCATGCTGGTCGGATGGACCAACCCACGTCCCGGGAGGAGCTCGTCGCCACCCTCCGGGGCGTGGTGCTGGTGGCCCGGTCCGCACCGGTCCTCGCCGCCGCCCTGCTGACGACGACGGTGGTTTCGGGAGGCGCACCGGCCCTGGCCGTGGCCGGGACCGGCCGCTTCCTGGCCCAGCTTCCCGAGGCCGTCCGGCTGGGCAGCGGCTCCGCACCCGGGCGTGAGGTGCGCTCGGCCCTGTTGCTCATCGGCGCCGCCGTCTTCGTGAGCCAGGTGGTCGGGCCGATCCAGCAGGCGGTCCTCTTCGGCCTGCAGCGGAAGTTCGAGGCCTACCTGTCCCGGCGGTTGATGTCGGCCACGGTCGCGCTGCCGGGGCTCGCCTACTTCGAGGATCCGGAGTTCCGGGACGAGCTGGCGGTGGCCCACTGGATCGGGTTCGGGCCGGTCCACACCCTGCAGTTCCTCACCCAGGTCTTCCAGCAGCTGTCCCAGCTCCTGGCCATGGCCGCCGTCGCCGCCACCTACGCGGGCTGGGTGCCGGTGCTCGTCGTGCTGTCGGCCCTTCCCGGCGGCTTGGCGTCGTGGCGGCTGGAGTCGATCACCGGGATGGCCCGCTGGCGCCGGTCCGAGGAGACCCGCCGGGCCGACTACTACCGCAACCTGGCCCTCCAGCTGGAGTCCGGCAAAGAGCTGCGCATCTTCTCGCTCCGGGAGTGGGCCCGGGCCCGCCAGGCCCGTCACTGGCTGGCCGGGATCACCGAGGTGTTCACCTTGCGCCGCAAGGGCTTGGGTGCGGTGCTGTGGCTCCACGTCCTTGCCGTCATAGGGCTGGCCGTCGCCTACGTGGCCATGCTGCGCAGCACCATCGACGGCGGCACCTCGGTGGGCCGGTTCACCGCCGCCTCGATCGCCGCGGTGGGCCTCTCGACCACGGTCGTGGCCCTGTTCCGCGAGGCGGCCCGGGCCCGCCGCAGCAGCTTCTACCTGCCTTCGGCGATCCGGGTGCTGGGCCTGGCCAAGGCCGACCCCCGGCTGGAGATCGGCGGCTCGATGCCGGCCCGTCAGGAGGCCCGCACCGGCATCCGCTTCGAGGGGGTGAGCTTCGTCTATCCGGGCACCGAGCGGAGGGTCCTCGACCGGCTCGACCTCGACATCGAGGCCGGCACCTCGGTGGCCCTCGTCGGCGAGAACGGCGCCGGCAAGACGACGCTGATCAAGCTCCTGTGCCGCTTCTACGACCCCACCGAGGGCCGGATCACCGTCGACGGGGTCGACATCCGGGAGCTGGAGCTCGACGACTACCGCACCCGCCTGGCGGTGATCTTCCAGGACTTCGTCCACTACCACCTGGCCGCCCGCGACAACGTGGGCTTCGGCGCGCTCGGGTCTGCCGGGGACGACCACATGCTGCGAGAGGCCGCGGCCCGGGTGGGGATCCTCGAACAGCTCGACGAGCTGCCCGACGGCTGGGACACCCCTTTGGCCCGCGAGTTCGGCGGGGTCGACCTGTCGGGGGGCGAGTGGCAGCGGGTGGCTCTGGCCCGGGCGATGATGGCCCAGATCGGCCGCGACGCCGACCTGCTCGTGCTCGACGAGCCGACCGCCAGCCTCGACGTCCGGGTGGAGAACGAGCTGTACGGCCACTTCGCCGACCTGAGCCGGGGCCGGACCACCCTGCTGGTGTCCCACCGGTTCTCGACGGTGCGCATGGCCGGGCGCATCGTCCTGCTCGCCGGAGGCCGGGTGGTCGAGGACGGAAGCCATGCCGACCTGGTCGCCGCCGGAGGTCGCTATGCCGAGCTCTACGAGGTCCAGGCCTCCCATTACCGCCTGACCGGGACCCTCGAATGAGCCCGCCTCGCGCCACCCCCATCACACCGGAACGGCCGGTCTCCGGCGCCTTCGGCCGGTCCATGCGGGTCTACCGGGTCATCCTCGGCCTGGCCTTCGAAGCGGCCCGCGGGAAGGCGGTGGCCCTCTTCGCGTTCGCGGCCGTGTTCGGGATGTTCGGGGCCATCACCGGCCTGGTCACCAAGCTGGTGGTCGACGCCCTGTCGGGAGGCGACCCCGGGCGGGCCATGGCCATCGGCGTCGGGTACCTCTTGCTTGTCGGTGCCACCGGGCTGGTCGACGACGTCGCCGCCCTGCTCCAGTCCGACCTCGGCGAGCGGACCAGCCACGCCGTCGAGCAGAAGCTGATGACCGTTTCCTCGGCCGCGGCCGGCCTCGAGCACCTGGAGCGGCCCGAGTACGCCGACAAGGTGAAGCTGGTCCGGGATCGCAGCTTCATCCCCTACTTCGCCTTCACCAACCTCAACTCGTTCTCCTCGATCTTCTTCGGCCTGGTTGCCGCGGTGGTGCTGCTCGGCTTCGTCCACCCACTGCTCAGCGTGCTTCCGGTGGTGGTGGCCCCCGGGGTGGTCGTGCAGTTCAAGAACTATCGGAAGCACTTCGTCCGCCACGACGCCACCGCCCTCGACGAGCGCCTGGCCCGCCACTATCTGGAGCTGGCCACCGAGCCGGCGGCCGCCAAGGAGATCCGGTTGTTCGGGCTCGGCCCGCACCTGATCGAGCGCCACCGCAAGATCACCGACGCGTACAACGGGATGCTCTTCCGCGACCAGCTGCACCGGTCCTGGGCCGGGGTGGCCGCCGGCGCGCTGTACGGGGCCGCGCTGGCGGGCGCCATCGCCTTCGTCGGCTGGCTGGCCCTCGACCGGCGGGCGACGTTGGGCGACGTCGCCCTGGTGGTCCAGGTGGCCCGGATGGCGATCGGCCAGGTCCAGAGCGCGGCCCGCCAGGCCGCGTGGCTGGCTGAGCTGTCCTTCGTGGGCGAGCGCTATCTGTGGCTGTTGGACTACCGCCCCACCGTGGCGGTGAAGCCGGCCGCCGAGGCCGCCCCAGTCCCCGACCGCGTCGAGCAGGGCATCGCCTTCGACCATGTGTCCTTCACCTATCCCGGCACCGACGAGCCGGTGCTCACCGACATCTCGCTGTTCCTACCGGCCGGCACCACCGTCGCACTGGTCGGGGAGAACGGGGCGGGCAAGACCAGCCTGGTCAAGCTCCTCTGCCGCTTCTACGACCCCACCGAGGGCCGGATCACCGTCGACGGCACCGACCTGCGCGACCTCGACCTCGACGCATGGCGGGCCCGAACCGGCGCCGCCTTCCAGGACTTCGTGCACTTCCAGCTGGTGGCCAGCGAGGCCGTCGGCGTCGGAGACCTTCCGGCCATCGACGACCTCGAGCGGGTGGGGGCCTCCGCCCGCCAGGCCGGCGCCGACCGGGTGATCGACCGCCTGCCCGACGGCCTGGACACCCAGCTCGGGCGCTGGTTCGAAGGCGGCGTCGACCTGTCCGAGGGTGAATGGCAGCGGGTCGCTCTGGCCCGGGGCCTCATGCGGCCGTCGCCCGCGCTGCTGGTCCTCGACGAGCCCACGGCCAGCCTCGACCCCCGGGCCGAGCACGAGGTCTTCGCCACCTTCGCGGCCATGACGCGCCGCAAGGGGGGTGACAGCCCCATCACCGTCCTCGTGTCGCACCGGTTCTCGACGGTGCGCATGGCCGATGTGATCGTGGTCCTCCACGACGGCCGCATCGAGGAGCAGGGCTCGCACGACGACCTCCTGGCCACCGGCGGCCGCTACGCCGAGCTGTTCCGCCTGCAGGCCTCCCGGTACTAGCGCCAGTTCGAACCGGTGACGAAACGCGTCGCCCTGACGACCTCAGGTGTCGCCGGTTGCCGAGAAGCCTCAAGTCGGCGGGCCCGGGAGCCCGGCGTCATGGGGCAGGATCCTCCCGTGAGCACCCCCGTCTACCTCGAGGTCGGATCCAAGAAGGTCTTCGCCTGCTCGCTCGACTGGCCGGGCTGGTGCCGGTCGGCCAAGACCGAGGAGCAGGCGCTGGAGTCGCTCGCGGCCTACGCGGAGCGGTACCGGCCGGTGGCTGACGAGGCCGGCGTGCGCTTCCCGAAGTCCGTGGCCCGCGACTTCGACGTGGTGGAGCACGTGAAAGGCGACAGCGGCACCGAGTTCGGCATCCCCCACGTGCCCGCCGGTGCCGACGCCACCCCGCTCACCAAGGCCCAGGCCGAGCGCCTGGCCACGCTGGTCCAAGCGGCGTGGACGGTCTTCGACCGGGTGGCGGCCTCGGCCCCCGCCGAGCTGCGGAAGGGCCCTCGGGGCGGTGGTCGCGATCGCGACAAGATCGTGGCCCACGTGCTCGACGCCGAGAAGGGGTACTTCAGCATGGTCGGCGTGAAGGACGGGCGCGACGCCTTCCTCGACGCCCTCGGGGCCGCCCGCCAACCCCAGCCCGAACTGACAAAGAAGAGCTGGCCGTGGCGGTACACGGCCCGGCGGGTGGCCTGGCACGCCCTGGACCACGCGTGGGAGATGGAGGACCGCGCCGAGTAGCCGCGACCGCGGGTCAGCGCCGGCTCTCGACCCACGCGTTGGCGGCGGCGGCGACGATCAGGGCGACGACCAAGGGGCCGCCGAACAGCACGACCAGGCCGCCACCGATGTTGGCCCCGATGCCGCCGCCGGTGACGACCCG
Organism: uncultured Acidimicrobiales bacterium; assembly: GCA_902805665.1. Taxonomy (GTDB): domain Bacteria; phylum Actinomycetota; class Acidimicrobiia; order Acidimicrobiales; family AC-14; genus CADCTB01. The sequence goes on from CADCTB010000030.1 coordinate 8,455, forward strand.
CCACCCGGCCCCGACGACGGCGCCGGCTGCGCACAGGGGGAGCACGGTCGCCGACCACTCCCGGCGCACCCGGCCCCGGTAGAGGGCGTGGCCCAGCACGGCGGCGCAGACCACCACGAGCACCACCGCCAGGCCGCCGACCACTGCCTCGACCACGGGCGGGAGCTCGATGGGTCGGACCATGTAGTCCAGGTCGTCGAACCCCTTTGAGGAGACGTCGCCCACCGCCCACCACACCGAGACGGGCGTGGCCAGCACCAGGGTCGCTGCCGCGGTGACATGGCGGGCCCTCTCGTCCATGGTCACCGTCCGCGGGCCAGCAGCTCGGCGAGAGCCACGATCTGGCCGGCATCGAGGCCGGGCCTGGTCGACGTGCCGCCGCCGTATATCTCCACCGGACCGATCCGGGTCTCCACCCATGCGCCCCTTGTCCGGCTGGACCCGGTGTCCCCGACCAGGAAGTACCGGTCGCCCTCGCGACCTTCGTCCGTCCGGCGGTCCTCGTAATACACCCTGGGCTCGTCGGCGGTGACGACGCTGAAGCCGCCCTTGTCGACGTCGCTGTACCTGCAGACCCGGTCATCGGCGGACGGCTGCACCTTCGTCACTGACGGCACGACCCGCTTCGCGTCGGCCAGGGGCAGCAGGCTGCAGATCTCGGCCCCGGACGCGGGCAGGCGGGCCGGTGGGAGCAGGGAAGGGCTGGCCGGGTCGAAATGGCGGAGGCAGTGGAGGTTGCGCTGGCGCAGGGACGCTCCCTCCGGCCCCTGCGCCGGCCGGTCCGGAGCCTCACCCGTGAGAAGGACGAGCAGGCCGCGCTTCTGACTTGCGGGCGGCGGGCGCTCCAGATATCCGTACACCAGCAGGGTGGCGGGCCGACCGGCGACCACCCGCGTCAACGTGACACTGGTGGAGCGCAGGGAGAACGAGCATCGGGTCTCGACCAGCTGCCAGCCGGTCGCCTCGGCCCGGGCCCGGACGGCTTCAACCGCGTCACCCGGCTCCCCCGTGAGCGTGAAGAGCCGACGGATCTCCGTCGGCTGCTCGGCGTTCCACCAATCCTTGCCGGCCGGCACCTCGCGTGCGCGGCGCGGCCGGGTGCTCGGCGCCCGGAAGTCGAGCACCGGCTCCCGGCGCAAGGCCCGCAGCTCCCGCCGGCCCTCGGCGGAGGAGTCCCGCCCGAAGCCTTCGAGCGGGCTGAGCGGGTACCCCACCTCGTAGCGGACGAGTGCACCGACGGCGGCCAGGAAGACGAGCACCGCGGCGCACGCGACATTGCGGATCCGCGGTTGGTTCATGGTTTCCACCATGACCCTGCCGGGCGCCCCTTCCTATCCGGGCTTGCCCCCACGGCGGGCCAGGATGTTCAGGCGCACGTAGTCGATCTCCGGGCCGGGGAGGCCCTCGGCGACCTGGCGGACGAAGCCGGCCCGCTCCACCACGGGCCGGCGGTCGAGGTGGGCCCGCAGGATCACCGTGGCGAGGAACGTCTCCATCGGCTCGCCCGGCTCGATCCCTGTCGGCTCGTCGTGCAGCCAGGCCTGCACGTCGACGAAGCCGGCGGCGCCAAGTCGCGCAGTGGTCTCCTCGGGCGTGGCGAAGGTCCACGGCCCCGGCCAGCTCTCCCCCAGCTCGGCCACCACCTGCCGGACCGAGGCGATGTTCCCCGCGCCGCCACACTGGGCCACCAGCCAGCCGCCCGGGCGCAGCACGGCGGCGAGGTTGGCGAACAGGGCGTCGTGGTCGGAGACCCAGTGGAACGTGGCCGTGGAGAAGACCGCGTCGACCTTCCCGTCGAGCGGCAGCGGACGGCCGAGGTCGCACTCGACGAACGCCACCCGATCGCCGAAGCGCTCGAGCCGCCTGCGGGCCTCGGCCAGCATGGACGGAGCGGCGTCGGCGGCGATGACCCGGCCGTGCGGCAGCCGCTCGAGCAGCTGCTCGGTGACCCGCCCGCTCCCGCAGCCGGCGTCGAGCACCGTCTCGTCACCGGTCAGGGCGAGCCGGTCCAGCACCCCGGTCCCCCACCGGGTCATGGGATCGGCGATCCGGTCGTACGTGAAGCCGTCCCAGTCCCGGGGGTCCCGGCCTACGTCAGCTCCTTGCGGATGATGTCGACCCGCTGGCCGACTGCGTTGGGGTCGTCGCCCTGGTCGGCCAGAAGGATGGCCCGGTTGCGCTCGGCCTCCTCGACCGCGCCGACGTCGGCGGCGGCGATGCGGGCCTCGGCCCCCTCGGCCACCAGGCGCTCGGCCTCCTCGACCAGGGCGGTGACCATGTCGGCCTCGGGGACGACCCGGATCATCTGGCCCTTGACGAACAGGTGGCCCTTGCCGTTGCCGGCCGCGATCCCCAGGTCGGCGCTGCGGGCCTCGCCCGGGCCGTTGACCACGCAGCCCATCACCGCCACCTGGATGGGCAGCTTGCGGTCGGCCAGGGCGGCCTCGGCCTCCTTGGCCACCCGGATGACGTCGACCTCGGCCCGCCCGCACGACGGGCAGGCGATGAGGTCAACCGTCTTGCGGGTACGCAGGCTGAGGGCCTCGAGCAGCTGGCGGCCGGCCCGGGCCTCTTCCACGGGGTCGGCGGTGAGGGAGTACCGGATGGTGTCGCCGATGCCCTCCGACAGGAGGGTGGCGATGCCGGCGGTGGCCTTCACCAGCCCGGCGGGCGGCGGTCCGGCCTCGGTGACCCCCAGGTGCAGGGGGTGGTCGGTGACCTCCGACAGCTGGCGGTAGGCCTCGATCATGAGGGGGACGTTCGACGCCTTCACCGAGATCTTGACGTCGTGGAAGTCGACCTCCTCGAAGTAGGCGAGCTCCCGCTGGGCGGACTCCACCAGCGCTTCAGGGGTGGCCCCGCCGTGCTTGGTGTACAGGTCGGGATCGAGCGAGCCGGCGTTGACCCCGATGCGGATCGGGACGCCCCGGGCCTTGGCCTCCTCGGCCACCAGCTTGATCTGCTGCGGCTTGCGGATGTTCCCCGGGTTCAGGCGCAGGCAGGCCACACCGGCGTCGAGCGCGGCCAGCGCCAGGCGGTACTGGAAGTGGATGTCGGCCACGATCGGCACCGGCGAGCGGGGAACGATGGCGGCCAGCCCCTCGGCCGCCTCGGGCTCGTTGCAGGTGCAGCGCACGATGTCGGCTCCGGCCGCAGCCAGGGCGTAGATCTGGGCCAGGGTGCCTTCGACATCGGCCGTCTTGGTGATCGTCATCGACTGCACCGACACCGGCGCGTCCCCACCGACGACGACCGAGCTGGACGCCCCCTTGAGGGTGACCTGGCGGGTGAGCCGGCGAGGAATCATGGGTCCAGTATGGGCGCCGGCGACGCGGTAGCCGGCCACGAGGGGGGCCCGGTGGTGCGGGCGCCCCCTCGTGCGTCCGGGCGGCTACCTACTGGAACGGGTTGGCCACGGGCTTGACGATGTCGAGGTAGATCGACGTGACCCCGATCAGGACCAGGATGAGGATGACCGCGGCGGCCACGGGCATCATCTTGCCCACGTCGGCCTGGTAACGGCGGCCGCCCCGGGAGCGCAGGCGCTCGTAGGTGCCGATGGCCACGTGCCCGCCGTCGAGGGGCAGGAGGGGCACCAGGTTGAACACCCCGATGAAGATGTTCAGCAGCACGAGCAGGTAGATCACGTTGAACAGGCCGCTCTCGGCGGCCTGCCCGGCGATGCGGGCGACCCCGACCACGGACACGAACCGCTGGTCGTCGCCTGCGGCCGGCGTCTTGTTGCCGGCGTTGGTGAGCTGGCCCGCGTAGTCACTCAGCGCTCCGGGCGAGAAGAAGGAGCCCAACGCCTTGACCGAGCCGGTGGACAGCGCCCAGATGTCGCTCACGGCCCGACCTGACGCGGCGAGGGGGTTGAGGCGCTCCACCGTGGGCTTGGGGCTGACGCCGATGAAGCCCCGGGTCTCACCGTCGGCCTCCAACGTGGCCGGAGTGGCCGTCAGCGTGAGCCGAGCACCTTCACGCTCGACGACGAAGTCCACCGGACGCCCGGGGTTGGCCCGGATGATGGGGGGCACTTCGTCCCAGTTGGTGACGGGCGTGCCGCCGACCGACACGATCCGGTCGCCCACCTTGAATCCGGCGTCGACGGCCGGGGCGGCCCCGGTGTCGAGGCGGCTGATGCTGCCGACGTTGAGGCTGGGGTTCTCGTAGTTGGGCACCCCGACTGCGCTGAGCAGCAGGACCAGCAGCAGGAAGGCCATGGTGAAGTGGGTGGCGACGCCGGCCATGGCGACCAGCATCCGCTTGGGGTAGGACGCCTGGCGGTAGGTGCGGGGCTCGTCGGCGGGATCGATGTCGCGCTCGAGGTTGCTCATCCCGATGATCTTCACGTAGCCGCCGAAGGGGATGGCCTTGATGCCGTACTCGGTCTCGCCCTTGCGGATGGACCACAGGCGGGGGCCGAAGCCGAAGAAGAACTCGGTGGCCTTCATGCCCGACCACTTGGCGGCCACGAAGTGGGCGGCCTCGTGGATCATGACGACGGCGACCATGGCGATGCAGAAGGCGACGACGGGGAACGTGCCGGTCATGACCGACAGGGTGATCCCTCCGGCCATGATCCCGAACAGCATGGCCAGCTTGCGCCTTTCGGCGCGCTGGACATCAGGGTCGGGCATCACCTTTTCGTCGATCGTCGGGGTGGTGGTCTGGGTCAAGCTGCTGCGCTCCGTTCTACGACCCGCCTTGCTTGTTCCCGCGCTTGCCGGTCCGCGTCAAGTACAACGTCGACGGTCACCGGCTCTGTTCCATGATGCCGCACCAGGGTCTCTTTGACTACATCGGCAATCGACTTCCACGGGATGAGCCTTTCCAGGAACGCGGCAACTGCAACTTCGTTTGCCGCGTTCAACCAGGCCGGCATGGTGCCCCCTTCGCGGCCGGCCTCGTAGGCCAGTCCGAGGCACGGAAACGCCTCCCGGTCGGGGGCCTCGAAGTCGAGGCGGCCCACGTCCGACCAGTCGAGGGCTCCGAAGGCCACCTCGCCGCGGTCCGGGTGGGCCAGGGCGTAGGAGATGGGCAGGCGCATGTCGGGCTGGGACAGCTGGGCCACGGTGGACCCGTCGGTGAACTCCACCATGGAGTGGACGATCGACTGGGGGTGCACGACCACGTCGATGCGGTCGTACGCCACCCCGAACAGCTCGTGGGCCTCGATCACTTCCAATCCCTTGTTCATCAGCGTCGACGAGTCCACAGTGATCTTCGGGCCCATGGCCCAGGTCGGATGAGCCAGGGCGTCGGCCACCGTCACCGAGGCCAGCTCGGCGGCGGTGCGCCCCCGAAAGGGCCCGCCGCTGGCGGTGAGCACCACCCGGGCCAGGCGTTCCAGACCGCCCGAGCCCAAGGCGGCCAGGCACTGGTGCACCGCGGCGTGCTCCGAGTCGACCGGCAGGATCTCGGCGCCGGGCGTGGCCCGGGCCCGCTGGACCACAGGGCCGCCGGCGATCAACGACTCCTTGTTGGCCAGAGCCAGGCGCCGCCCGGCCTCCAGGGCGGCCAGTGTCACCGGCAGCCCGGCGAAGCCCACGACGCCGTTGACCACCACCTCGGCCTCCCGGGCGATGGCGGCCAGGGCGTCGGGGCCGGCCCAGACCTCGGTGCCCTTCGGCACCTCAGCCTCCAGCTCGGCGGCCAGGGACGCATCGGCGATGGCCACCCGCTCGGGGCGGACGGCATGGGCCTGGGCGGCCAGCAGCTCCACCGACGTTGCCGCCCCCAGGGCGACGATCCGGTAGCGGCCCGCCTCGGCGGCCACCACCTCCAGGGTCTGCGTGCCGATCGAGCCGGTGGACCCGACGACACTGATGGTCTTCAAGAGGTCAGACCAGCAACGACCAGAGGTAGTACGTGGCCGGGATCACGAACAGCAGGGCATCGATCCGGTCGAGCACCCCGCCGTGGCCGGGCAGCAGCTTGCCCATGTCCTTCACGCCCAGGTCGCGCTTGATCATCGACTCGCACAGGTCGCCCAGGGGGGCGGCGATGGCGACGACCACACCGAGCCAGAACGCCTTGCCGACGTCCCAGGGGCCGATCTGGCTGACCACGAGCAGGCCGACGGCCACCGAGGCGAGGACGCCGCCCACCAGCCCCTCGAAGGTCTTGTTCGGCGACAGTTCGGGGGCCAGCGGCGTCTTGCCCATGTACTTGCCGACCAGGTAGGCCCCGATGTCGTGGGCGGCGGTGACGATGACGGCACCGAGCAGGATGCCCACCCCCTCGCCTCGGGGGACCCGGAGGAACAGGGCGGCGAAGCTGCCCAAGAAGCCCACGTAGACGAAGGCGAAGAGGGTCACCGCGATGTTCATGGTGGGCTTGGCGTGGACCACGCCGGCCAGGTACCAGAGGAAGCTGAAGATCACCATGAGGGTGAGGACGAGCGGGAAGGCGGCCTCGCCCCGCCAGTACGCCCCCGCCACCATCGACGCACACCCGACGAGGCCCAGCAGGGTGGCCGGCTGGTAGCCCCGGGTGCGCAGGGACTGGAACAGCTCCGCCGCGGCCATGGTGACCGCGGCGAGGACGATGATCAAAAGGGCGCGAGGGCCGATGGCGGTCGCCGCCAGCACCACTCCGGCGACGATGACCCCCGTGACCACCCGGGTCGAGATGTCGGTACCACCCTCTCCGCCTGATCCTCCCGGGCCACCGGCGGGGGCGACGGGGCCGGCGCGGCGCGACCCGCCACGGGGGGCCTGACCGCGGGGCTTGCGGGTGGGACGGACCTGAGTGGCCGTGCCCCTGGCCTGGCCCACCGCCGCCGGCACCGGCGCCGCCGCCTCGTCGTCGAAGGAGAAGAGGTCGCCCTCCCCGCCCTGCTCCGGCTCGTCGCGGAGGGCGCCGAGGCGGGCCTCACGGTCGTCGAGGACGGTGTCGTGAAAGTCGGCTTCGTCCCAGTCGGCGGGCTGGTCCCGCCAGCGAGGACCGGTGGACAGCGCCGACCAGGCGCTCAATTCGTCGTCAGCGGCCGCTTCCGGCGCAGGGCCGTCGGCCAGGATGCGCGGCACCTCGCCGCTGGGCGGCTCCGTCCAGTGGGGCAGCGACATGGTGGGCGGGCCGTCGGACGCGCCCGATGCCGCCGCCGGTCGGGGCCCACGGACGTCATCCCGCTCCTCGAAGAACTCCCAGGAATCTCCGTCTTCCTCGCCCACCGGCCTCCCTCCACTGGTGCTACCGGTCAGGCGGTCCCAGTCCGATTGGGGCGATGCTGGCCCCGGCGCTGCTCCGGGAAGGCTACGCCCTTCGGCCGAGGGGCGGCTGCGGGCCGGGGGGCCGACGTTGCCGCCGAGACCCGACGCCACCGCCCACTCGCCGGAGTTGGAGGTCAGTGGGTGGTCCCGGGTGATCTCCCGCAGCTCGGGCGGAGGCGCCGCAGCCGGGGAGCGCGGTGGTGCGCCGGGCAAGTCCGTGTCGGGCGCCACCGGCGCCTGGGCCTCGGCCTCGGCCTTGGCCGCGGCCGCCACCAGCTCCTCGAAACGACCCGGCGCGGCGGTGGGCACGACCGGCGGGTCCCAGAACCCGCCCGGGTCGTCGGAGCGCGAGGGCTTGGAGTCGAAGGCGCCCGACCACGACGGCGCCGCGGTGCCGGGCGGGTCGAGGCCCGGCGCCGGTGCCTCGGTGGGAGGGGGCACCGGCGGCGGCGGAGGCGGAGGGGGCGGCACCACGGGCGGCTTGGCCACCGCGGCCGGGTCAGACCCGGGAAAGCGCAGCGACGGATGGGGGCCCGATGGCGCTTCGGGCACGTCACCGAAGCGGGGGGCGTCGTCGGGGACGCGGGGCGAGACCTGCCCGGCCTCGATGGCCGCCGCCGCCTCCTCGGCACCGATGATCCTCACACCCTCGGCCGCAGGCCGGGGACCGCGCGTCACTCCCGACCAGGCCGGGCCTGGGTTGGTGGAGAGAACGTCTTCCTGCGCTGCCTCTGTGCGGTCGTCGGTCTGGAATTCGTCCAAAAGTGGACCCTCCTGCGTTCCTTTAGAGTCAGCCGTTCCTAGACTTCGAGCAGCTCTTGCTCCTTGCGCCCCAGCACCCGGTCGATCTCGGCGACGTACTCGTGGGTGAGCTTCTCGAGCTCCTTCTCGGCCCGGTCGAGCTCGTCCGCCGAGATCTCGCCTTCCTTCTCGAAGGCCTCGAGCTCGTGCCGAGCCGCCCGCCGCAGGTTCCGAATCGCAATCCGGCCCTCTTCGGCCTTGTGCTTCACCACCCGTACCAAGTCCTTGCGTCGATCCGTCGTGAGCTGCGGAAACACAAGGCGTATCACCTGACCGTCGTTGGATGGGGTGATACCCAGGTCGGAATGCATGAGGGCCTTCTCGATGGCCTTCATGGAGCTCTTGTCGTATGGGGCCACCACCAGCACCCGGGGCTCGGGCACGTTGAACCCGGCCAGCTGCTGCAGCGGCACCTCGGCGCCGTAGTAGTCGACCTTGATCTTCTCCACCAGGGCCGGCGTGGCCCGCCCGGTGCGGACGGTGGAGAAGTCGGCCGAGGTGTGGCTCACCGCCTTCGCCATCTTCTCGGTGGTCTCGAGCAGGACATCTTCGATCATCCGGCGACCTCCTTCGGACGTTCGCCCGATGAGTGCTGGTCGGATCGGCCTCCCGGGCCGATCATCGGGCGACCTCCTTCGGACGTTCGCCCGATGAGTGCTGGTCGGATCGGCCTCCCGGGCCGATCATCGGCGACCTCCTTCGGAGGTTGTCATGACACAAGCGTACCGATTGGCTCGCCCTCGAGGGCGCGGCGGATGTTGCCCGGCCCCATGAGGTCGAACACGACGATCGGCAGCTTGTTGTCCATGCAGAAGGTGATGGCGGTGGAGTCCATGATCTTGAGACCACGCTTCAGCACCTCGATGTACTCGACCTCGGCGAACTTCACCGCTTCGGGGTTGAGCAGCGGGTCGTCGTCGTAGACGCCGTCGACCCCCGAATGGGTGCCCTTCAGGATGGCCGACGCCCCGATCTCGGCCGCCCGGAGGGCAGCCGTGGTGTCGGTGGTGAAGAAGGGGTTGCCGGTGCCGCCGGCCAGGATGACCACCCGGCCGGTCTCCAGGTGGCGCTGGGCCCGCCGCCGGATGTAGGGCTCGGCCACCTGCGCCATCTGGATGGCGGTCATGACCCGGGTGGGCTCGCCGATGTGCTCCAGGGCGTCCTGGAGGGCCAGGCCGTTGATGACGGTGGCCAGCATGCCCATGGTGTCGGCCTGGGCCCGGTCCATCCCGGCGCCGGCGCCGGCCATGCCCCGCCAGATGTTGCCCCCGCCGACCACGATGGCGATCTCGGTGCCGAGGTCTCGGCGGACCTCGGCCACCTCGGACGCGATACGGGCGACCGTGGGCCCGTCGATCCCGAATCCGGTGGTGGGATCGGCGAACGCCTCACCCGACAGCTTGAGTACGACCCGGCTCCAGTTGCCCCGCATGCCCGCCCTACCGGCCGATCACGACCTGGGCGAAGCGGGTGATCTTGGCGTCGCCCAGGAGCTGGGCGATGCTGACCTTGTTGTCCTTCACGAAGTCCTGGTCGAGGAGGACGTGCTCCTTGAAGAAGCCCTTGAGCCGGCCCTCGACGATCTTGGGCAGGGCGGCCTCGGGCTTCCCCTCGTTGCGGGTGATCGACTCGAGGACCTGACGCTCCTCGGCCACCCGATCCTCCGGCACCTCGTCGCGCGACAGCCACTGGGGCTTGCTGAAGGCGATGTGCAGGGAGAGCTCGCGGGCCAGGCTCTCGTCGCCGCCGGCGAGCTCCACCATCACCGCGTTGACGCCCCACCCCGCGGGCTTGTGGACGTAGGTGTCGAGGACTGCGCCCTCGGGCGCCTCGTAGCGGACCACCCGGCCCACTGCGATGTTCTCCTTGAGGGTGATGCGCAGGTCGTCGACCTCGTCCTGGGCGGCCGCCACCGCCCCCTCGCCGTCGGCGACGACGGCGCCGGCCAGCTTCTCGAGGAGGGCGTTGAACTCGGGCGACTTGGCCACGAAGTCTGTCTCGGAGTTGAGCTCCACCATGGCCGCGGTGTTGCCGGCGCGGGCGATGGTGACGGCACCCTGGGTGTTCGCCCGGTCCGAGCGCTCGGCGGCCTTGCTCAGGCCCTTCTCCCGCAGCCAGGTGATGGCCTTCTCGAAGTCCCCGTCGTTCTCCACGAGGGCTCTCTTCGCGTCCATCATGCCGACGCCCGTGGTCTTGCGGAGCCTCTGGACGTCGCCTGCGCCGAAGTCGGCCATCAGGCGTCTCCGGGGACGGTGGAGGTCGCGTCAGTGGTGCCAGTGTCGGTGGAGGACGCCACCGGTGCCTCGACCGGCGGAGCCTCGGCGGGTGCCGGGGACTCGGCGGGCGGCGCCTCGGCGGGGGGCGCCTCCACGGCGGGGGGCGCCTCGGCGGCGGGGGGCGGGCCCCCGGCAGGAGGCGCGGTGTCGGTGATGTCGCTCGCGGCCTCGGGGCCGCGCCGTGAGGAGGCCAGTCGGGCCTCGCGCTCCTGGGCCTGGAGGGCGGCCTGGCGACGGGCCTCGGCCTGCTGCTGGGTGCGACGGGCCTCGGCCTCGGGGTCCACCGGTGCGGGCGCCGCGGCCTGGCGGGGCGGGGCGGCCGCGGCGGCCGCTGCCGCCCGGTTGGCGTTCTTGCGGGAGGCGATGAACTTGCCCTCCTCGACCGCGTCGGAGATCACCCGGCACATGAGGGTGCCGGCCCGGATGGCGTCGTCGTTCCCGGGGATGACGTACTGGATCAGGTCGGGGTCGCAGTTGGTGTCGACGACGGCCACGATCGGCATCCCGAGCTTGTTCGCCTCGGTGACGGCGATGTGCTCCTTCTTGGTGTCGATGATGAACACCGCGTCGGGCATGCGGTTCAGGCCCCGGATGCCGCCCAGGTTGCGCTGCAGCTTCTCCAGCTCCCGGCTGAGGATGAGCGCCTCCTTCTTCGGCATGGCCTCGAAGTCGCCCGCCTCCATCATGCGCTCGTACTCCATCATCTTCTTCACCCGGGCGCTGATGGTGGTGAAGTTGGTGAGCATCCCGCCCAGCCAGCGCTCGTTCACGTACGGCATGCCGCACTTGTTGGCCGCGTCGGCGATGGGGTCCTGGGTCTGCTTCTTGGTGCCGACGAACAGGATGGTGCCGCCGTTGGCCGCCATGTCACGGACGAAGGTGTAGGCGGCCTCGATCCGGACCAGCGTCTGGTTCAGGTCGATGATGTAAATGCCGTTGCGCTCGCCGAAGATGAACCGCTTCATCTTCGGGTTCCAGCGCCGGGTCTGATGACCGAAGTGGACCCCGGCCTCCAGCAGTTGCTTCATGGTGACGACAGCCACGCGAGTTCTCCTCTCCCATCGGTTGACGAGCCCTGGCCGCCGCGCCCCGCGAGGGGCGACCGTGGGACAGCGGGCAGGGAGGTTCGGATCCACCTCGGAGGAGGCGGATGCGCCACTCTATCGTCACCCCGCCTCATCGGAGGGGGGCCCACCGGCTCCGTGCGTGGGCTACCGGCGGGGGAGGGCCGGCGCGACCGGCGACGGACTCACCAGGCCGGCCCGACCTCGACGGTGTTCACCGGCGCCTCGCGGACGGTGGTGACGAGCAGCCCACCCGGTCCCGTGGCCAGGCCGCTGACCCGGCCGGCCGGAGGGCGCAACAGCTCCGTCGCCCGTCGCGGGCCGGCGAAGAGCACCCGTCCGTCGTCGAGGGGAAAGGCGTAGCTGCCCTCCGGCCCGAGCGCCGGGCCTCCTCGCACCGCGGCGCCGTCGCTCGTCACCTGCCACGTGCGCCGGCCGGTGGCGGCATCGAGCAGATCGAGCCCGCCCAGGCGGTGGGCCACCAGGACGGACCGGGCGTCGACGACGAGCGGCGGCACCTCGGCCGACCCCGCGCCCTCCACCGGCGTGCGCCAGCGCGGCTCGCCGGAGCTCATGGCCAGTGCGTGGGCGGCGAGGTCTCCCGCCACCGTCACCGCCGTGCCGCTCGGCGTGACCGTCGGGGCGCTGATCCCGCCGCCGGGAAGGGGCACGGCCCAGCGCTGTCGCCCGGTGGAGGCCTCGACTGCGACGGCGCCCCCGGTGCGCCGGTCGGCCCGGTCCCAGGTCACCACCACCGTGGTGCCGTCGGTGGCCGGTGGTCCGAGCGAGGGCCCCGGGAGGGCAGCCCTCCAGGCGACCTTCCCGTCGGCGAGGTCGAAGGCGATCACCGTTCCCTCCCAGGTGGAGGCCACCGCCAGGCGGCCGGCGATCACGGGGGTATTGACCCGTTCGGCCACTGTCGCGTCCCAGATCTTGGCGCCGTCGGACCGGCGGAACGCAGCCATGCCGTCGTCGGTGGCCGCCACGACCGCCTCCGGAGTCAGCCGCGGGGCGACATCGCGCAGGCCCAGCCGGTACCCGTCCCACATGAGCCGGCCGTCGGCGTCGAGGAGCACGAGATGCTGATGGCCATAGGTGAACGCGATCTCCCGGTCGTCGGCCGCGGGCATCCCGATCCAAGCCGGTGGCGGCGCGGTCCAGGCCCACCCGTTCCCGGCCGGGGTGGCGTCGGATCCGGGCCGGGAGGCGTTGCCTTCACCGCCCTGGGCGCTTGGCGGCGGCCCGCCTCCGCCCGGGCCGGCGGAACGGCAACCGGCGGCGGCCAGCAACGCCAGGAGGCACAGGATGCGGGCGAGGCTAACGAGGCTGGTCATGGTCGTACCTCCTGGGAACGGTGGGACTGGGAAGCGCATCGTTGATCTTGCGGTCGACCGCCCGGCCGCCGGCCCAGGCTGCGGCGCCGATGGTGGTCTCGGCGGAGTAGATGAAGCCGGACACTGCGGCGTCGGCCATGGCGTCGGCGAACGTCTGGCACGTGGGAGCCAGGCCGGCCAGGCCGAGGGCGATCTCCCGCCGGGCCTGTGAGGACCCGGGAAGGTTGCCATGGTCGTTCAGGTGCCCCGGCGCCGAGACCGTCACGTTCTTCGCCCCGGTGAGCACCGTCTGGCCGGCAGGCACAGCGAGGTCCTCGCGGGCGGCGATGGACGTCGCCTTCACGCCGGGCGGGAGGGACTTGCGGCTGAGCCGGGCCAGGAACTCCGAGTGCTCGGCCATCTGCTTCACCGACATCCCGCCCAGCTCGACCTGGTCGGGGAGGGCGGCATGGGCGCCGGTGATCATGACCTCACCAGGCGTGGTGTGGCCGAACATGGCCAGCCCCGTGGCGGCGGGGGCCCCCTTGTGTGGGCTGCCGAGGGTGACCAACGAGTTGACCTCGGGCAGGCGGGCATCGGTGGGCTCGGCCTCATCGGTCAGCGCCGTCCGGGCCACCAGCCCGCCCTGGGAGTGGGCGATGACATCGACGGGCACCCCCGGGTTCTCCGCCTCCAGGCGGGCGAGCAGCTCCCGTAGGCGGCGGGCCGACGTGCGGATGTCGGTGGTGGTGTCGGCCACGCCGTAGGGGTTCTCGGTGGTCGTGCCGCCCTTGTAGGAGAAGCGGACGTCGTCGGCGCGCGCATAGCCCAGGGCGGCGGCGTCGACGTCGTCTATGGCGCCGTTGTCGCTGGTCGAGCCCAGCCCGGCCACCCGGACGAGGATGTGGCGCTCCTGCAGCCGCGGAGGCGGGACCGACTCCGACGTGCAGGTCTCCCGGGCCTTCCACCACGCATGGGCGGCGGAGGCGAAACGGGCGTAGTGGGCCGCCGGCTGGAGCGCCCGGGCGTAGTGCAGGGCTCCAAGGGCTTCGTCGAAGGTCTGGCTGATGGCTCCTTCGGCCGCCTCGACCAGCCGGTCGCGGGCCCAGTCGGCCGCCGCCGCGCCGCCCGCCACGGCCCGGCCCGCCCAGCCCTGGAACATGCGGGCCACACCGGCCCGCTCCTTGGCCTCGGTCTGCGGGCGCCGCAGCTCCTCGGGAACCAGGTGCACCTCGGGTGGGCCGCCGCCGAAGAGCTCGGCCGGGTCGAGGTAGGCATCGCCGGCCCGAACGCCGAAGTGGAACCGGGCCTGGGTGGTCCCGAGCGTCTGGCCCTGCTTGACCTTGTCGCCCCGCTTGACGCCGACCAGGGCCAGGAACGAATAGCTGGTCCGGAGCCCGTCGTCGTGGAGGACGACGACATGGAGGCCGTCGGCGACCGGCCCGGCGAAGACCACCTCGCCTGCGGCCGACGCCGCGACCGGCGTCCCCGGCTCGGTGGCGTACTCGAGACCACGGTTGCCGGCGTTCCAGTTCGCCGGGGGAGCACGGAACGCGTCGACGATCGGCGCGTCGACCGGAGGCCGGTAGGTGACCGGAGTGGCAGGAGCGGCGGTGCCGGCTGACGCGGGTGCGGACGCGGCGAGCGCGACGAGTATGGCCAGCACGACGGCCAACCGGCGCATGGAGACCCCCAGGAACGGGTGAACCGTTGGGGGGAAGGGAGCGCCGGCCGCTCACTCACGAGCGCGCAGCCGAACTGGTGGAACTCTACCGTGGGAGGTGAGACAGCGCCAGAGGCCGTGAAAACATTTCACGCCGGGAGCGCTGGAACATTCGCGCCAGAGGCGCGGGAGGAACTATCGGGTGGAGCTCACCGTGGGGTCGGACAGCTTGGAGCGCAGCTGGATGACCGCCTTGGTGTGGATCTGGCACACCCGGCTTTCGGTGATCCCGAGGATGCCCCCGATCTCACCAAGGGTCAGGCCCTCGTAGTAGTAGAGGGTGAGGACGATCTTCTCCCGCTCGGCCAGACGGTTGATGGTCTGGGCGAGGATCTGCTTGGTCTCCTCGACCTCGAACGCCCCGACGGGGCCCAGCCCGGCGTCGGGAATGGTGTCGCCCAGGGTCACCGACTCGCTGCGATCAGCACCGACCGAGACCGTCTCCTCGAGTGCCACCAGACCGAAGAAGGAGATCTGGGTGAAGACGTCCTGCAGCTCGGCCTCGGTGGTGCCGAGCTCCTCGGCGACCTCGGCATCGGTGGGCGTGCGCAGGAGCTCGTGCTCGAGCTTGGTGTAGACCTTCTCGACCGCCCGGGCCTTGGCCCGCAGCGAGCGCGGGACCCAGTCGATAGACCGCAGCTCGTCGATGATCGAGCCCCGGATCCGGGACATGGCGTAGGTCTCGAACTTGAAGCCCCGGGCCGGCTCGAACTTGTTGATGGCGTCGATCAGGCCGAACATGCCGTAGCTGACCAGGTCGGCCTGCTCGATGCTGTTGGGGAGGCCGGCGGACAGACGCCCGGCCACGTACTTCACCAGGGGCGAGTAGTGGACGACGAGACGGTTCCGGTCCTCCATCGAGCCCGTGGACTTGAAGTCCTCCCAGAGCTTGGTGATGGCGGCCGACTGGGGTTCCACGCGCTCCTACGCTCGGGGGTGAGTGGCGTCGTACACCGTACGTAACCGCTCCTTGCTGACATGAGTGTACAACTGGGTGGTCGCCAAGTCCTCGTGGCCCAGCAGCTCCTGGACGGCGCGAAGGTCGGCGCCACCATCGAGCAGGTGGGTGGCGAACGTGTGCCGGAGGGCGTGGGGGTGGGTGGGCGACGCGGATCGGCGGTCGAGGATGCGCCGGACGTCGCGAGGCGACAGCCGGCGACCGCGCCGGTTCAGGAACAGCGCGTCGTCTGGCGTCTCGGGCCCGACCATGGCGGCTCGGCCGGCCTGCACCCACACCCGCACGGCCTCGACCGACGACTCGCTCATCGGCAGCTGGCGCTGCTTGGCCCCCTTGCCCCACACCAGCAGCTGGCCCCGGACCAGGTCGACGTCGGCCGGGCGGAGCCCGCACAGCTCCCCGACCCGCAGGCCGCTGCCGTAGAGCAGCTCGAGCACCGCCCGGTCGCGCCGGCCGACCGGCCCATCGTCGGGGCCCTCCGCCAGCAGGCTCTCCAGCTCCTCGGTCTTCAGCACGTGGGGCAGGCGACCGTCGCCCCGAGGGGCGGCGAGGCGGCGGGACGGGTCGGATGCCAGCACGCCGGTGCGGGTGAGCCAGCCGAAGTACCGGCGGAGGGCGGCCGCCTTGCGGGCGATGGACCGCTTGGCCATCCGCCGGGTGGTCAGGAAGCTGAGGTAGCGGCGCAGGACCAGTCGGTCGATGCCCTCGGGCCCTACCATCCCGGCTCGCTCCGCCCAGGTCACGAAGTCCCGCACATCGCGCCGGTACGCGCTGACGGTGTTGGCGGACAGTGAGGAGAGCGAGCGCACGAACCCGTCCTGCTCCCATGCCATGGCCTCCCACGGTACCTCCGGCCACCTCGAGTGAGGAGGAATGGTCGCCGGACCACGACTCCTGGGCACTCGACCGGCTCAGGTGGCCCGTTCCCACCAGCCGGCCCGCTCGACCACCCACCCACCGGCCTGCAGGCGGGCGAGACCGACGCTGATCTGGCCGGGGCTGTGCCCACTGCGGGCGCACAGGTCGTCGAAGGTGGCCGGCTCCCAGGCCAGCGCCTCCAGCACCGGCGCCTCCTCGGGGCCGGGCTCCGGCCGCAGGTCGGCGGGCGCCTGGGGCACGGTGGACAGGCCGAGGGCCACCAGCACGTCGAGCGCGTCGCGGACCGGATGGCAGCCGTCGGCCAGCAGGCCGTTGGTGTAGGAGGAGACCGGGCTGCGCACCGATCCCGGTACCGCCATCACCACGCGGTCACGGACCATGGCCGCCTCGACGGTGTGCCTGGAGCCGCCTTTCTCAGCCGACTCGACGACGACAACCACCTCGGCGAGAGCGGCGATCACCCGGTTGCGGACGGGGAAGCGCCACGGCTCCGGCCGGGCACCCAACGGCGCCTCGCTCAGCAACAGGCCGGCGCCGGCGACCTGCTCCCACAGCGCCCGGTGCGCAGGTGGGTAGACCACGTCGAGCCCGCTCCCGACGACGGCCACCGGAGGCGCGCCGCAGGACGCCAGCGCACCCCGATGGGCGGCCCCGTCGACGCCGAGCGCCAGCCCGGACACGACCCGGATGCCGCTCGACGCCAGGTCGCGGCCCAACTCGAAGGCGACGTCGCGCCCGTACCGGGTGCAGCGCCGGGTGCCCACGATCGCGACGCGGCGGCCATCGAGAGCAGCAGTGTCTCCCCTGGAGAACACGATGGCCGGAGGTTCCAGGTCGAGGTGGAGCTCGGCGGGGAACCCGGGACCCCCCGGCAGCGACACGGCCACGCCGGCGCGCTGGTGCGCGTCCCAGGTGCCGGCCACCGACACCTTCCGGGCCGCGACCCGCCACAGCGCCGCGGTTCCCGCCGGGTCCGGCCGGCAGGTCAGGGCCACGACCGGGCGGGAGCAACCGCTGCCCGCGGCGATGTGCGCCCAGGCCTCCTCGGGTGCCCATACGCCGAGGACGGCACGCAGCCGGGCCGGGCCCATGCCCGGCAGCCCGGCCAGAGCGGCAGCCCATCCCTCAGGGGGGACCTCGGTCATGCCGCGGCCTCCGCGGGCGCCAGTTCGGCCCGGAGGCTGAGAGCCAGGCACACGTGTGCCTCGTCGACCGGCCCCGACAACCCGCCGAGGTCGGCGATGGTGCGGGCCACCCGCCGGATCCGGTGCACCCCCCGGGCGCTGAGGAGGCCCGAGCGCAACCGGTGCTCGAGCACACGGGACGCACCGGAGGTGAGCGGGGCGAGCGCATCGAGGCCCGACGCCGGCAACTCCGCGTTGCAGCGGACGCCCCGCTCGAGAGCCAGCTCCCGGGCCGCTGCGACCCGGGCGGCAACCGGCGCGCTCCCCTCCCCCGGCGGCCCGCCCATGACCGACGCGGCATCGGGCCGGCTGACCAGCACCCGCAGGTCGAAGCGGTCCAGCAGAGGCCCCGACAACCGCCGGTTGTAGCGCTGGCGGGCGGCCTGCGGGCACCGACACGCGCCAGTGCCCGAACCGCCCTCCCCGCACGGGCACGGGTTGGTGGCCCCGACCAGCAGGAACCGAGCCGGGAACGACACTGTGGCCCGGGCCCGGCACACCCGGACCACGCCCTCCTCGATCGGCTGGCGGAGCGCGTCGAGCACGGCGGCGGGGAACTCGCACATCTCGTCCATGAAGAGGACGCCGCAATGGCTCAAGCTGATCTCACCGGGCCGCATGTAGCCCGTACCGCCGCCGATCAGGGCCACCGCCGACGCCCCGTGGTGCGGCGCCCGGAACGGCGGCCGGACCACCAGGCCGCCGGGCGGCAGGGCCACGGCTGCGGCCGAGTGGATGCGGGTGGCGGTGAGGGCGTCGTCGCCCTCCAGCGGAGGCAGCAGCCCGGGCAGGCGGCGGGCGAGCATGGTCTTGCCCGCGCCCGGCGGGCCGGACAGCAGAAGGTGATGGCCGCCCGCGGCCGCCACCTCCACCGCCGTCCGGCCCACCGCCTGGCCGCGCACGTCGGCCAGGTCGGGCAGGGACGCCGGCTCGGGCGGCACAGGCGCCGCCGCCGGCGGGTCGGGCCACGGAGCATCGCCCCGGAGGGCGGCCAGCAGCTCGGTCAGTGTCCCGGCCACCCGGACCTTGTGGCGCCCCACCACGCTGGCTTCGGTGAAGCAGTCAGGTGGGACGACCACCACCCGGGTGGAGAGCGCGGCCACCAGCGGGACGATGCCCGGCACCCGGCGGATCGACCCGTCGAGGCCCAACTCCCCGATGAACCCGCAGCCGGCGACCGCCTCGGCCTCCAGCTGGTCCGACGCCACGAGCAGGCCGACGGCGATCGGCAGGTCGAGGCCCGCGCCACCCTTGCGCACGCTCGAAGGGGCCAGGTTGACCGTGACCCGCTTCAACGACCATGGAAGCCCGCTGGACAGCAGCGCGGCCCGCACCCTGTCGCGCGACTCCCGGCACGACGCATCCGGGAGGCCGACGACGGTGAAGCAGGGCAGCCCGTTGGACACGTGGACCTCGACGGCCACAGGGGTGCCTTCGACGCCCAGCAGCGTGGCTGACGGGATGGTGGCGATCACGGACTCTCCTCGTAGTTGGACCAGATGGACCGGATGAGGAGGGCCGTGCGCCGGCCGCTCGAGCGAGCTGATTGGAGCATACCGAGGGCCTGGGACAGAATCCCGGGGTGGGTTTCAACCCCTTCCGCCAGCAGCGCCGCCGATCGACCGACTACATCATGGTGGCCGCCGCATTCGCGGTCGTCGCCCTGCTCTTGATCTGGGCTGCGTTCCCCCGATGAGGAGCCGCTCAGCATGAGGATCGCCGTCGCCGCCGACCACGCCGGATACCGCCTGAAGACAGTCGTCGCCGCCCACCTGGCCGACGGAGGCCACGAGGTGGTCGACATGGGCACCGACTCCGAGGAGTCGGTGGACTACCCGCCGTTCTGCGCGGCCGCCGGCCGGGCGGTGGTCGACGGAATCGCCGACTTCGGCATCGTCATCGGGGGGAGCGGTCAGGGCGAGCAGATCGCGGCCAACAAGGTCATCGGCGTCCGCGCCGCCCTGTGCCACGACGAGTTCACCGCCCGCATGGCCCGCATGCACAACAACGCCAATGTGCTGGCGTTCGGGGCCCGGGTCCTGGCCGACGCCTACGCCCTCATGGTCGTCGACCTCTTCCTCGGCACCGAGTTCGAGGGCGGGCGCCACCAGCCCCGCATCGAGCAGCTGGCCGCCATCGAGCAGCAGGAGTGCGAGAAGCGGGGCGCACCACCCGCCTGACGCTCCGTGGTGTCATACTCACCCAAGGCGAGCACAGGAGGCGGGACAGATGCGAAGGCGTACTGCGGCGCTGATGGTGGCGGTCATGGCCTGGGGCGTGTCGACGACGGCCGTGGCCCAGACCACCACGACGTCGAGCTCCACCAGCAGCTCCACCACATCCACGTCGACGATTGCCACGACCACCACCACCCTCGCGAATCCGTGTGTCGGGCAGCCGTGCACCGCCCGACCGCCGGACGCCTTCGTGGCCGGCGTCAACGGCGAGGTCCGCCTCGACGGCGGCAGCTTCTGCTGGAGCAGCCCGGCGCCCGACGCAAACGGGAACTTCGTCGGACTGTGCGCCGACACGCTGCTCCGCGACCCCGACGCCGTCCTGGTCGTCCGGGCGGGCGAGACGCTCACCCTGCGGTTTGCCACCGCCATGTCGCCGACCTTCGTGCAGCTCGAGAGGGGCGGGCAGACCACGGCGCTCACGCCCGGCAACCCGGTGCGGTTCGGCGCCGACCTGCCGGTCGGGAGCCACGTCGTCCGCTTCTTCACCCGCTGGCTGCAGGGTGACATGAGCTACAACGTGCGCCTCGACGTCCGGGCCACCGGAGCGCCGGCCACCCCGACGAGGGGCAGGATCGCCCTCACGGGCTGATCACCGGCTGATTGCCGTCTGGGACCCTCAGAACGCCCCTTCGAGCACCTCGATCTCGCCGGCCAGCACCGAGGCGACGTCGAAGCGGATGTCGGTCGGCCGCATGGGCGCATCCTCCAGCCAGCGGGCGGCCAGATGGCGCACGCGCACCTGCTTGTCCCGGGAGACGGCCTCGACCGGTGCGCCGAAGGCGTCCGAGGACCGCGTCTTCACCTCGCAGAACACGAACGTGCGGCCCCGGCGGACGATCAGGTCGAGCTCGCCCGTCCGGCACCGCCAGTTGCGGGCCACGACCTCGTAGCCCTGGGCCTCGTACCAGGCGGCTACGGCGTCCTCGCCGCTGGCCCCCAGCGCCCGGCGAGCCTGTGTCACCTGCTCAGCGGTCTCACGGATCGTTGCGGATCTTCTCGATGTTCACGTCCTTGAACGTGACGATGCGCACCGACGACACGAACCGGGCCGGGCCCGGTCGGTAGATGTCCCAGACCCAGGCGTCCTTGAGCTCGAGCTCCAGGTGGCTGCGCCCCCCGTTGGCCCCGTCGTCGTCGTGCAGCTTCATGTCGACGGTGTTGGCCAGGTAGAAGCGGCGCTCGGTCTCGACGACGTACCCGAAGAGGGGCAGGACGTCGCGGTACTCCTTGTACAGCTGGAGCTCCATCTCGGTCTCATAGCGCTCCAGGTCCTCTTCGCTCATGACCGCCACTGTACGACCGAACCGCCGGTCAGAGGAACGACGTGTGGTCGAGGGGCCAGACCCGGGCGAAGGCCCGGCCCACCACCGTCGACCGGGGGACCGGCCCGAAGATGCGGCTGTCCGAGGAGTTCGACCGGTTGTCGCCCATCACGAAGACGGTCTCGGGCGGGACGACGACCGCCGGGAAGTCATTGGTGGCGACTCCGGGCGGCAGGTAGGGCTCGACCAGCTCCAGCCCGTCGACGAGCACCTTGCCCTGGTGGCCTTCGACCCGCTCACCGGGCAGGGCCACCACCCGCTTGATGTACTCGTCGGTGGAAGGCGGCGACAGGCCGATGGACTGGATCACGCTGCGGAACGCCTGCTCGAGAAGTGGTGAGGTGTCCTCCTGCTCATCGCCGGGGGCGTCGAAGACCACGATGTCGCCCCGCCGGGGGTCGTGGAGGCGGTAGGACACCTTGGAGACGACCACGCGGTCGTTGATCTGCAGCTGGGGCAGCATCGAGCCCGACGGGATGTAGAACGCCTGGGCCACGAACGTCTTGACCACCACGGCGATGACCAGGGCGGTCACCACCAGCACCGCTATCTCCCTGACAAAGGCGACGAACGTCCACCGTTCCCGATCGGAGTCGACCACCTCCGACGCTAGAGCAGGGCCGCTCACCTGACGGTGCGCTTCTCCTTGATCTTGGCCTTCTTCCCGATCCGGTCGCGCAGGTAGTAGAGCTTGGCCCGCCGCACGTCGCCCAGCCGGTCGACGTCGATCTTGGCGATGATCGGCGAGTGGACCGGGAAGGTGCGCTCCACGCCGACGCCGAAGCTGATCTTGCGGACGGTGAAGGTCTCTCGCACGCCCGAGCCCTGGCGGCGGATGACGACCCCCTGGAAGACCTGCACCCGCTCCCGGTTCCCCTCCACCACCCGCACGTGGACCTTGAGCGTGTCGCCCGGGCCGAATTGGGGGATGTCGTCGCGAAGGCTGTCGCGATCGACGAGATCGGTGGGGTTCATGGCGCGCTCGACTCCTGCGACGGGTCTTCCGGGGACAGGCCATGGTACTCCGACCACCCCAGGACCTCCAGCAGGGCGGTCTCCTCGGCGCTGAGGCCACCCCTCGCCTCGATCAGATCGGGTCGACGGGCCACCGTGCGGGCCAGCGCCACGGCGCGCCGCCACCGGGCCACCCGGGCGTGGTCGCCGGAGCGCAGCACCTGCGGGACCACCCACCCACGGAAGTCCGCCGGACGGGTGTACTGGGGGTGCTCGAGCAGCCCGTCGACGAAGGACTCCTCGCCGGCCGACGCCTCGTTCCCCATCACCCCGGGCACCAGGCGGGTCACCGCCTCCACGATCACGAACGCCGCCGCCTCGCCACCGGCGAGCACGAAGTCGCCGATGGAGAGCTCACCGTCGACCAGGTGCCGGCGCACCCGCTCGTCGACGCCCTCGTAGCGGCCGCACAGGAGCGAGAAGCCGGGCCCGCCGGCCAGCTCGACGGCCACTTCCTGGTCGAAACGGCGACCGCCCGGATCGAGCAGGAACAGGGGGCGTTGAGGTTGCACCGCCTCGACCGCCCGGAAGACCGGCTCGGGCGACAGGACCATGCCCGCGCCGCCTCCGAACGGCGAGTCGTCGACCGACCGGTGACGGTCGGTTGTGTGGTCCCGGAGGTCGTGGACCCGTACGTCGACCAGTCCCCGCTCCCGCGCCCGGCCCAAGAGGCTTGCCGACAGCGGCGCCTCTAGTATCTGCGGCAGGGCGGTGAAGATGTCGATCCGCATGTCGCCCCAGTTTCTACAGCGGCGGTCCGGATGTGCCGATAAGGGACACAGCATCCATAGGCGAGAGGAACCTCACGTGCGGACCCGATTCTCCATCCTGATTCCTACAGTCGCGCTCGCAGCCGCCCTGACGGCCTGCGGGGACAGCGGGCCGAGCAAGACCGACTTCGCGACCAAGGCCGACGGGTCCTGCGCGGCGGGCAACACCGCCATCTCGAGCGCGGCCAAGCCCACCAACGCCCCCCAGGTGGCGACCGCGGCGGGCACCGCCGTCTCCACCGTCGACGGCCAGGTGGCCATGCTCCGGGCCATGAAGATGCCCGGCGGCAAGGACAAGGCGCAGGTGGAAGGGGTCATCGCCGCCATCGGCGAAGTCAGCGCCCCCACCAAGGCGCTCCAGGACGCGGCGGCCAAGAACGACGACGCGGCCATGGCCAAGGCCGGCGCCGAGATGCAGACCAAGGTCGACGCCGCGGCCACGTCGGCTCAGACCTTCGGCCTCACTCAATGCGGCACCGGCCTCAAGCCCGCCGTGGCCAATCTGTTCGAGGGGACCAAGTCGGTGGTCAAGAGCTCGTACGTCACCAAGTCCGAGACGCTGTGCCGCGACGCCTACCGCAAGTCCGACGCCATCGCCGCCCCCGGCAACTCCCTGACCTCCGTCGCCCGGTACCTCGACGCCTTGGTGGTCATCTCCACCAAGCTGGGCACCGACCTCAGGGCCATTCCCACCCCTCCGGGCGACGAGGGGACGGTCGGCGAGTTCGTCACCGCCCTCGAAGCCCTCAACGGCAAGATGAAGGACGCCAGTGCGGCGGCCAAGGCCAACAACCCGCGGCTCATGATCGCCCTCTCCGACGAGCTCGACGTGGCCACGACGGCCCTCAACGCCAAGCTCGACGCCTACGGCCTCAAGACCTGCGGCACCGCCGGCATATGAGCCGGCGGCTGGGGTGGCCGGCGCTCGGTGCTCTGGCGCTGGCCACCGCCCTGACGGCCTGCGGGGACAGCGGGCCGACCAAGGCGGACTTCGTGGCCAAGGCCGACGGGTCCTGCGCGGCGGGCAACACCGCCATCTCGAGCGCGGCCAAGCCCACCAACGCCCCCCAGGTGGCGACCGCGGCGGGCACCGCCGTCTCCACCGTCGACGGCCAGGTGGCCAT
>CADCTB010000031.1 GCA_902805665.1 uncultured Acidimicrobiales bacterium
GCCGAGCACCAGGGCGCGTTGCTCTTGAACAGCGGATTGGTCGTGCTGGGCGGCTTCGCCTTCTTCCCGCTGTTCCTGGCCGCCCTCTGGCGGGCGATACGCAGGACGGAAGGCGAGAGTGGCATTTGGGGCGTAGCGGCGCTGCTCGCCGGGGTCGCCCTGCTCGGTCCGTTGCTCGTCCAGGCGGTGGGCTGGGGTGCGGCTGCGCTCCACGCTGGCGAGCACCGGGACCCGTGGGTGTCGGCCGCGCTCATGGACCTGGGCGACATGGGGTTCCTCCTCTTTCCCATTCCTGCCGGCCTGCTCATGGCGGCAACGAGCGCAGCAGCACCGCCAGGCACCCTCCTTCCGAGGTGGGTCGTCCGCACCGGCACGGTGCTGGGCGTCGTCCTCATCGTGGGCAGCGTGCTCGCCGCCGGACTGGCCCCTGTGTACTTCGTCCTGTTCGGGTTGTGGCTGGTTGCTGTTGCCACGACCATGCTCCTCTCAGCCGGGCAACCACGGCTGGTCGAGCCGTGATGGGGCCTACAAGGGCGGGGCCGGACGTGGCCCCCTAGGCGGCCCGCCTGGGCTGTTGCCTTCGGCTGCCTCAGCTTCTACCGGGCACTGGGGCAATTGGGGCTCGGGACGTTAGCAGCGGAGATCCGGCCGAATGCCCTAGCCCGAGAGGACGGGTCAAAGAGATTGCGGTGCGCTCTGTCGCCAGCGAGCCAAATCGGATCACCATGCCCCTGCGTTTCACCAGGACCACTTGACCACCCTCCGCCGGTGATGGGACCACCCGGTCGGACCCATGGCACGGGAGCAAGGGCCCCAATGAGAAGGTTCCCCGTCTGCACGTCCCCCTTGTCGGTTGGCTCCGTCGAAGACAGTGTCGTCGACGCATCGCACCTGGTCACAAGGCTCCCGGCTAGCCACTCTGCACATAAGGGTGAACGCCGAGTTCTGGCGCTGAGCCCGGCTTCCCGGCAGCCCCGGGCGGGTAACAACCGTCGTATGGCTACCGACAGATACGTCCTGCACGTGACGCCCAACGTGAACGGGTGGGAGGTCAAGCAGCAGGGGTCCGACGAGACCGAGTGGCTGGTCGACGACAAGGACAACGCCGTCAACCACGCCCGGGAGCTGGCCAAGTCCAACCAGCCGAGCCAGGTCATCATCCACACCCGTGACGGACGGATCGAGACGGAGCACACCTACGGCGACGACCCCCGGGAGACCAAGGGCTGAGGCCACCTCACACCGACCGGAGAGCATCGGTCGGCGCCAGTCGGGCGGCTCGGACGGCGGGGTACAGGCCGGCCACGCCGCCGATGACGAGCGCGGCGCCCAGCGCGGCGCCCAGGCTGCCGGGAGGTACGACAACGGTCCACTCCCGGCTCGTCGCGTAGGCCCACGTCACCGCTCCGCCGAGGATCGCGCCGCTCACCCCGCCCAGCATCGACAGCAGCAGCGACTCGGACAGGAACTGGGTGCGGATCTGCCCCCGGGTCGCCCCCAGGGCCCGCCGGAGCCCGATCTCGGGCCGGCGCTCGAGCACCGAGATCACCATGACGTTGGCGATCCCCACGCCGCCCACCAGCAGGGCGACGGCGCCCAGTCCGAGAAGAAGAGCGGTGAATGCGGTCTTGGTCGCGGCCTGGGCGGCCAGCGCGTCGGACGGCCGGCTGACCTTGACCTCCTCGGGGTTGGCCGGGTTGGCCGTGGCCGGCAGCACGTCGCGGACGGCTTCCACCGCCGACTCCGCCGACCGGGTGTAGATGGTCGTCGGGTTGCCGCTGAAGCCCAGCAGTGACTCGGCCACCGGGAAGCCGACCAGTGCCGACCGGTCGATCTCCGGGGCCAGGGCCACGGGATCGAGAATTCCGACGACGGTGAACCACTGGTCGCCGACCAGCACCACCACCGAGGGATCGGCGCGTTCGACGCCCAGCCGCTCGGCCGTCACCGAGCCGAGCACCACGGCGGGATAGCGCTCGGTGGCCCCGTCGAGGAACCGGCCCGAGCGCACCGTCGCGCCGAGGACACCCAGGAGGTCGGTGCGGGCCGCCCGCACGCCGATGCCGCCGGACTGCTGCGGCGAGATCAGGTCGCTGCGGCGGATGATGGCCGAGACGTTGCCGGTTGCGCTCACCGACTCGACCGGTCCGATCCGGCCGATCATGCCGACCGACTCCTTCGGCAGCGATGCGTCCTGGCCGAACAGCGTCTGGCCGGGGCTGACCGTCAGCAGGTTGGTGCCCAGCCGGTCGAGCTGGGCCAGGAGATCAGCCTTGCTCGACGACGAGATGCCCAGCACGGCCACCATGGCGGCGATGCCGATGGCGATGCCCAGCCCCGACAGGCTGGTCCGAAGCCGCCTCGTCCGCAGGCCGACGCTTCCCACCCGGAGGACGTCGACCGGCGCCATGGCGGTCATGACGCCCCCACCCGGAGCCCGGCCGAGTCCAAGCGGATTCGACCGTCGAGCATCTCGACGACGCGAGGGAGGGCGGCAGCGCGTTCCCGGTCGTGGGTCACCACCACCACCGTCGTGCCGTCGCGGTTCAGCTCCGACAGGATGGCGAACACCTCGTCGCTGGAACGCGAGTCGAGGTTCCCGGTGGGCTCGTCGGCGAGGATCACCGCCGGCCGAGCAACGACCGCACGGGCGATCGCCACCCGCTGGCGCTCCCCACCGGAGAGCTGAGCCGGCCGGTGGGAGAGCCGGTGGCTGAGCCCGACTCGTTCCAGGGCCTCACCCGCACGTCGCCGGCGTTCCTTCGCCGCCACGCCGTGGTAGAGCAGGCCCTGGGCGACGTTCTCGACCGCCGACATGCCGTCGAGCAGGAAGAACTGCTGGAAGACGAAGGCGATCGTCCCGGCCCGCAGCTCCGACAGTGCCCGGTCGGCAAGCCTGGCCACGTCGCGGCCGGCGATACTGATCGTCCCGGCCGACGGCCGGTCGAGCGTGCCCATGAGGTGGAGCAGGGTGGACTTCCCCGACCCCGACGGGCCCACGATGCCGACCAGCTCCCCGCCGGTGATCGTGAGGTCGACCCCGTGGAGCACCTCCACCGGCGGCGACCCCGGATAGCGCTTCACGACATCACGAAGCTCGATGGTTCCGCTCATGACGCCGGCACCTCCACCTGGGTGCCGTCGGACAGCCCGTCGCCGCTCACCTCGACCATGCCCCGGGCGAACAAGCCCGGCGTGACCGCGATGATGCGGCCCGGGATGGTCCCGTCGACCACCCGCACGCCGTATCCGCCCTCGGCCAGAGCCAGGAGGGCGTTCACCGGTACGGCCAGGACGCCCTTGCGGGAGTCACTGGTGATCCCGACCTTCACCGGCGCCTGGTCCAGGGAGCCGGTGGCCCCCGGCTCGTCGAGGGCGACGGTCACCGCCACGACCCGCTTGGAGCTCTCCCCCTGACCCTTCGTCTGGGCCACGGTCCCGACGGCGGTGATCGTGCCCGGCGTCGTCTTGCCGTCGGGCAGCTTGACATCGACCTTGTCGCCGACCTTCGCCAGTGACTGCTTCGTGGCATCGAGATCCACCTGTACGACCCGATCCGTCGAGGTACCGGTGATCACCGGCGTCCCTGGGGGCGCCTGCGATCCCTTCTCGGCCTTCAACTCGGCCACCCGGAGCGCGCCGGGCAGGAACGCGGCCTGACCGAGCTCCACGACCCCCGTCTCCTCCATCCCTGAGGCCTTCTGCCAGCGCCTCACCGCAGCCGTCGTCGCCGAGGTGAACTTCTCGTCGACCGGCATGTCGGCCTCTGTGGCGTGCCCGAGCGCGACCAGGTTCTGCTCGAGCTGCCTGACGTCCGGCCCGTCCGCCATCCCGGCGCCCAGCCGCCTCCAGGCCGGCACGTCGCCGTAGAGCAGGGTGACCGGCCGGTTGTCGACCGAGTACAGCGCCTGGCCCCGCTCGATGACCGCGCCCGCCTTGGGCAGCGCCGTCACCGTCCCCTGCATCTGCCCCGACACACTGAACCGGCCGGCATACCCGAGCGTGCCGTCGACCTCCGTGCGAGCCACCAGGTCCATGCGGGAGACGGCGACGGACGAGGTGGCGCTCGCCACGCCGGCCGTCTGCCCGGCGGCCGTCGATTCGGTACTGCCACCGTCGGAGGAGGCCACCAGCAGGCCGCCCGAACCGACGATCGCCACCGACAGCCCGAGGGCCAGCACCCGGCGCCTCATGACCGAGCTCCGATACCGGGAGCGGGCGAGGCCCCTGCGCCGCCCGGCCCGAACAGCGGGCCACACGCTTTCTGGGCGGCCTTGAAGGTTTCCGACATCGGGTCGAAACCCTCGCCGCCGATCTCGATCTGAACGCCGCCCTTGGAGAAGTCAGGGTCGGGCATGCTCACGCCGTTCTTCCGCATGCACTCGGCGAACTTCAGAGCCCGGTCCTGCTCCTTGGGGTCCATTGTCGGACCACCGTCCCGGACCAGGTCCTCGAGGAAGTGCCGGCAGGCCTTGTTCGCCTCCTCGAACCCGGCCGGTGGTTCCGCACCGAGCGTCGCCGGTCCGTCGGCCGGTCCGGGACCGATCATCACCATGCCCCCCTCTCCACTTTTCGGGTCGGGCACGTCGACCCCGTGCTCACGCATGCACCGGGCGAAGCCCAGGCCCGCCTGCTGCGGGTCCGCCTTCTTCTTCCCGTCGCCGCTGCTCTTTGCGTTGCTGCCGTTTCCCGCCGAGGCCACGCCACCGGCGCCATCTCCGCCCGACGATCCACCGCACGCGGCCGCCAGCACGCAGAGAGCGAACGCCGCCGGTAGCAGCACCATCCTCCGTCGTTTCATCGTCTGCCTCCTTGCCGGGCGGACGGTCGCCGCCCGGCAAGTGCAGTCCTACGAAAACCGCCCTGTCGTCGCCGTTAACTCCGGTGGTTATGTCGCGGTTATGCGCGGCCGGGCACCATGGGTGGATGCGAGTGCTGGTGGTCGAGGACGAGGATGTGCTCGCCGACGCGATCGCCCGTGGATTGCGGCGAGAGGCGATGGCGGTCGACGTGTCACACGACGGTGCCAGCGCGCTCGAGCGCATCGCCGTGAACCACTACGACGTGGTTGTGCTCGACCGTGACCTGCCGGTGGTCCACGGCGACGAGGTCTGCCGGCGGCTGGCCGTCGAGAGCATGGCCCCGCGCATCCTCATGCTCACCGCGTCGGCCGGCGTCGACGACCGCGTCGAAGGGCTGACCCTCGGAGCGGACGACTACCTGGCCAAGCCCTTCGCCTTCGCCGAGCTGGTGGCCCGCATCCGGGCCCTCGCCCGCCGGGCCGCAACCGCGCAGCCCCCCATCATCCAGCGGGGCGGGCTCAGCCTCGACCCCGCGCGCCGCGTCGCGTCGCGCGACGGACGCTTCCTGCGGCTCACCAACAAGGAGCTCGCCGTCCTGGAAGTGCTGTTGGGTGCCGACGGCGCGGTGGTGAGCGCAGAGGAGCTGCTGGAGCGGGCGTGGGACGAGCACGCCGATCCGTTCACCAATGCGGTGCGGGTGATGATGGTCAAGCTGCGTCGCAAGCTCGGCAACCCGCCGGTGATCGAGACGGTCCCCGGCGCCGGCTACCGGATCCCCTGAGCGTGCGCTTCCAGCCCACCATCCGCCTGCGGCTCACACTGGTGTACGGGGGAATGTTCATCCTGGCCGGGGCCGTCCTGCTGACGGTCAACTACGCCCTCGTGCAGCGCGGCCTTCAGCGCCACACCGGGCCGATCGGCGTCGAGATCGACCCCAACCTGGCCGGCCCGCTCCCCGGCGAGACCATCGACTTCGTCCGCCCCGCTCCGACGCCCGGCCAGTTCGTCGTGTCCGACGGCCGTCCGCTCGACGAGGTCCTCGGCCAGTTCGAGGCCGAGCTGCGCAACAAGGCGCTCCACGAGCTGGTGGTGCAGTCGAGCCTGGCCCTGGGGCTCATGAGCGTGGCCTCGGTGGGGCTCGGCTGGCTGCTGGCGGGCCGCGTCCTCCGGCCGATCCAGGACATGACTGCCACGGCGCGCCGCCTGTCAGAAACCAACCTGCACGAGCGGCTGGCCCTGGAGGGCCCTGCCGACGAGCTGAAGGAGCTGGCCGACACCTTCGACGCCATGCTCGGGCGCCTCGAGGCCGCTTTCGAGAGCCAGCGACGGTTCGTCGCCAACGCGTCCCACGAGCTGCGGACACCGCTGGCCATTCAGCGGACGCTGGTCGACGTGGCCCTGGCCGACCCCCACGCCACACCCGAGGAGCTCCGAGCCATGGCCGGTTCGGTGCGGGACGCAGTCGACCGCAGCGAGCGGCTCATCGACGGGCTCCTCGTGCTGGCCCGCAGCCAGCAAGGTGTCGGCGCCATCGCTCCCGTCGACCTCTCCGACGTCGCCGCCGCGGCAGTGGACCAGGCCGCGACCGAGGTCGCTGCCGCCGGGCTGTCCGTGCACCGCAACCTGCACGCGGCTCCACTCCTGGGCAACCGCGTGCTCCTCGAGCGACTGGCCGCCAACCTGGTCGAGAACGCGGTCCGCCACAACGTCAGAGGTGGCTGGATGGAGGTGACGACGGCCACCACAGGCGACCGGGTCACGCTGACGGTGCGCAGCGGTGGCGCGCCCGTGCCCCCGGGCCAGGTGGCCGGGCTCTTCGAGCCGTTCCGGCGCCTGGCTCCTGACCGGGTCGGCGCCCGCCGTGGGCACGGCCTGGGCCTGTCGATCGTACGGGCGGTGGCGCTCGCCCATCGCGGATCGGTGGAGGCGGAAGCCCCCGAGTCGGGAGGTCTCTCGGTGACTGTCTCACTGCCGGCGACCGGCTGACGCGTCAGGGTGCGTCCAGCCCGAACGATTCGGCCAGCAGCTCGTAGGACCGCAGCCGGGCGGAAGGGTCGTGGCAAACGGTGACCACGAGCAGCTCGTCGACCTCGAAGCTCTCCGCAAGAGCAAGGAGCTGGGCATGGACACGACCACGGTCGCCGACCACCGTGGCCGCACGGGCCTGGGCCACCTTGGACTGCTCGAGGTCGGTCAGGGGGCGGGCGGCGGCCTCTTCCGGCGAGGGCAGCGGGCCCCGCTCGGTGCCCTCGGGGCGCAGCCGCCAGACCTCGGCCGAACGGGCGAGGCGCTCGGCCTCCGCGTCGGTGTCGGCGCACATGACGGCCACGGCCACCAGGGCTTCGGGCGCAGCGACGGTGTCCGACGGTTGGAACCCCCGCCGGTAGGCCGCCACCACCTGCGGGCCGAACGCCGAGGTGATGAAGTGGGCGAAGGCAAAGGGTTGGCCCAGGTACGCAGCGACCGCGCCGCTGTGGCTGCTCGATCCCAGCATCCACAGCCGCGGAGGGACCACTCCATCCGGCATGGCCCGCACCTGCTCGAAAGGGTGACCCGGGTCGAGCCGGTCGTTGAGGAAGCCGATCAGGTCGACGACCTTGTCGACGTAGCGCTCGTCGCCCGGCACTCCCGGTAGGTATTGAAGCGCGGCCTCGGTGACCGGGTCGGCTCCGGGCGTGCGGCCGACTCCCAGGTCGATGCGTCCGGGGTGCAAGGCGGACAGCGTGCGGAAGGTCTCCGCCACCTTGAGCGGGCTGTAGTGCGACAGGAGGACGCCACCGGACCCGACGCGGATGGTCGACGTGGTGGCCGCCACCGCCCCGACCAGGATCTCCGGGGCGGTGGCGGCCAGCGAGCGGGTGCCGTGGTGCTCCGCCACCCAGTAGCGCCGGTAGCCCAGCGCCTCGGTCACCCGGGCGAGGTCCAGTGTCTGCCGCAGGGCGTCGGCGGCCGATGTTCCGGCCGGCACGGGCGACTGGTCGAGGACGCTGAGGGCAAGCACCACGACCCGCATCATCTCCCGCCGGGCGTCGTACCCTTGCACCCGTGAACCTCACCCCGGTGCAGTCGCGGATCGTGGGCTGCCTGATCGAGAAGGAGATGGCGACTCCGGACAACTACCCGCTGACCATGAACGCGCTGCTGGCGGCCTGCAACCAGACGTCGAATCGCAACCCCGTCACCCGGTTCGACGAAGCGACGGTGAGCAACGCCCTGGAGAACCTCCGGGCCGCGAACGTGGTTCGAATCGTCTACAGCCGGTCAAACCGGGCCGACAAGTTCCGCCACGTCCTCGACGAAGTGCTGGCCCTGGAGCCGCGCCACCTTGCCGTCCTCTCGGTGCTCATGGTGCGGGGACCGCAGACCGGCAGCGAGTTGCGAACGCGCACCGAGCGGCTCCATCCCTTCGCCAACCAGGAGGAGGTCGACGAGGCGCTCCGCGAGCTCGCGGGCCGCAACGAGCCGCTGGTCGCCCGGCTCGAACGGCAGCCGGGCCAGAAGGAGAGCCGCTGGGCCCACATGGTCGGCGGCGACCTGTCCTTGGCCCTCGCCGGCCCCGAGGACGATCGCCGGCAGCGTCACCACGACGAGGACGACAGCCGGCCGACGGCCCGGACGGACCGGTTGGGGGCCTTGGAGGACACCGTGGCCGAGCTGCGCGCCGACCTGGATCGGCTCCACGCCTCCCACCGGAAGCTGGTGGCCCGCCTGGGGGAATCCGACGACGACCTCGATGTCTAGACCGAGGGCCGCCGCGTCCCTCCTGGCCGTCATCGGCCCCGCCGTTCTCATCCTCCTCGGCCTCGGCCTGGGGTTGGGGCCCGCAGATGCCCAGGCGGGCACCGAGCGCATCACCGGCTACAACGTCGAGA
>CADCTB010000032.1 GCA_902805665.1 uncultured Acidimicrobiales bacterium
GGCCTTCGTCCGTCAGGCCCGCCGCCGTGACGTCCCGGTCACCGCTTCGGTGCGCAAGTAACAACTCGCAGTAACCAGTAGTTCCGTACTCTGCCGGGCCCTCGGGCCCGGCAGAGTCGCGTCCGGGACCAGGTTCCCGGCCGAACCGGTGACGGTGAAGGGTCCCTCAGAGCCCTCAGCGTCACCGGTTGCCCCGGGTCGGGCGTAACGTGACCGGGTGGTGATCCTGGCCCACGGCGACCCCACCACCTCCCCGCTGACGCCTCACCTCCATCCGGACGTGGTGGCGTTCGTGGCCGTGCTGGCGCTCGCCTACTGGCTGGCCCTGACCCGCCTGGGGCCGCGTCTCGCTCCCGACGGGGAGCCGCCCTACACCCGGCGCCAGGTCCGGCTGCTCATGGCCGGGGTGGCCATGCTGTGGGTGTTCTCCGACTGGCCGGTGCACGATCTGGCCGAGGGCTACCTCTACAGCGTGCACATGGTGCAGCACTCGGTGTACTCGCTGGTCCTGCCCCCGCTCTTCATCCTGGGCACGCCCCCGTGGCTGTGGCGATGGCTCCTGCGGCCGGTGCGCCCGCTCGTCGCCGCCCTGGTCCGGCCCTGGGTGGCGGTGGCCGTGTTCAGCGCGGTGACGGTGGCCACCCACCTTCCCGCCTTCGTCACCGCCGCCGTGCGTTCCGGGCCGGCCCACTTCGGCCAGCACGTCGCCCTGGTCCTGGCGGCCGTCGTCGTGTGGTGGCCCCTGCTCGGCCCGCTACCGGACCTGCCCCGCCTCACCGCGCCGGTGCACCAGATGGTCTACGTCTTCGCACAGTCCTTGGTGCCGTCGGTGGTGGGCTCGTCGCTGATCTGGTCCCAGGGCGTGCCGTACCGGGTCTACGAGGAGTTCCCCCGGCTCTGGGGGATCGACGCGCTCGCCGACCAGCGGTGGGCGGGCACCATCATGGAGGGCTTCGAGGGCGGCCTCCTGCTGGGCTTCATGCTCGTCGTGTTCCTGCCCGTGGTGCGCCGGGAGCTGCGATCGTCCTCGCCCGCGCTCGACCGGATGGGCCGGATCAGGCCTTGATCTCGACGGGCACTCCCAGGGGCAGCGTCTGGGCCAGCTTGGTGATCGCCGTGTTGCTCATGCGGATGCAGCCGTTGCTGACGTCCCGGCCGAGCCCGGACGGGTCGTTGGTGCCGTGGATTCCCAGTACGCCGGTGCCGCCGTCGCCGAAGGAGTAGTGGACCTCGGAGTACCCGGACAGTGCGATGGCGTACGGCCCGTAGGCGCCCTGCTGGCTCGGCGAGACCTCGAACAGCTCGGTCGTGTAGAAGAGCCCCTGCGTCGTCGGCGTGCGCCCGGACGCCCCCACGCCGACGGGCTCCTGCAGCAGCACGTCTTTGCCCTTCCAGACGGTGATCCGGTGCTCGCCCAGCTCGACGACGGCGCGGTAGTCGTGGCTCTCGAGGTCGACGACGCCGCGGCGGATCCAGCCGCTACTGCCGTTGGGTCGGATCGGCAGCAGCACCTTCAGCCAGTCGCCGCGGTCCTCGACCACCAGCATGCGGAGCGGGTACGTCGACCCCGGTGCCGCGCCGGAGGGCTGCGGGTTCTCGAGCGCCCGGGCCGGCTCGGGTTGGACCGGCGACGCGTACACGTCGACGCTGGGCACCTTGGCGGTGGCCAGTAGCCACAGGGGGGTCGCCGGCGCGGTTGTGGTGGGAGCGACTGTCGTCGCCACCGTTGCCGCAGGCCCCGTCGTGGCCGGCGCCTGAGCGGCACCGGGCCCGCTGTCGCCCCCGCCGCATCCGACCAGGGCCAGCGCCATCGCCACGCCGGCTGCCACGCGGGCCGTGGAACGGCCTCCTACCGGGCTACTGCGCACCGACGTCATGGTAGTGGCGCGCCGTTGACGCTCCGGCGCGCCTCCAGGTGGGTCAGGCGGCCTTGGCGCCGACTGCGCCGGCGAGGAACGATGTGATGCGGGCCACCGCGGTCTGCTCCCGGGGCGCGTCGGCGATGATCGGCCCGCCACCCATCATGCTCATGTCGCTGGGGTCGCCGCCCGGGACGACGCGGGGTGGGGCCTTCAGGACCTGCAGGGTGGCGGTGGAGTTGGGCGCGACCACCACCTCGCTCCTGCCGCCCAGCGCCGCGGCCAGGGCTGCCGCGTCGTCCTGGAAGACCGACGTGGACTTTTCGCCCAGGGCGATCATCACCGGCACCTTCACCGCCTTGGCGTCGGCCAGGGGGTCCACCGCGAACATCGACTTGTACAGCGCGTCCTGGCCCACGGGGAGCAGGGTCTGGTGCTCGGCCCGCATGTTGGCGCGGGGTGGGAGGGTACCGGTGGTCTGGAGGTCGGCGGCCACGGAGCGGAAGGCGTCGGCCGACTGCTGCCCACTGAGGGCCTGGAACTCGCCGGCCCAGACGTCGACCAGCGGGCGCCCCGGCACAGCGACGAGGGCGACGCTCTTGATTCTGGGGTCGCCGGCCGCCAGCTTCAGCGCCATCGGCCCGCTCATGTCGTGGCCGACGACGGCCAGCCGCGATCCGTCGATCTCCCCCCGCTCGCCCAGGTACTTGAGGGCCTCCTGGGCGTCGGTGACCATGTCGTCCCACGTGGGCTGGACGCCGGGGTCGAGCGTGCTGGCCCCGGAGCCCCGCCCGTCGTAGCGGAAGGTGGCCATGCCGGCGGCGACGAAGGACTTGGAGAGGTCCTTGTACAGGTTGTCGATGGGGGCGCCGACGGTGCGGCCGTCCCGGGTGGTGAGGCCGGGACCAGGCACGATCAGCACCGCCGGCGGCGGGCCGGAGACGCCGGTCGGCATGGTGAGGGTGGCGGCCAGGCGGACCTTGCCCGCCCCCGTGAACTGGAGGATCTTCTCTCCCGGAGCACTTGCGAAGCCCTGATCCTGGGTGGGGTCGCTCCCCCCGCCGCCGCCTGAGCAGGCGGCGGCGAGCAGGGCGACCGTCACACTTGCCAGAATCAGACGGCGCCGCCCCCACGCGGCGCCCATCTCAGCTCGCCCCGGTTCCGCTGCCGGACACCGAGCGGGCGCCCACCGGCGCCGCGTCGGTCGGGCCGGTCTGGGTGATGTTGAGGAGGAGGTCGTCGAGGGCGTCGCCCTCCAGGCTCTCCTGCTCCATGAGGGCGTGGGCCAGCTGGTCGAGGGTGGCCCGGTTGGCGGTGAGGACCTCCCGGCACCGGGACTCGGCCTCGAGCAGGATGGCCTGGGTCTCGGCGTCGATGTCGGCGGCCACCCGCTCGGAGTAGCCCACCCCCATCTCGCCCTGGTAGCCGTTGGAGAACGGCTTGACGATGTAGGGGCCCATCTTGGTGGACATGCCGAAGTCGGCCACCATGCGCCGGGCCAGGGTGCCGGCCTGCTCCAGGTCGCTCTGGCTGCCGGAGCTGAACTCGCCGGTGACGATCTCCTCGGCCACCCGTCCGCCCATCATGGCGGCGATGCGGTCGAGGAGCTGGCTGCGGGTGACGGAGAGGGAGTCGCCCTCGGGCACGTACCAGGTGAAGCCTCCGGCATGGCCCCGGGCCACGATGGAGAGCTTGCCCACCCGGTCGGTGCCGGGCAATGCAGTTGCTGCGACGGCATGTCCGGCCTCGTGGAAGGCGATGCGGTAGCGGTCCTGGGGGCTGAGGATGCGGGTGTGGCGCTCGGGGCCGGCCACCACTCGCTCGATGGCCTCGAACATGTGCTTGGCCTCCACCTGGGTGGAGCCCCGGCGGGCGGCCAGCAGGGCGGCCTCGTTGACCACGTTGGCCAGGTCGGCGCCGCTGAAGCCCACGGTGCGCTTGGCCACCGCGGCCATGTCGATCTCCGCGGCCAGGGGCTTGCCCCGGGCGTGGATCTTGAGCACGCCTTCGCGGCCGCGCACGTCGGGGCGGTCGATGCCCACTCTTCTGTCGAAGCGCCCGGGGCGCAGCAGGGCGGCGTCGAGGATGTCGGGGCGGTTGGTGGCGGCCAGGACGATGACGCCCGAGCCGGACTCGAAGCCGTCCATCTCCACCAGGAGCTGGTTGAGGGTGGCCTCCCGCTCGTCCTGGCCCCCGACGGCCATGGCCGTGCGGCCCCGGCCCACGGCGTCGAGCTCGTCGATGAAGACGATGCAGGGGGCGGCGGACTTGGCCACCGCGAAGAAGTCACGGATACGGCTGGCGCCCACGCCCACGAAGATCTCCACGAACTCCGAGCCGGAGATGGAGAAGAACGGCACGTTGGCCTCTCCGGCCAGGGCCCGGGCCAGGAGGGTCTTGCCACAGCCGGGCGGGCCGGTGAGCAGGATGCCCTTGGGCACCGCCGCCCCCATGGCCAGGAACTTGTCGGGGGAGCCCAGGTAGTCCCGGACCTCGGCCAGCTCCTCGATGGCCTCGTCCACCCCGGCCACGTCGGCGAAGGTGATCTTGGACTCACCGGTGGCCATGCGCTTGGCCCGGGACTTGCCGAAGGCGCTGTAGCCGTCGCTGCCCCCGCCCCGGAAGGCCAGGAACAGGATGAGGAACCCGTCGACCACGATGAAGGCGGGCAGGATGAGCGACGCCGGCACCAGCAGGTTCTTCAGCGGCTGCTGCTGGACCTTGAGGGGCACGCCCGCGTCCTCCAGGGCGGAGGTCAGGCGGGCGAAGATGGTCTCCCGGCCGGCGGCCACCGCCACCCAGTACTTGCCCCGGTCATAGGTGCCGGTTATCCGGTTGTCGGTCTCCAGGATGGTGGCCGAGGAGATGCGGCCCTGGCGCAACAGGGTGATGTACTGGTCGAGGCGCAGCTCCTGGCCGCCGGTGCGGGGGCTGGACCACCACAGCAGGGTGGCGTAGAAGCCCAGCAGCACCGGGAACGCCAGGATGGCGAAGAGCAA
Organism: uncultured Acidimicrobiales bacterium; assembly: GCA_902805665.1. Classification (GTDB taxonomy): domain Bacteria; phylum Actinomycetota; class Acidimicrobiia; order Acidimicrobiales; family AC-14; genus CADCTB01. Next base: position 4,859 of record CADCTB010000032.1, read on the forward strand.
CCCCTTCTTCTTCGCCCGTGCCTTGCGGTTCTCGTCGTCGGCCGGGGAAGGGGCCTGCGGGTCCTTGTTCTTTGCCATGTCGGGAAGCTCCTCAGGGTGCGGTGGGGCAGTGTTCGCTACAGGGGTTCTGCTGATTCACGGAAACTACGGAGGCGAGAGGTTCAGGGGCGATATCGGTCGGCGCAGCCCTTGGGGTCGGGCTGTTGGCCGGGAGCGGCGAAGTCACCGGCGACGACGAGCACACTGCCGTCGCCGAGCAGCGCGGCCCCGGGCTCGCTTCGAGGGCAGTTCATGTTCCCCGCCGAGCGCCACTCGCGCTTCTCGAGGGTGAAGATCTCGGCGCTGGCCAGCGACCGCCGCGCTCCCCGGGTGAGCGACTCACCGCCGGCCACGAGCACGCGGCCGTCCGGGAAGACGGTGGCGACGTGGCCGGAGCGGCTGCCGGTGAGCGCTCCCGCCGCCGTCCAGCTGCCGTCACCCGGGTTGAACACCTCGGCGGTGGACAACGACGTGTCGCCGTTGGTGCCCCCTGCGCCGCCGACGACCATGACCGTGCGGTCGGGGAGCTTGAGGGCGGCGTGGTTGAACCGGGCGTCGGCCATGTCGTTGGACTTCCGGAAGCTGTCGACCGCAGGGTCGTACAGCTCGGTCGTGACCAGAGCGGAGGCGACACCGGAGACCGGGGGCCCCTGCCCTCCGGCGATCAGCACCCGGCCGTCGTCGAGGGCGGTGGCGGTGTGCTCGAAGCGTGGGGTGCTCAGGCCCCCCGACGTCTTGGTCCACCGGTTGGCGGCGACGTTGAACACCTCGGCGGTGGAGTCCGGACGGATGGTCTGTCCGCCACCGGCGCCGGATGCGGTCTCGGCCGACGTTCCTCCGGTGACCAGCACGTTGCCGTTGGTCAGCAGGGTCAGCGTGTTCCCGAGACGGGCCACGCTCATGGGCGCCATGGTGGTCCATCTGGCGGTGGCCGGGTCGTAGATCTCGGTCGAGGCCAGCAGCTCGCCCTCGGCGATGCCTCCGGCGACCAGCACCCGACCGTCGCCCAGGACGACGGCCTGGTGGCCGCGTCGCGCCTCGTTCATCGGGGCGGTGGGCTGCCACACGCCGGCGGCGGGATCGAAGATCTCGACGGCGGCGATGGCCTGCTGACCCACGCCACCTCCGATGGCCAGGGCCCTGCCGTCCTTCAGGACGACGGCGTTGGTGGTGCCCCTGATGCTGACCAGGTCGGGCACCGGGGACCACGTGCCGACCGCGGGCAGCGCGGCGGTGGGCGTCTCGGTCTCCTCGCCACCTCCCCGCAGGAGAAGGAACAGGACGAGGGCGAAGAGAAGGCCGATGCCGGCGACGCCGAGGAGGAGGGGCGTGCGCGACGGTCGCAGCATGGCGAGCGTCTCCTTGGAGAGCTCGACCCCCTTCGCGTCGGCTTCACACTTGAGCCCCACGTCGGTGCGCACCGCGCACTTGGGACAGATGGGCTTGCCGCACTCGACGCACGTGAGGCGGGTGGCCTCGCCGTGACGCTCACATTTGAGTGCCTGGGTGGCCACGGGTCAGCCCCCTCGCCGATCGCGCATGCCGCCACTTTAGTACCGGAGGCAACAAACCGGCCCCGGGGGAAACCCCGAGATCAACCCTGAGACGGCTCCATCGTCGAACCCTGCGGCTCGTCGACGGCGGCGCCCCGGTCGAGGTCCATCGCCGCTTTCGGCATCTGGATCGCGTACCGCGCCCGCGTCCGGCGCAGCCGCAGGCCGTCCCAGTGGCCGAACTCGTTCTCGGGCAGCCACTCATTCGCCCATGCGCCCGGGAAGCGCTCAGTGAGCTTTCGCACCTGTGGCGATCGGAGCATGCGCCGGGTGCCGGCGCAGTCGCGCCAGACCGTCAGCAGGTACAGCTGGCCGGGCCGGCTGATGCCGACCACGCCCTTGAGATAGTCGGGATCGCCGCGCGCCTCGCGCTCGAGGGCCCGCAGGGCGAGATAGGCCTCGACGGTGCGGCGGGGCGACGTCTTGATGTGCATCACCCCGCCACCGGCGCCCCGGACCTCGGCCCGCCGGCGACGGGCGTACTGGGTGGTGTCGTAGGTCACCGCGCCGTCGACGCTCATGGCCGATCGCAGCTTGGGCAGGTGCTCGAGCGCCTTCTCGAGCGCCTCGGGCTTGGTGCCCTCGACCACGTGGTAGGCGGGCTCGGGCCGCGCCATCGTGAGCCCCTTCCAATCGCCCATCTCCTCCGGCCCGGGCCGCCAGCGCATGAGCCAGAACGAGCGCAGCCATTTGGAGAAGTACCACATGATGTCGTCGTGGGCGCCGGACCGCATGAACTCCTGCATGTCGTGGCGGCTCTTCCAGATGCTGATGGTCCAGAACTCCGAGGGGCCGGCGATGATGCTGGCCCAGCGGACCACGTCGCCGGTTCCCTTGAGCTGGCGCCGCACCCGGAGGGTGGCGTACAGCATGTGCGGGAAGTACCACGGCCCCTTCAGGCGCGACCGGGTGGTGAAGGCGTACAGCTTCTCCGGGGGCCCACTCGCGGCCTGGTGGCCGTTGGTCGCACCCTGGGGGACAGCGTGATCCAACTGAAGCCTCTCTGAACGGGCGCTTTACCTTACCGTTTCGGGCGCTGCAGGAGAGTTCGGAGCAGGTCCACCGTGAGGATGCCGTCGCTGCCGGTGTCGTGGGGATCGGCGAGCACGGCCGCCGGCTCCCCGGGTGCGCCGAAGCCGTCGAGCACCAGGTCGGCGTCGGCCAGCTCGTGGTCGGCCGTGTAGCCGTTGACCACGACCGCGCAGCACGCGCCCGCGGCGTGGGCGGCAGCCACGCCCTCGGCGGAATCCTCGAGCACGACGGCGCCGGCCGGCCCGTCGAGGCCGAGCTTCTCCATGGCCAGGGTGAAGACCTCGGGGTCGGGCTTGCGGGCGGTCACGTCGTCGCCGGTGACGACGACGTCCCACCGGACCTCCGGCAACATCCGGCGCAGGAGCCGGTCCACCCAGCGACGGCTGCCCGTGGTGCCGACCGCCAGGGCGACGCCGGCGTCCGCCAGCTCCTCGAGCAGGCGTTGGGCGCCGGGGCGAAGGTCGATGGCACCGTCATCGACCAGCTCCTCGAGGATCTCGGTCTTGCGGGTGTGGAGCGCCTTGGCCAGCTCGGTCCGCCCGTCCTCGGGCACCCCCTCGCCGGCCAGATACCCCTCGATACGACGCTGGCCGCCCGTGGTGTGCAGCAGCTCGCCGTAGAGCTCCTCGTCCCACCGGTATGGCAGGTCGAACTCCTCGAAGGCCCGGTTGAACGCCACCCGGTGGCCGTGCCGCTCGCTGTCGACCAGGGTGCCGTCGACGTCGAAGATGACGGCGCGGAGCTCCTCGGTCAAAAGTTGGGAGGCAGGCCGCCGCCCAGGAGCATGTCGTCCTCGCCGCCCATCGCCGCCGTGCGCAGGTCGGCGAATGCCTCGTCGATGTCGGCGCCCCAGAGATCCCAGGTGACGGTACGGGCGCCGACCAGCTGCATGCCGACGACGATACCGAGCGGCTGCTGCTGGTCGAGGAGGGTGAGGCCCTCGGAGGTCAGGGCGCCGGCCACCGCCGCTCGGATGTCGACCATCTCCTCGGGGACGTCGAACAGGAGGAGGACGGTACGGGGTCCCACCCACAGCGCGAGCGGCATGTCGCCGTCGACCCGGAGGACCCGGTCCTCGACGTGGAGGCGGTCCGAATGCGGGCTCGGGCCCTGGTGACGCAGAAAGGCCCGCACGACCTCCTCA
>CADCTB010000033.1:0-5927 GCA_902805665.1 uncultured Acidimicrobiales bacterium
CGCATGACCCCGATGGGCGCCGGGTGACCGGTCCACAGCTCGAAGGCCAAGGCGCCCTGGTGGACCAGCATGCCCAGCCCACCGGCCACGCGAGCCCCTTGGTCTCGGGCGGCGCGCATCAGCGGGGTCACTGCCGGATTGGGCACCAGGTCGACCAGGAGCTGACCGGGACCCAGAAGGTGGGGGTCGAGGGGCAGGACGTGAGGATCGGCTCCGGCCAGGCCGAGTGGCGTGGCGTTCACGATCAGGTCGACCTGCTCCAGATCCGCGACGACGCCCACCCGGCCCGCGGCGCCGGCCAGGGCCGCTGCCGACTCGGCGCGCTCGGGCGTGCGGTTGACGACGACGACCTCGCTCGCCCCCGCGCCGGCCAGCGCGTGCACCACCGCCCGGGCCGCACCCCCACCGCCGACGACTGCACAGACCCGGCCGTTCGGGTCGAACCCTTCGTCGGCCAGCGAGGCGAGAAAGCCGGCTCCGTCGGTGTTCTCCCCCAGGAGCGACCCGTCACCCGGGGACACGATGGTGTTGACCGCGCCGATGGCCCGCGCCGCGGTTGTGGCCTCGTCGACAGCATCCAGCGCCGCCGATTTGTGCGGGATGGTCACGGAGAGCCCGCCGAAGCCCAGCGCCCGGACGCCGGAGAAGGCGGCCTGGACAAGGCCGGGCGCGACCTCGAAGGCGAGGTAGATCCAGTCGAGGTCGAGCTCCCGGAAGGCGGCGTTGTGCATAGCCGGCGACAGCGAGTGACGGACAGGGAAACCGAGGACCGCAGCCAGGCGGGTGTTGGCGCCCGCAGGCGTCACCGACGACATCCGGTCAGCCGCACAGCCCCTTGGCGATGCACTGGTTGACCAGGTTCTGGAACTCGCGGTAGTCGTTGGTGAAGGAGTGCTTGCCGCTCGGGTCGGTGAGCACATAGAAGGTCCAGTTGCCCGCCGGCGGCGAGGTCGTCGCCTCCAGTGACTTCCGGCCCGGGCTGGCGATCGGCCCGGGCGGCAGGCCAGGGATCTGGTACGTGTTGTACGGCGAGTTCACCTCGCGGTCCTTGAAGCTGACCGACTCCTGGGGTCGGCCGAGGGCGTAGAGGACAGTGGCGTCGATCTGGAGCTGCATCTTCTGCGCCAGCCGGTTGTAGATGACCCTTGCCACCTTGCCGCGGTCCTCGTCGACCCGGGCCTCGCGCTCGACCAATGACGCGATGATGACCGCCTGGTAGGGGGTGATGCCGAACTTCGCGGCGGCGCCCGGCAGGTCGAGCTGGGTGGCCAGCTTGTCGAAGCTGTCGATCATCTTGCGCAGGATCTTGGTCTCGTCGTCGCCCTTGGTGACGAAGTATGTCTCGGGCAGGATCATGCCCTCGAGGCTGTTGTTCCCGGCCGGCTGGTACTGCGAGCGGATGGTGCCGCTGTTGGCCACCTCGAGGAACTTCTCCGCCGACCGGCCCGGCATCCCGCCGATCACCTTGGCCACCTCGGCCAGGGTCAGGCCCTCCGGCACGGTGAACTTCTCGTCCTCGGCCTTGGCCGCGCCTCCCTCCAGGACCTTGACGACCTCGCCCATGTCGGACTTCTTCTCGACGGTGTAGTCACCCGCCTCGATGGAGCCCACGCCGGTCAGCCTGGCGTAGTACTTGAAGACGTTGGCGCTGGTGATGATGCCTTCACGCTCGAGCAACGAGCCGATGTCGCTGGTGGACATGCCCGACTCGACCGTCAGCCGCACCCGCTCGCCAGGGGCGCCGGGCGGGTTCACCTGACGCTGCACCCAGAGGACAGCGGACCCGGCCAGGACGAGGAACGTGACCGCCAGGGCGAGGAGGACGAACGGCCAGCGCCGGCCGTGCTCCTCGTACTGGAAGTACTCGGGAGGATCCTGACGCACCTCGACGCTCATATGCCGCCACCGCTCCGACGGGTGTCCAGCCACGACTGCAACACGACAGCGGCGGCAGCCTGGTCGACGGCGCCGGCCTCTCGGGCCCGCCTCCGCTTCCGTCCGGTGACGCCGGCCTCGGTCAATGAGCGGTTCGCGGTCACGCTGGTGAGCCTCTCGTCGTGGCACTCGACAGGCACGTCGAGCACCTGGCGCAGTGCGTCTGCTTCCTCGAGCGCGGCCCGGGCCGCCGGGCCCTCGCTCCCATCCAGCGACAGGGGCAGTCCGACGACCACCAGCCCGGCGCCCACTTCTTGGACGATCTCGGCCACCCGGGCCCGGTCGGCCGAGACGTCGCCCGACCGCTGAATCACGCTGTACGGCGTTGCCATGATCCCCCCTGCATCGCTGACCGCCACTCCTATGCGTCGCGTCCCCAGGTCGAGGGCGACGGCCCTCACCGGCTACCCGCCCCACCCGCAGCGTGGCGGGCCTGGTCGAGGGCTTCATCGAGCCGGCTGGCGTCGCGGCCCCCGGCCACCGCCACATCGGCGCCCCGTCCGCCGCCGCCGCCCACGGTGCGGGCCGCGTCGGCGATCAGCTGTGAGGCGTCGAGCCCGCTGTTCTTCACGACCGCGGCGATCAGGGAGACACCGCCGCCGTCCGGCACCCCACCCAGCACCACGCCGCGGACCTCGGGCTGCTCGCGGATGGCGAGGGCCAGGTCCTTCAGCTCGTCGCGCGTGGTGCCGTCGATGCGGGCCACCACCACGCCGTCGACCGCCTGGGCGGCCAGCTCACGGGCGCGACCACCCGCGCCTTGGCGGCGCAGCGCCTTGAGCTCGTCGGCCAGGCTGCGCTGGTCGTCGAGCAGGCGCTCGACCCGCTCGGGCACCTCGGGCGGGGTGACCCGCAACAGGGTGGCCGTGCGGCCCAGCGTCTTCTCCTCGTCACGGATGCGGTCGAGGCTGGCGACGCCCGTGACCGCCTCGATGCGGCGCAGGTTGGCCCCGATGGAGCTCTCCGAGGTGATTTTGATGGGCCCGATGGTGCCCAGGGCGTGCACATGGGTGCCGCCACAGAGCTCGACCGAGCGAGGACCGGCCTCCACGACCCGGACGACGTCGCCGTACTTCTCGCCGAAGAAGGCGATGGCGCCGAGGCGCTCGGCCTCGGCCTTGGACACCTCGTAGGCCTTGACCGGCTCGTTGGCCAGCACCTGGTGGTTGGCAAGGGCCTCGACCTGCTCCAGCTGCTCGGCCGTCACGGCCTCGAAGTGGCTGAAGTCGAACCGCAGGCGGTCGGGCGCCACCAACGACCCGGCCTGCTTGACGTGGCTGCCGAGCACCTCGCGCAGGGCCCAGTGCAGCAGGTGGGTGCCGGTGTGGTTGCGCCGGATGGCCTCTCGGCGGCCGGTGTCGACCGCGGCGGTCACCTCCTGGCCCGGCGTCAGCTCGCCCTCGACGATGCGGACGGTGTGGCGGTGGAGCCCGGGCAGGGCGTAGGTGGTGTCGAGGACCTCCGCCCGCCCCGTGGGCCAGACGATGGTGCCCGAGTCGCCGACCTGACCGCCGGCCTCGGCATAGAAGGGGGTCCGGTCGAGAAAGACCTCGTCGCCGATGACGGCCCGGACCCGCGCCGTGCTGACCTGCTCCTGGTAGCCGGTGAACTCCACCGGACCATGGGCGTCGAGCAGCGACTTGTAGGCCGCCCGCCGCTCCTCGGCGTCGGCGGGCACCTCGGCCTTGCCGGTGTCGGCGGCCTGCTGGCCCAGGCGGCGCTGGGCCTCCATGGCCGCGTCGAAGCCGGCCCGGTCGACGGTGACCCCGCGCTCCTCGGCCATCTCCAGGGTGAGCTCGAGCGGGAAGCCGTAGGTGTCGTGCAGGCGGAACGCCACGCTGCCGGCCAGCACGCCGTCGCCGGCAGCCGCCTTGGACAGCTCCTCGTCGAGGATGGCCGAGCCCGACCGGAGGGTGCGGTGGAACCGCTCCTCCTCCCGGCCGATGATGGCCACGAGGTCGGCCCGGGCGGCGACGAGCTCCGGATAGGCGGGGCCCATGACGTCGACCACCGCCTCCACCATGGTGGGCAGCACCCGACCCTCGACACCGAGGCCGTAGGCGTGGCGGACGGCCCGGCGCAGGATGCGGCGCAGGACGTAGCCGCGGTCCTCGTTGGAGGGCGTCTGGCCGTCGGCCACCATGAACGTGACCGTGCGGGCGTGGTCCGCCAGGACCCGCAGGCTCACGTCGGCCTTGGGATCGTCCCCGAGACGACGGCCGGTGGCCCGCTCGGCGGCCGCCACCATCCGGCGCAGCTCGTCGGTGTCGAACACCGAGTCGACGCCCTCGAGGACGGTCAGCATGCGCTCGAGCCCTGCGCCGGTGTCGATGATCCGCAGGGGCAGGGGCTCCAGGGAGCCGTCGCCGAGGCGGTTGTACTGCATGAACACCAGGTTCCAGATCTCGAGGAACCGGGCGTCGGCACCGTGAGCCGGCCCTCCGGGCGCGCCGTAGGCGTCGCCGCGGTCGTAGAAGATCTCCGAAGACGGCCCGCACGGGCCCGTCTCACCCATCTCCCAGAAGTTGTCGGCGCCCATGCGTTGGATCCGGTCGGGCGGAAGGCCCACCGCCTTCTGCCAGATCTCGGCGGCCTCGTCGTCGGTCTCGTGGACAGTGACCCACAGGCGGTCACCGTCGATCTTCAGCACGTCGGTGAGGAGCTCCCACGCCCACGGGATGATCTCGGCCTTGAAGTAGTCGCCGAAGCTGAAGTTCCCGAGCATCTGGAAGAACGTGAGGTGGCCTGAAGTGACGCCGACATTGGCGATGTCGTCGTGCTTGCCCTTCACTCTCAGGCACTTCTGCACCGACGTCGCCCGAGGCGGCTCGGGCACCGGCTCCTCGCCCAGGATGATGGGCAGGAACTGGTTCATGCCGGCGTTGGCGAACATGGGCGCGGCGGGGTGGTGCGGAATCAGGCCCATCGAAGGATGCAGCGTGTGGCCGCGGTCGACGAAGAACCCGGTGAAGGCGCGGCGAAGCTCGTCTGCATTCAAAGGCGTACATCCATAGCGATCCGAGTCAGACTACCGACCGGAGGCGCGGGCGGTCAGCGGCTTTGTCGCGCTCAGCGGGTCCGACGCTCGATCTCGGCCCGGAGCTCGGCCTCGCGCTGGCGCATGGCGGTCCGGCCCTCGTCGAGCGCGGCCCTGAGCTCGGCGCCGACGGACCGGGCCCCGGCCACGGCGTCCTGGGTCAGCCGCTGGGGCGTCAGCCGCTCGACGGTGCGGCGCACGGTGCGCATCAGCCAGAACGAGCTCCCGAAGCCGGCGGTGAGGCCGACGCTCAGCCAGAACAGGCGCTTGAACATTCCCGGTCAGGTCCGCCCGGCGAGGCGACGGGCCGCCTGACCGAGGCCCGCGGTGATGGCGGCCAGCTTGATCACGGGCGTGGCGAAGGCGGCGTAGGCCAGCCTCGACGCCGAGTCGACCGTGCCCTTGATGGACTCCGTCCGCTCCAGGATGGCCTCCACCTGGACCAGGTCGCCATTGGCCTGGCGCACTGCCGTGTGGATGTCGGAGATGAGCGGAACCGCCGTGCGCCGGACGTCGTCGACGGCCCCCCGCACCGAGGCCAGCGTCCGCATGGCCGAGCCGACCAGGAACAAGAGGCCGACGACCAGTATGGCGAAGGCCATGGATGCGACCGTGGCCGCGAACTCAGCCGGCGTCATCCCTCTTCTTCCCGTGCTCGCATGCGCTCGGCGATCTCCCGTTCGAAGCCATGGTCGGACGGCCGGTAGTAGACCCGACCGGCGACCTCAGGGGGGCGATGCTCCTGGGGAACCCACCCTCGCGGATCGTCGTGAGGATACTCGTAGCCAATCCCGTGACCCAGCTTCTTGGCTCCGAAGTACGAGGCGCTTCGTAGGTGCATGGGGACCTCGCCGGCCGGGCGGTCCTTCACGTCACCCTGCGCCGCGCCCAGGGCCGCCGTGACCTTGTTGGACTTCGGCGCCGTGGCCAGGTGGATCACCGCCTGGGCCAGGTT
>CADCTB010000033.1:6027-8602 GCA_902805665.1 uncultured Acidimicrobiales bacterium
TTCGTAGGTGCATGGGGACCTCGCCGGCCGGGCGGTCCTTCACGTCACCCTGCGCCGCGCCCAGGGCCGCCGTGACCTTGTTGGACTTCGGCGCCGTGGCCAGGTGGATCACCGCCTGGGCCAGGTTGAGCTGGGCCTCCGGTAGGCCGACGAACTCCACGGCCCGGGCGGCGGCGTCGGCCACCAGCAGCGCCATGGGATCGGCCATGCCCACGTCCTCGGAAGCCAGGATGACCAGGCGCCGGGCGATGAACCGGGCGTCCTCCCCTGCCTCGAGCATGCGGGCCAGCCAGTACAGCCCCGCGTCAGCATCCGAGCCGCGCACGCTCTTGATGAAGGCGGAGACAATGTCGTAGTGCTCGTCCCGCTCGTACCGCAGCGCCCGGGCGTCGAGGGCAGCCTCGGCGTCCGCAAGGGTCACCTTGTCGTTGTCGCCGGCGAGGGCGATGGCCACCTCGAGGGCGTTCAGGGCGACGCGGGCGTCGCCGTCGGCCCGGCCGACGAGGTGCTCGAGGGCCTCTTCCTCGGCCTCGGCCTGCTCGTACGCGAGCCCCCGCTCGAGGAGCGTGCGGACCGCGTCGGGCGACAAGGGCTGCAGCCGGAAGAGGCTCGAGCGAGAGAGAAGCGGGGCGTTGACCTCGAAGTACGGGTTCTCGGTGGTGGCCCCGATCAGCACCAGCAGCCCCTCCTCCACCGCCGGCAGGAAGGCGTCCTGCTGGGCCTTGTTGAACCGATGGATCTCGTCAAGGAACAGAATCGTCCCTTCGCCCTGTTCGGCCAGCCGGCGCCTGGCCCGTTCCACCACCTCCCGCACGTCCTTCACCCCTGCCGTCACCGCCGACAGCGTCTCGAACGACCGGCTCGTGGCCCCCGCGATCAGCTTGGCCAGCGTCGTCTTCCCCGTCCCGGGCGGCCCCCACAGGATCACCGACGACATCCGGTCCGCCTCGATCAACCGCCGCAGCGGCCCTCCCGCCCCCAGCAGGTGCTCCTGGCCGACCACCTCGTCGAGCGTCGCCGGTCGCATCCGGGCCGCCAGCGGCGCCTGCCGGCGAAGCCGCTCCTGCAAGGCGGCCCCGAACAGGTCCTCGGCCATTCCCGCGACCCTAGGCGTTTGATCAATTGGTGGGGCTATGCCACCCCCAAGTGATCAAACGCCCGCAAACAGCCGACGATCTCGTCATTGAGGGAACGCGAGGTGAAGCGCACCAGCGTCCAACCGTGAGCCACAAGAAGGTTGGCCCGAGCCCGGTCCTCATCAAATGCGGTGCGGGTCCGGTGGAATTCCCAACCGTCCAGTTCGATGGCCAGCCGGCGTGCCGGGTAGGCGAGATCGATCTTGAAAGAGCGGCCACCGACCCTGATCCGGTACTGCTGGACAGGCGGTGGGAAGCCGGCTCCTACGACCACGCGCAGCACGCGGGTCTCGAGGTCACTGTCGCCCGGGTCGTAGCCGGGCACCCGCTGGGCGAGGACCTCGTGCACCGCGGCCGGCCGCCGTCCCGGCGCCCCGGCCAGTCGGGCGACGCAGCGGTCGAGTGCCGGCAGCGTCAGGATCCGCCGGCGCAGTGCATCGTCGACAGCCCGGCCCAGCTGGGGAACGGAGAGACGGGCCGAGAGGTCGACGAGCGTTCGGGCCGGCGTGGTGACGCTGATCTGGTAGCGGCTCGTGAGATCTGCGGTGAAGAGCGCACCGGAGCGGTGACCCTTGACGCCGGCGAGGCGGACCAAACGGTCGAGCTCGTGACGACATGGATTGCATCGTCGCTCACCCCCGGCAGGGCCCAGAGAGACCCAGCCGTCTGATGAGAGATCCACGCCTGCGTGCCGAGGCCGACGGCGGCCACCGCCTGCAGCCAAGTGGGCGGCGCCCCGTTCACGGCATACACACCAGGCCGCACAGCGCACCACTCGCCCGAGCGGATCCGCTCACGAACCTGGAAGGGGCTCAGGCCCGCGGCCAGTGCCTGATCACGGGTGATCAGCGCGTGCTGCCTGCGGGCGATCTGGTTGAGAGCCAGACGGTTGTTCACCCGCCGAGAATGCCAGCCGCCTGAGACACCGACCCGTTTGATCGATCGGTGGCGTCATGCCGCCCCCCACTGATCAAACCGCCAGCGGGCAGAGGAGGGCTACGTCGGTTTGGGGAGGGTGCGGAGGCCGAGCTCGGTGAGCTGGTGGGGGTCGATGGGACCGGGCGCGCCGGTGAGGGGGTCGACGCCGGACTGAGTCTTGGGGAAGGCGATGACCTCGCGGATGTTCTCCTCGCCGGCGAGCAGGGCGACGAGGCGGTCGATGCCGAAGGCGAAGCCGGCGTGGGGCGGGGCGCCGTGGCGGAAGGCGTCCAGGAGGAAGCCGAAGCGGGATTGGGCCTCCTCGGGCTCGATGCCGAGGAAGGAGAAGATGCGCTGTTGGACGTCGGGCCGGTGGATACGGACCGAGCCCGAGCCGAGCTCCCACCCGTTCAGCACGAGGTCGTAGGCCTGGGACCGCACCGAGAGGGGCTCGGCGTCGAGGCGGTCGAGGTCGTCGGGGTGGGGCATGGTGAACGGGTGGTGAGCCGGGATGGGCCGCC
>CADCTB010000034.1 GCA_902805665.1 uncultured Acidimicrobiales bacterium
GCGTCAGCCCATCTTCAGCTTGACCATCGGGCTCTCCCGCCGAGTCGCCCTGCCCTTGCCCTCCGGCGAAGGACGCAGTGTGACCAGGGCCCGAATCTCGTCGGGGTTGGGAATGGCGTTGAGGTCCTCGTTGAGATCGAGGGCGCGGAATGACTTCTTGTGGCGCCGGGCCATTGTCTCGGTCTTGCCGGGCTTGATGTCCTTGGCGAAGAGGGGCGTCAGGAACTCGAGGGTCTCGTCGCCGCCCGCCTCGGGAGGATCGCCTCCGTGGGTGTCGTCCCCGATCAGGCGGCACTCCTCCTCATAGGCCTGCTTGTTCTTCATATCCGTCTTGCTGAACAAGATGTCGTACGTCACGTTGACATTCGCCGTCTCGCCCTTGAGCTTGACGTCCAGCTTGACCGGACCGATCCTCGCCATGGCGCCTCCCGCCTCAGGGCCGGCCACTGCCCCCGGCCGGCACCAGTTACCCGGAAATGTAGCGGCTGGCTGCAGTGAGGCGCCTTGTCGAGCGCGGCCACCAGGCCGCTCGGGGCGAACAGGCACGGCCTCCGGTCCCCTCCAGCGCGTCGGTCAGGAGATGAGCCTGCCGGTACCATCCGTCGACGCCCGCCGTACGCACGCTCCTCGTCATCCTGTTGCTGCCTCTCCTCGTCGCGTGCGGTGGTGGGAACGCCGATCCGGGCCAGGACACCGCCCCCCCGGGCCCGCGAGAGGGCGCCGTCCCCATGGTTGTCCTCCTGCGCTACGGAGGCGTCGCCGGCTCGAGTGACCGCGTCTCGGTCGACGCGCTCGGCGTGGCCACCGTTGTCAGCGACCGGTCCGGGTCGCGGTCCACCAGGACTCTGTCGTCCGGCGACCTGGCCGCCCTGCGCCGGGCGCTCGAACGCTCGGAGATCGCCGCCCTTCAGCGCAACTACCTCGACCCCCGGGCGGTCGACGCCTACCAGTACGACGTGACGTACCAAGGGGTCACGGTGACCGCCGACGAGGGAGTCCTACCGCCGTCGCTGCGCCCGGTGGTCGACATGTTGACGAAGCTGATCGCCCCGTAGAACCGGAGCTCTCCGACGCCGAGCCGGGTGAATGGCGCGGGCGACGCGGGGACCGCCGCCGAGCCGTACCATGAGGCCGTGGCAGGGGACGTGGACGGCGACCACGAGCTCGTCGGGCGGGCGCGCAAGGGTGACCAGGCGGCGTGGGACGAGATCGTGGGCCGCCACGGGAGCCGGGTCTGGGCCGTGGCGCGCGCCCACCGCCTCAACAGCGCGGACGCGGAGGACGTGTTCCAAGTGACGTTCCTGCGGTTGGTGACCCACATCGAGACCATCAGGGATCCGGGCCGGGTGGGTGCCTGGCTGGCCACCACGGCTCGCCACGAGTGCCTGCGGATCCTTCGTCGGGCGGGGCGAGCGGTGCCCTCAGGCGATTCCGAGATCCTGGACGCCGCCGACCCGCTGTTGCCTCCACTGGAGGCCAACCTCTTGGCTGACGAGCGCCAGGCGGCGCTCCACGCCGGCCTGGCCCGCCTGTCTGAGCAGTGCCAGCGACTCCTTCGGGTCCTCATGGCGGACCCTGAGCCGTCGTATGAGGAGGTTGGCCGGGCCCTCGGTATGCCGATCGGCAGCATCGGACCGACCCGGGGTCGATGCCTCAAGCACCTCAAACGTGAGCTAGGCGGTATCTGACGTGCCGGTGCATGCTCTCAGATGGTGAGGTGATCACACGATGAGTGACGACGTAGACACTGCAGAGGTCACCGGCCCGGACGACGACGCGGCGGACGACGCGCTGATGGCCGAGCTTCGAGCGCTGGCGAGCCGGCATGATCCCGTGCCGGTGGAGGCCATCGCCGCCGCCCGCTCGGCGATCGCGTGGCGGACGATGGACGCCGAGTTGGCCGAGTTGACGGGCGACTCCTCCGTCGAGCCGGAGCTGGCGGGCGTTCGAGGTCCCGGCACACCGACACTCTTGACCTTCGAAGCCACCGACCTCACCGTGGAGGTCGAGGTCGTCGTCCAGCCCGACGGGAGTCGCCGCCTCCTCGGACAGCTCGTGCCAGCCGGCCCGGGCATGCTCGAAGTTCGCCATCGTGGTGGCACCGTGACGGCTGCCGCCGACGAAGTCGGTCGGTTCGCCGCCGACGCCGTGGCGCCAGGTCCGGTCAGCCTCCGTTGCCGGCTCGGCGAATCGGTGGTTGAGACCGACTGGTGCCTCGTCTGAGCGTCGCGGTCGCGTCGCAGAGGGTCAGGACCCGCGAGCGCAGGTCCTGGCCACGAACCGCTCAGCCAACGCCGGGGCCGATCCCATGTGCACGTGCATGTAGGAGGCCAGCAACGAGTGGCTGGCGAAACCAGCCCGGCCTTGCCCGCTGCGCCCCGACCACTCGAGGGCGTCGCCGGCCGGCTCCAGGGTGGAGTAGTGGAACTCGTGGCCCCGGACCGCGGTTCCGGCCGAGCCCAGTGGCGAGTCGACTCGGAGCGTGGCCCGCCGGTAGCCCAGAGTCAGGTGGTCCGTCATGCGCCCCTCAGCAGGTAGGACGCCCGCCATTGGTTGATCGTCGAGGGAGCGAGCCAGCCACAGCAGGCCGCCGCACTCGGCCCAGGTGACAAGGCCGGCGTCGACCTTGCTGTGCACGTCATCGAGCAACGGCCGGTTGGCGGCCAGGCCGGCGGCGAAGATCTCGGGGAAGCCGCCCCCGGCGTACAGCGCGTTGGCGCCCTCGGGCAGCCGGTCGTCGGACAGTGGGTCGAAGAACGCCAGCTCGGCACCCGCCTGGGCCAGGAGCTCCAGGTTGTCGGGATAGGTGAAGCTGAACGCCGGTCCGCCCGCCATGGCGAGCACCGTCCGGCCCTGGGGGCGCGCCGCCGGCGGGTGGGGCACCTCAACAGTCCGGGCCGAGCGGGCGATGGCCAGGACGGCGTCCAGGTCGCAATCGCGGGCGACGGCCCCGGCGAGGGCCGAGATCGAGCTCCGGACCTGTTCGGGCTGTTCGACCACCGGCACCAGCCCGAGGTGGCGGTCGCGCCACGCGTAGTCGGCATCGCGGCGCAGAGCACCCAGGACAGGGATGCCGGTAGGCGCCAGCGCGCCTCGCAGCAGCGACTCGTGGCTGTCGCTCCCCACCCGGTTCAGCACCACGCCGGCGACACTCGTCCCGCGGTCGAAGCTGGCGAAACCGTGCACCATTGCCGCCACCGACGCCCCGACTGCCGACGCGTCGACCACCAGCACGATCGGCGCCTCGAGCAGGCCGGCCACCTGGGCGGTGCTGGCCACCGGACCGGATGGGTCACCCGACCCGTCGAAGAGCCCCATGACCCCCTCGACGACGAGCAGTTCGGCCCCCGCCGCAGCCCGGCCGGCCAGCGACGCGATGGCCTCGGGACCACACATCCAGGCGTCGAGGTTGCGGCTCGGTCGTCCGGTGGCGAGCGCGTGGTAGCCGGGGTCGATGAAGTCGGGCCCCACCTTGGCCGCTCCGACGCTGAGACCGCGGGCACGCAGCGCGGCCATCAGCCCCGTGGCCACGGTGGTCTTCCCCACGCCCGACGACGTGCCGGCCACCACCAGTCGAGCGCCCAGGCGAACCACGGCACACAGTAGGTCGGTTCCCCGAGCCGCCATCGAGAAATGCCGGGGGTACCTTGGAAGTCGTGGAAGCCGGCTTCGCCCTGCCCGTGTTCGCAGTGGTGGCCGGCCTGATCTCCTTCAGCTCGCCCTGCTGCCTTCCCCTGCTTCCCGGCTACCTCTCCTACGTCTCCGCCCTTCCCGTGTCCGAGCTGGGCGACCGGCAGGCCCGGATGGTCACGCTGCGGGCCGCCCTGCTGTTCGTGGCCGGCTTCACCGTCGTGTTCACCGCCCTCGGTGTCGTCGCCCAGCTCCTCGGCTCGGTGTTCCTGGCCAACGGCGGACCCGTGGTGCGCTGGTTCGGTGTGCCGATCATCGTTCTGGGCCTGTCGACCATGGGTCTTCTGCGCCTGCCCTTCCTGATGCGCGAGCGGCGGATCGACCTGGCCCGGGTGCCCCGGGGGACGGCGTGGGCCTTCCCTATGGGCATGGCGTTCGCCGCCGGCTGGGCCCCATGTCTCGGCCCGGTTCTGGCCACCATCTACGCCACCGCTGCCGTCAGTGGGACGGCGGTGTGGGGCGCATTGCTGCTGATCCTCTACTCGGCCGGTCTCGGCGTGCCTTTCGTCGCCCTCGCCTTGGGCTTCAACCGGGCCCAGCGGTCCATGGGGTGGCTGCGCCGAAACGGCCGTCGCATCGAGGTGGCCGGCGGGGCCATGTTGGTGCTCGTCGGCTTGCTGTTCGTCACCGGGCGCTGGCAGGGTTACTTCCAGCCCCTGCAGCGCTGGTTCGCCGAGCACGGATGGCCTCCCGTATGAGCAACATCACCGGCACCACAGACCACCCCGCCTCGGCGGATGGGCCGGACGACGACGGCGTGGTGCCGGTCGTCTCCGGACTGCGCCGCACCCGCAAGGTGCTGTGGATCGCGGTGGCCGTCGCCGTGCCACTGGCCCTGCTGATCATCGCCCTGGCCAACGGCCAGCCGGCCGCCAGCCGGGCGGTCAAGTCGCCACTCGTCGGCAAGCCCGCACCCGACATCGAGGGGACCACGGTCGACGGTGGACAGGCCTCGCTCGACGGGCTGAGGGGCAAATGGGTCGTGGTCAACTTCTTCGCCACCTGGTGCGTTCCGTGCCGCCAGGAGCATCCCGAGCTCATCCGCTTCTCCGAGGCTCACCAGGGCGCGGGCGATGCTGCGGTCCTCGGTGTGATCTACAGCGACAACACCCAGGCGGTGAAGGAGTACCGCGACAAGGAGGGCGGCGACTGGGCGATGCTCGCCGACCCGAAGGGCCGTATTGCCCTGGACTACGGCGTGGCCGGGGTGCCCGAGTCGTTCCTCGTCAGTCCCGACGGTCTCGTGGTGGCCAAGCTGTTGGGCGGTGTGCGCGCCGGGGATCTCGACCAGCTGCTCTACCGGGCCAAGAGCGGGCAGTAACCGCAGCTCCGACGAGCAGCAACACCGCTCCTCCGACCACCACCGGTGTCCGGGCACCCGATGCCGGACGCACCTCCACCGTTCCCGACATCAGGTCCACGATGTTGTTCACCCGGTTGCCGCGGGCCGTGTCGGCCCAGACGGCAGTCAGCCCATCGGCCCGGGAGGTGACCGCCAAGTGGCTGCCCAGCATCACGTCTTCGCCGGTGAACGACCCGACGATGGAGTCGAAGGGCCGGCCGGACACACTGGTGGTTTTGAACGAGCGCCCGCCGTCGTACGAAGAGGCCACCACCACCTCGGCGAGGACGTCCTCGGGGTCATCGTTACGGTCGTAGAAGGCGACATCGACCCGCCCGTCGGGCGCGACACCGATCCCGGGGAGGAACTGGCCGCCCGTGGAGGGGCCGAGCCGGCGTGGCGGCGACCACGTGTCTCCTCCGTCGTCGGATCGGGACAGGAGCACGTCGCGATTCGACTCCCAGGCGGCGTACAGGCGCCCACGGCCCCGGTCGACGGCGAAGGCGGGTGCGGGGGCGAGGTCGATGAGCACCCGTTGGGCGGCGACCACTCGCTCGGCCACCGTTTTCGCCGGCCCGAAGCTCGACCCTCCGTCCGCGGACGTCCAGGCGACCACTCGCCAAGGCTCCGTCGGTGCCGGGCCCGGCTGTCCCTCGTGAGCGGACTGGTACGTGTCCCGGTCTCCGGCCAGATCCAGCGCACCCACGACGACCTCGCCACCACCCTTGATCAGCAGCGTGGGCTGCACCGCCAGCCGGCCCGCCTCGCTGACCGTGACCGGTGGAGCGAATGACCGCCCGCCGTCGTCGGAGCGGGCCACGACGATCGGGTTCGGTGGCGGGCCGAAACCCAGGAACTTGGTGGCCCGGACCTCACTGGCCTGGATCCAGGCGACGAGCACCCGGCGCCCCTCGGCGGCCAGCCGGGGCTGGAAGGTCAGCGGCCCGCTGACCCGGGTCGGGGGGCCGTCCGCCGTCATGTCGGGCCTGAACCGCTGCAGCCACAGCGCCGTCGGGAGGTTGAACGGGCCGCCGGTGGGCGTGTAGAGGACGAGGAGGTTCCCGTCGCCGTCGAAGGCCACACTCGGCCAGAAGCAGTTGGCGGCGTCCGGCGCCAGCGGCAGATCCAGCGGCCGCCACGCCTCCCCGCCGGTCATCGACACCGAGACGCTGCAACTCAGCTTTGGCGCGTCCACCCGCCCGGCGGCCACCAGCACCTCGGGCCGGCGACGGTCGACCGCCACCACAGGTGACGTGTTGACGTTGATCGCCAGCTGGGGATCGGAGGTCACTGCCTGGTTCGGGAGGCTGCGGAGCGAGGGGTCGCGACCCTGCATTCCGAAGAGCACCAGCGCCAGGCCGGCGACCATCCCCGCTATCCCGGGAATCGTCCGGCCGCGCACCGCGGTGAGGCTAGGCGTCGGCCAGACCGCTCCCGGCCTGACCGCTACCTGGTGATGACCTGGGCGAGCTCGCCGATGGCCACCATGGCCGGCGACGACGGATCGGCGTCCATGGCCGCGACGCCCAGGTGGTCGGCGTCCTCGACGGCCCGGTCCTCGGGGACGGTGAACATCTCGACCCCGAGCTCCTCGCCGATCCGCTTGGCGTCGACGTCGCTCACCGTGCGGTTGGCGATGCCGATGATCCGCTTGACGCCGAGCTCCTCGGCGAGGCGGCACGCCCGCCGGGCGATCTCGACCGACTTTGCGCTGCCCTCGGTGACGGCCAGCACGACGTCGTCGGCGCCGGGCTTGGCCCAGATGAGGTCGTTGAGGCCGGCTTCGAGGTCGGCCAGCACGATGCGGTCGTCGGCCGGAAGCTCGCCGAAGAACTGGCGGGTGGTGTTGTGCGACCCGCAGCACAGGCAGGCGTTCGACGGCCGCTCGATCTTTCCGGTGGCCACCAGGCGGATGCCCTCGGGGGCGTCGACGCCGTAGCGGCTGAGCAGCACCTCGGCCTCGATCTTGGGGTCCTTGTGGGTGTGGCCGGCATCGAGGAGCGCGTTGAGGATGGGGCTCATCGACTCGACGCTCTCTCGGGGAACGCCGAGCGAGATGCCCAGGTTCGGGTTGGGATCGCAGTCCAGTGCCACGACCTTGTGGCCCTGGCGGGCGAGGTGGCGGGCCAGGGCGCCGGAGATCGTGCTCTTGCCCGACCCTCCCTTGCCACAGACGGCGATTTTCATACCGGTACCTCCTGGTTGTCGTCGGGCGCCGCCTCCCGGGCGGCGCTCGTGAACAGGTCTGCGAGTCGGCTGAGGGCGACGATGGCCGGCGAGTCGGGGCAGGCGTCGAGCGGGGCCAGCCCCTGGCGCTCCGCCTCGGCCAGCTCGGGGTCGAAGGGGATGCGGAACCGGGCCGCCAGTCCGGGGTGGTCGGGCTCGTCGCGGAAGCGGTTGGCGAGCAGGATCGTCCGCCGGTCCTCCACCATGGGCAGCAGGCGGCGGGCGGTCATGGCCGAGCGCCATGCCGGACCGAACACGACGATGACGTCCTCCGAGAAGGCGTGGTAGCGCTCGAACGGGGTGGTGGGCCCGGCTTCCAGGTCGGCGATGACGTCCCAGTCAGGCTCCCCGATGCCGAGGAGCAGGTGCACGAGGGCGGCCACCGACTGCTTCGCCGCCGACTTGTCGGTGCCGGCTCCCTCGGAGCTCGGGCCGATCTTCCCCAGGCCCAGGAAGCGCACGCCGTCCGGGGCGACGGAGGCGAACTTCTCGACCACCTGGATGGGCGTCATGTCGCCGGTCAGCTGCCAGCCGTAGATCGATCCGGGGTGCTGCTCGATGGCGCCGGGTGGCAGCCCGCCCTCGGTGGCCGGGAGGCCCAGGCTGATGGCCAGGCCGGGATTGACGTCGAGGTCGCAGGCGAAGACCTTGCGGCCGTTGCGGGCCAGCAGCCGGGCGAGCGTCGACGAGGTCACCGTCTTGCCCGCGCCTCCCTTGCCTATGACGGCGAGGCGGATGCCGAGGGTGGCGCGGGCCGCCTCCCGGGCGTCGGGGTCGACGCCGGCTACCTCGTCGCGCGCCCGCTGGGCGTAGCCGGCCAGGTCGGCCTGGTGCTGGCGCATCCGGTCGCGTGCCGCGGGGAAGATCGTGTCCTTGGCCAGCCAGGTGCCCAGGTGGCGGGCGTAGCTGCCGGCCTGGCGCTCGAGGGCCAGCCACGCCCGGGTATCGGACGCACGGGAGGCCAGGTCGTCGAGCACCACGAGCTGGCGGTCCATGCATTGGACGGCCCAGGCCTCGCGCTTGTTCAGCTCGATCGGCTCCCCCACACCCTCGACTCTATCCCCGAACTGCAAATACTCAATGCCCTTCTCGCCCCGCGGGGGCGGTGGCAGTCGGGGGGGACTCGGGGGGCAGCGCCCCCCGAGGGTGCCAATACTCAATGCCCTTCTTGGCTCGCGGAGCCGGTGGCCGTCGGGGGGGACTCGGGGGGCAGCGCCCCCCGAGGGTGGCCGTA
>CADCTB010000035.1 GCA_902805665.1 uncultured Acidimicrobiales bacterium
CCGGAGGTTAGTGCGAGTTCGCCGGGTACCGTCGGGTCATGCCCCGCGTGGTGGTCATCGACAACTACGACTCCTTCGTCTACAACCTGGTCCAGTACCTGGGTGAGCTGGGAGCCGAGCCCGACGTGTACCGGCCCGACGAGATATCCCTCGAGGGCATCGAGGACCTGCGCCCCGACGCGCTGGTGATCTCACCCGGCCCGGGTCGTCCCGAGGACGCCAAGCTCTCCAACGCGGCGATCGAGCGGTTCGCCCGCGACCGCTCGGCCCCCGAAGGCGACAAGGTCACCTTCCCGATCCTCGGGGTGTGCCTCGGCCATCAGTGCATCGGCCAGATCTTCGGTGGCGAGGTGGTGCGGGCGCCGGCGGTCGTCCACGGCAAGACCTCCCTTATCCGCCACTGGGGCCAGGGAGTGCTGGCCGGGCTGGCCGACCCGTTCGAGGCCACCCGCTACCACTCGCTCCTGGTCGACCGCGACACGGTGCCGCCCGAGCTGGAGGTCACCGCCGAGACCGACGACGGCCTGGTCATGGGCCTGCGTCACAAGCAGCTGGCGGTGGAAGGGGTCCAGTTCCACCCGGAGTCCATCCTCACCGCCGACGGCCGAAAGCTGCTGGCCAACTTCCTCGCCCAAGCCGAGGGGTAACTCCCCGACCCGGCTAGGGCGCCTCCGTGGTAGTGGTTGTCGGCCGCCTGGTGGTGGTGGTCGTCGGGAGCAGGGTGATGGGCGGTTGCGTGGTGGCCGTCGTCGGCGGGGCGGTGACCGGCGGCTGCGTGGTGGTGGGGGCGGGGCCGGAGGAGACAATGAGGGTCACCACGCTGTTGCGCGCCAGCGGCGTGCCCGATGCCGGCTCGGTGCGGATGACCTCGCCCGTGTCGAAGTCGTTGCTGTTCTCGTTGCGGGTCGTCGTCCGGAACCCGGTCTGACCGAGCAGGTTCGCCGCCTCGCTGGCCGAGCGGCCCCGTACGTTGGGAACGGGGATCTGCTCGAGGCCCTTGGAGACGGTGAGGGTGACGGCGGAGCCCTTGGGCGCCGAGCTGCCGGCCCCGGGGGCCTGGTCGAGCACCGTGTTGGCGTCGCGGTCGCTGTTGACCGAGTTCACCTCGACCCTGAAGCCGGCGCCGGTGAGCGTCTCCCTGGCAATCTCGAGCGTGCGGTTCCGCACATCGGGGACGGGCACGATCGGCGGACCGGAGCTGACCGAGATGATCACCGTGGCGCCCCGCTTGACCGCGGTGTTGGCCAGCGGGTCCTGGGCCGTCACCTGCCCCACCGGGTTGACTTCGTCCTGGACCTGGCGCCGCTCCGCCTTCAACCCGGCGTCGCGCAGCTCGCGCTCGGCGTCGGCCTCGTTCCGGCCGATCAGCTGCGGCACGGTGACCTCTGCGGTTCCTCCCACCCCGAGCTGTCGCCCGACGAGGAAGAGCAGCGCGCCCAGCAGGGCCAGCAGGAGGACGAGGATGCCGATGTAGGTGCCGGTGCGGGACGGGGGCCGGTCGTCGACCGGGACGTAGGTTTCGTCCCGGGTCACCACCCGGGTGCTGTCGATGCCCGACTGGATGAGTGTCGGTTCGGCTGCAGGCGCGGCGGCCTGACGGGTCATGACCCCCGTGACGGCGGCCGCGGCCGGAACCGCCGGCTCGGCGGCGATGGCCTGTCCCGAGTTGAAGCGCAGGAGATCCGAACGCAGGTCCTCCGCGCTGGAGTAGCGGTTGGCCCGGTTCTTGGCCATGGCCTTGGTCACGATGGCCTCGAACACGGGGGGGACGTCGGGGTTGTGCTCGCTGGGCGGGACCGGCTCCTCCCGCACGTGCTGGTAGGCGATGGACACCGGGTTGTCGCCCGTGAAGGGAGGGCGGCCGGCCACCATCTCGTAGAGGACGACGCCCAGCGAGTACACGTCGGTGCGAGGGTCGACGACGTGGCCTTGCGCCTGCTCGGGCGAGAAGTAGGTGGCCGTGCCCATGACCGCGCCGGCCTGGGTGAGGCTCTCGGCCGGGTCCCCGGCCCGGGCGATGCCGAAGTCGGTGACCTTCACCTGGGTGGTGGTGATGAGGACGTTGCCGGGCTTGACGTCGCGGTGGATGACGCCGCCGACGTGGGCGAACTGCAGCGCACCGGCGATGTCGGCCCCGATCTCGGCCGCCCGGCTGGCCAACAGCGGGCCCTGACGGCGGATGAGGTCGCGCAACGTCAGCCCGTCGACGTACTCCATGACGATGAAGTAGGTGCCGTCCTCCTCGCCCCAGTCGTAGATCGACACGATGTTGGGGTGGTTGAGGTTGGCCGCCGAGCGGGCCTCACGGCGGAAGCGCTCGACGAAGGAGCGGTCGGTGGCGAACTCGGGGAACAGGACCTTGAGCGCCACCGGGCGGTCGAGCAGCAGGTCACGGGCGAGGTAGACCTCGGCCATGCCGCCCCGGGCCAGGTGCCGCACGATCTGATAGCGGCCGGTGAAGACCTGAGAGGCCACGAAATCAGCCTACGGGGCCAGTGCCGCCCGCATCACGGCCTGGGCGATGGGAGCGGCGAGCGCGCCACCGGTCGCCTCGGTCGTGCTGGGCTGGTCCTCGAGCATCACCGCGACGGCCACCCGCGGGGCGTCGGCGGGGGCGAACGCCACGAACCACACGTGCGACTTGTCGAGGCCGGTCTGGGCCGTGCCCGTCTTGCCGGCCACGGCCAGGCCGGGGATCTGGGCCCGGGTGCCCGATCCCCGCTCGACGACGCCGACCATCATGTCCCTCGTGGTCTGGGCCACGCTCGGCGGTACCGCGGTGAGCCACGGCTTGGGCTCGTAGCGCTGCACCACCGCTCCGTCGCTGTCGCGGACCTCGCCCAGCACGTGCGGCGTCATGATCACGCCGTTGTTGGCGATCCCCGCCGCGACCAGGGCCATCTGCATCGGTGTGGCGGACACGTCCTGCTGGCCGATTGCCGACTTGGCCAGGCCGGGCTGGTCGCGGGCGAAGGCGCCGGCCGCCGGGAAGAACGACTGGGCGGCGTAGGGCATGTCGATGGGCGGCACCTTGTTGAACCCGAAGTCGCTGGCCGCGCCGGAGAGCTTCTGCGCCCCCAGGTCGAGCCCCAGCTGGGCGAACGCCGTGTTGCACGAGACCCGCAGGGCCTCCGGCAGAGGGCCGCCGCAGGTGCTGCCGCCGAAGTTCTGCAAGGTCTGGCCCCCGGCGTTGGGGAGGAGCAGCTCGCGCATCGTGGGGTACACGGGCTGGGCGGGCGAGGCGGTGCCGGTGGCCAGGCCGGCGGCGGTGGTGACCACCTTGAAGCTGGAGCCGGGTGGGTAGCGCTCCCGGTACGTGCGGGGCAGGAGGGGCTTGTCCTCGTCGGCGTTCAACTCGCTCCAGGCGGCGCGGACGCTGTCCTGGTTGTGCGACGCCAGCGTGTTGGGGTCGTAGGTGGGGTAGTCGACGAAGGCCAGGATGGCCCCGGTGCGGGGGTCGAGGGCCACCACCGAGCCCTTGCGCTCGCCCAGCTGCTCCGATGCCAGCTCCTGGAGGCTCTTGGAGATCGTGAGGGTGACGTTGCCCGTCTTCTCGCGGTCGATGAGGAGGTCGCGGGGGTTGAACGAGCCCTGGGAGACCTTGCCGGTGAGGGCGTCGTTGTACTCCTTCTCGACCCCCTCACTGCCGTAGGTGAAGGAGAAGTAGCCGGTGACGTGGGCGAACAGCGGCCCCAGCGGATACTGGCGCTGGAGCTTGAAGGCGTCGTTGGAGGGCACCGACTGGGCCACGACCGCCCCGTCGGCTGTCTGGATGACGCCCCGGGGCTGGGAGAAGTCCCGGACGACCGCCCGGCTGTTCGCCGGGTGGTTGTTGAGGTCGTTCGCCTCGATGACCTGGAGGTAGTTGAGCTGGATGAACAGGGCGGTGAACAACACGATCAGCACGATCCCCAGCCGGCGGATCTGGGTGTTCATGCCATGACCTGGGCCTGGGCCTGGACCCGGGCGTGGTCGTCGGCCGAGATGCGCAGGAGCAGGGCCAGCAGGATGTAGTTGGAGATCAGCGACGAGCCTCCGTAGGACACGAACGGGAGGGTGATGCCGGTGAGGGGGATCAGCCGGGTCACGCCGCCCAGGATGATGAACGTCTGCAGGCCGATGATGGCCGTGAGCCCCGCGGCGAGCAGCTTCTCGAACGGCGGTTCAACCCGCATGGCGATTCTGAGGCCGGCGCCCACCATGAGCAGGAACGCCATGAGCACGGCAGCCGTTCCCAGCAGGCCCAGCTCCTCGCCGATGGCCGCGAAGATGAAGTCGGTGGACACCGCGGGGATGCGCTGGGGGTTGCCCTGCCCGATGTTCGTGCCGGTCAGGCCGCCGGCGGCGAACGCAAAGAGGGCCTGGACGGTCTGGTAGCCGGCGCCGTTGGCGACCGACCACGGGTCGGTGAGGATGCTGATCCGGGTCTTCACGTGGGCGAAGGTGGACCACGCGATGAGCGCGCCGGCGGCGAACATGAAGAGGCCGATGCCCAAATAGAAGTTCCGGGCCGTGGCCACCCACAGCATGGTGATGAACAGGGCGAAGAACAGGAGCGACGAGCCCAGGTCCTTCTCGAAGAACATCACGATGAGGGAGAAGGCCCAGGCCAGGATGATCGGGCCGATGTGGCGGACGTTGGGCAGCCACACGCCGATGACCTTCCGGGTGCCCATGGCGAGCAGCGGCTGCTTCTCGACCAGGTAGGAGGCGAAGAAGACGGCGAGGGCGATCTTGGCCAGCTCGCCGGGCTGGAAGGTGACGCTGCCGATGCGGACCCACAG
This sequence comes from uncultured Acidimicrobiales bacterium, assembly GCA_902805665.1. Classification (GTDB taxonomy): domain Bacteria; phylum Actinomycetota; class Acidimicrobiia; order Acidimicrobiales; family AC-14; genus CADCTB01. The sequence goes on from CADCTB010000035.1 coordinate 4,785, forward strand.
CCGGGCGCCGTTGATGTTCTGTCCGATGCCCGGCAGGAGGGGCATGAGCAGCAGGCCGATGCCGATGAGAGCGAAGGTGTAGCGCAGGCGCTCGATGTCGCGGGCCCGCCGCACCAGGGCCAGGGTGGCCACGAACGCTCCCACGCCCAGGGCGGTCCACAGGGCCTGCAGGGCGGCCAGGTCTGAGTCGAGCCGGGCGATGAAGACGTAGCCGACGCCGTTGAGCAGCCCGGCCAGCGGCAGCAGGATGCCGTCGGCGCTGGGGGCCAGCCGCCGGGTGGCGACGTGGGCCACCGCCAGCAGACCCAGGATGACCAGCAGGAACGGGACCAGGTTGGCCGGCAGTGAGGCGCTGCGGCCCAGCCCGGCCAGGGTGTAGGCGCCGGCCGTCAGGATCCCGGCCATGAGCATCAGGCCCAGTTCGGTGTTGCGCCGGAGGGCGCCGACGACGGTGTTCATGCCACGCGGCTCATGGTCTCGATGTTGACGTGGTGGACGACGATGCGGGGATCGCGCCGGCCGGGGGGAGGGGGGTGGTGGCTGGGGCCCGCCGGGCCTCGACCTCCTGGCGCAGGTTGTTGACGTAGCGGTCGGCCGCCGCCTTGCTGGACACCTCGTGGCCGGCCTCGAGCTGGACCCGCTGGGCCGGGAGCAGGTCCACGCCTGCGGGCTCCTGCTTGCGCTCGACCAGGGTCGGGTCGAACCACAGGAGCCCGCCCGGGCGACCTCGGAAGATGGCCACCTGCTCGTTGTCGATGCCGACGTAGTAGGCGCCCCTGGCGTACCAGGCCACCGCCCAGACGGCGGCACCGAGCACGGCGAGGACGGCGAAGAGGAAGATCACCACCCGCCACGTCATCCGCTTCGGGGCAGGTTGCGGTGCCGGTGCGGCGAGGGTCGGGCGGGGTGCGGGCGGCGCAGGGGCGGGCGGGGCGGCGACCCGGGTGCCGGTGTGCTCGAGGTCGGGTGCTGCGCCGGCCACGGTTGGCGCCGCCGAGGCGCGTGTCGGTTCGCTCGAGCCGGCGAGCGCAGCCGACGCCTGCTTCGACCGGTCATCGTCGTCGACCACGTCGACGACGACCACGGTGATGTTGTCGCTGCCGCCCGCGGCCCGGGCCTGGCGGACCAGGTCGTGGGCCGCCTCCTGGGGGTCGGCCAGCTGGCGGAGGGTGGAGGCGATGCGGTCGTCGGACAGCTCGTTGGTGAGCCCGTCGCTGCAGAGCAGGATGCGGTCGCCCGTGTAGGGCGTGATCTCCCAGGAGTCGACCTGGATGACCGGCTCCATGCCCAGGGCCCGGGTGATGATCGACCGCTGGGGGTGGACCTGGGCCTCGGCCGGCGTGAGCTTGCCGTCACGGACCAGCTCCTCGACCAGGCTGTGGTCCTCGGTGAGCTGGATGAGCTCGCCCTGCTGAAGGAGGTAGGCCCGGGAGTCGCCCACGTTGATCAGGGCCAGCTGCTCCTCGCCGTTCTCCTGCACCAGCGCCAGCGCGGTGAGCGTGGTGCCCATGCCCCGCTTCTCGCGGCTGCCCTGGGCCAGCTGCCACACGGCCTGGTTGGCCGCCTCGACCGCCACCACCAGGCCCTCGGTGGTGTGGTCGCCGTCGTTGAACGTGCGCAGGAGCGTTTCCACCGAGGTCTGGGACGCGACCTCGCCCGCCTGGTGCCCGCCCACGCCGTCGGCGACCGCGAACAACTGCTCGTCGGCCAGGTACCGGTCCTCGTTGATCTGCCGGACCCGTCCCACGTCTGTGGCCGCGCCGGCCTGCAGCTGCGTCATCTCTATTGCATCTCCATGACGGTCTTGCCGATCTGGAGACGGTCGCCCTTGCGGATGGCGATCGGCGCAGTGACCTTCTTGCGGTTCAGATAGGTGCCGTTGGTGGACCCGAGGTCCTCCACGAACAGCTGGCCGTCGCGCCGGAAGACCCGGGCATGGAGCTGGGAGACGTAGGTGTCGTCGAGGGTGATCTGGCAGCCGCCTGCCCTACCCACGGTGAGCTCCTCGCCCAGGTCGTAGGTCTGGCCCTTGGTCTCGGCCGGCTCGATCACCCGGAGCCGCCCCCCTGCCGTCTTGGCGTTGCCGCCGCCGCGGTTGGCTCCGCCCCAGCCCCGCGCCGGGCTGGCGACCGGCGCCGCGGGCGTGGGGGCTGTGGCTCGGGGGCTCATCTCGGCCCAGACGGCGCGCAGCACGCGTAGAAAGAAGAGGTAGAGAAGGGCCAGGAAGCAGAGCTTGAGGATGGTGAGCAGGGAGTCGGGCACGGGCTACGACGCTTCAAAGCGGAGTTTCGTGGCCCCTACCGTAATTTCGTCACCGTTGTTCAGGAGCCGTTCCTTCACGTGAGCGCCGTTGACCCGGGTGCCGTTGGTGGAGCCGAGGTCCACCACCACGAAGCCGGTGCCCTGGCGCCGCACCTCGGCGTGCCGCCGGCTGACGTTGGCATCGGACAGGGGGACGTCGCACTCGGGCATGCGCCCGATGACCAGGGGATCCTCACCGATCTGGGCCCGCCGGCCGTCCTCCAGGTAGATCGACCCCACCGCCGCCCCGCCGGGGGCCTCCTGGAAGCCGCTGGCCACGAGGAACTGCCCCTGGGTGAGGGACTCGTCGATGTGCATCTCCACGTGGACCGGCCCCACGAACCCGTACCCCTCGGCCCGGGCGTGGTCGCGGGCCGCCTCGGCCAGCTCCCGGGTCAGCACCTCGGCGAACGACTCGAACTGCTGGGAATCGGCAGGGCTGAGGGCCACCGTGAAGTGATTGGGAGCCAGAGGGCCGTTCACGCCCAGGGTGCGGTGCAGGTCCATGTCGCGCGTCAGACGCCGGCCGACCTCGACCGGCTTCAGCCCGCTGCGGAAGGTCTTGGCGAACACACCCTCGACCAGCCGCTCCAGGCGTTGTTCGAAACCCTGCAGTCCCATCTCAGCGGAGCTTACCCAGGCACCGCCCAACCGGAGCCTCTCCTTCCGCTACCGTTGGCCCGTCGCTCGGGCGAGTGGCGGAATTGGCAGACGCGCAGGATTCAGGTTCCTGTGTCCGAAAGGACGTGGGGGTTCAAGTCCCCCCTCGCCCACAAGGGGTCAGCGGACGTGCACCGCCGTGGCGTGCATCGGGTCGGAGTAGTGGTCGGCGAAGAGCTTGGCGACCAGCTCACCTCGCGTGCTCACGCCCACCTTCTCGAACACCGACTTGATGTAGTACCGCACGGTATGGGCGGACAGGAAGAGCTCCGAGGCGATGTCGGGCGTCGACAGGCCACGGGCGATGGCTCGCACCACGTCACGCTCCCGGGGGGCCAGGCCGTAGGCCTCGATGATGATGGGGGCGATGTCGGTGCTCTTCGCCGACTCGACGACCACCGTGACGGCTCTATCGGCCGCTCCACCCGTCAGGCAGGAGGCGTGGAAGACCAGCCATCGGCCGTTACGGTCACGCAACCGCAGACGGGCCGGTCCTTCGTCGACTCCGGCCGCAATGGCACGGGCACGAGCCAGGAGCGGAAGCATCGGGATGGCTGATCGCAGGTCGCTCGGCGATCCGTCGGGCAGGAGCTCGCGCCAGGTCTCCGTGCCGTCCGGCCCTATCCCATAGATGTCCTCCAGCCAACGGTCCGCCTCGGCGTTTGCCGAGACCATGACGTTCGACGCGTCGAACATCATCAGCCCCGGGGAGGTGCA
>CADCTB010000036.1 GCA_902805665.1 uncultured Acidimicrobiales bacterium
AAACGCCGGGTCGCCGATGGCGGCAGGATGAGCAGGGCGACCCGACAGGGCGACGCCCTGGCGGGCGGCCACCCTTCCGCAACGGCTACTCGGGTGTGCGCCAGAACGCGAGCAGGGTGTCGTTGATGGGCTTGCCGGTGAACTGGATCTCGTGGCCCGCACCCTCCACGACTTTCCGGGAGGCGCCGATCCGGGACGCCAGGTCGTCGCAGATGGCCTCGTACCCCGGGCTGTGGCCACCAGACACGACGAGCTTGGGGAAGGGTGCGTCGGCCAGCTCACCGAGGGGCAGATCGGGGTACCAGATCGGCCGCCCCCGACGGAAGACCGGCACGAGCGGCAGGGCGGCGGCGAGGAAATCGGGGGGGAACGTGTCGGGGTCGCTGCCCACCGCCTTGAGGAAACCGACGACCCACTCCTCGTCCGGGAGATCCTGGTCCCAAAGACGGCGCACCGCGCTGACGAGCTCGCGCCCGGCGGGATGGCGCTGACCGAGGGCGTACGTTCCCGGCTCGAGGAGGGCCAGCGATCGGGTCGCCTCAGGCCGGCGGGCGGCGGCGAACAGCACTCCGAGGCCGCCGTACGAGTGGCCGACAGGTGAGCGCCATCGCCCATGAGGTCGACGATGTCCTCGGCGTCACGCAGGAAGTCCTCGCCCTCCGCCCCGGGGCTGCGCCCGTAGCCGCGGCGGTCGGGCACAAGCAGCCGGAAGCCCTCGTGGGCGAGCGGCCTCTGGGCCTCCCACTCCTCGGCACCGGTGGCGAGCGAGCTGTGCACCAGCACCACGGGCGTGCCGTCGCCCCATGACTCCACGTAGAGATCGCTTCTGGGGTGGGTCTGGGTTTCGGTGTGAGTCGTCTTCATAATTGGGTCCTCCTGTCCCGTTGCTTCTGGTCGTGTCGATGCGAGTGCGAAGCGGGCCCCAGCAACCACTGCTCCGTGGCCTCACCGCTCCAGGCGGTAGAAGCGGAAGATCTCGTGGTCGACGGTGAGCGTTTCGACGTCCGCGAACCCCGCCCGCCGCGCGTAGTCCCTCAGCGTCTCCGGTCGCATCACCGTTCCGGTGGCAGCCGTCGGATCCTGCGCCATGGCGTCGGGGAGGCAGCACATCAACGAGTAGCCGTACAGCAGCCGCTCCACGTCGCCGCCGGGGGCGACGAACCGGTCCTCAGTGCGCTCGTCCACGACGATCACCGAGCCGCGGTCCCCGGCCAGCCGGCGCATGGCGGAAAGGACGCCGACCGGGTCGGCGAGGTCGTGCACGCACTCGAAGGCGAACACGAGGTCGTAGGGCTCGACCCCGGTGAGGGAGGCCGCGTCGGTCACGTGGAACCGCACTCGGTCGGACACCCCCGCCTCCACGGCGTGCCGGCGGGCCATCTCGATCGACGGCTCGTCGAGGTCGAACCCGTCGACGCTGACATCGGGATACGACAGCGCGATCCCGATGGAGGACCAGCCCGCCCCGCAGCCGACGTCGGCCACCCGGGCGCCGGCGTGGAGGCGGCTGTGGACGTCGGGGACGGCAGGGAGGAGCTCCTGGCCCAGCTGGTACAGGAACAGTGGGCGGTTGGCATCCGCCTGACCCTCTCGGGCGTCGGCGCCGAGCTCCTCCCAGGTCACCCCGCCGCCGGTGCGGTAGGCGTCGACCACCGCCGGGAGATGCGTGCCGACGCCGGCGACGAAGCGGGCCACGGGGGCGAGAAAGGCCAGGCTGTCGCGGTCGGTAAGCACCTCCGCCTGGGCCGCCGGGAGACGGAAGCGCCGCTCGGTAGGTGCGGCGTCGGGTCGATCCACGCTGAGGTAGCCGCACACGGCCTGATGCTCGAGCCACTCGCGCGCGTAGCGCTCCGACGTGGCCGTGCGCTCGGCCAGCTCGGTCGACGTCATCGGGCCGCCCTCGGCCAGGGCCCGGTACCAGCCCAGGCGGTCGCCGATATAGACGGCCTGGACCTCCTGGGCTCCGAGCACTGCCGAGAAGAGGCGGGCGGCGAAGTCCTCCGTCGTGACCTCGGTCGTCGGGGTCTCGCTCGTCGGAGTGTCGGTGGTGGTCATGGTTCTCTCCTTCCTTTGTACGTGGTGAGGTCTTCGGTCAGTGGGCCCGGTCGCGGGCCCAGAGGGTGAAGCGGAGGACGGGCAGGAACCCGAGGCGCTCCGCCGGCGATCGGCTGTGGTCGCTGAACACGCCGGTCATCCAGAGGTCGGGTGCGGCGGCGAGCCGGTGGACCGCATGGGCCAACCAGTGGCCCCGGCGGCGGGCGGTGGGCATGGTCACGCCGAGGGCGAAGCAGCCGACGCCGCAGTCGGTGAACAGTGACCCGATGCTCACCGCCCGGCCGGCCTCCAGCCCGAGGGTGAACCGCAGGCGGGGGTCGTCGAGGAGTCGAGGATCGGCCAGGAGGCCGGGAAGGGCGGGCAGTAGCTCGGGGAGCGGGTAGCCCTCGATGGCCACCCGCTCCCACTCGGCGAGGGTGGCGGCATCCGCCACCTCGAGGAGGTCGACGGCGGGCGGCGACGGCGGGGGCACGAGCGCCGCCAGGGGCCGGATCAGGAGCGGGGGGTGGCCCACGAGACGCCACCCACGACCGGCGAGGTCGGGCGTGGGCCAGGCGCTCCACAGGAGGGCTTGTCCGGTCCCCGGCTGATAGAAGGCTTCGACGTCGTCGACCACGTCGCCGAACGTGGCGGGGTCCGGCGGCTGCAGCAGCGTCGCCGAGTTGAACCAACCGGCGGGCCGGCCTGCGTCGGCGGCGGCGAAAACCGGCGTCGTCAAGGCCCGACCTCCGGCCGCGTGGGCGAACGCCTCGAAGAGGGCGGCCGAGCAGAACAGGTAGCGGCGAACGATCGAGTCCCCCACCGGTGCGTCCGGCTCCCAGCCCGTTGTCAGGTGCTCGTCGGCTCTCGGGGTCGTGGTCGTCGTCATGGCGTTCAGTGTCCACACACCCGTCGCGGTGCCGTCGCAGCCCGGTCGCGGCGCGTTGCAGCCACGCCGCTCATACGCTCGTGGCGGTGCGTGTTCGCGTCCTGGGGCCGGTCGAGGTGATCGACGATGCCGGCGTGCCCCTCGCCGTCGGGAGCCGCAACCAGCGTGTCGTGCTGGCAGTTCTGGCGTGCCAGCCGGGCCGAACGGTAGCCACGGCGCACCTGATCGACGCGCTGTGGGGAGAGGAGCCACCGCGAACGGCAGACCACTCACTTCGCGCGTACGTCTCGCGCCTCCGCCACCTGCTGGGGGACCGCCTCGCCATACGCCCTGGCGGATACGCCCTCGAACTCGCCCCCGACGCGGTCGACGCCTCTCGGTTCGAGGCGCTGCTGCGGCAGGCGGAGGGCTCCGGCCCGGCCGCGGTGGAGCGCCTCGGCGAAGCCCTCGAGCTATGGCGCGGCCCGGCGTTCGCCGACCTTGCCGATGTGGACGCCCTCCGCGGCGTCGCCGTCCGCCTCGATGAGCCGCGCCTGGGGGCACGCGAGGCCCGGGCGGCGGCGTTGCTGAAGGCCGGGCACGCCGTCGAGGCGACCGCCCTCGCCGAAGAGCTGGTGGCCGAGGCGCCGCTGCGGGAGGGCGCGTGGGTGACCCTGATCGACGCCCTTGCCGCGACCGGCCGGGTGGCCGAGGCCCTGCGCGCCTTCCAGCGGGCCGCCACCGCGCTGGCCGAGGCCGGTCTGGCCCCGTCGGATGAGCTGCGCCGGGCCGAGGCCGCCGCCCTGGCCCGCGAGACGACAGCCTTCCAGCCCCGCCGCCCTCCGGTTCCGGCGTCCTCGCTCGTCGGACGGGAGGTGGATCTGGACCAGTTGGAACGGCTCGTCTCCTCGGCCCGGATCGTGACGCTGACCGGGCCGGGAGGGGTGGGCAAGACGCGTCTCGCCCTCGAGGTCGCCAAGCGGGTGGCGGATCGTCACGATCACGGTGCCCGGATGGTGGAGCTTGCGGCAGTGAACCACGATGCGGACGTCGCGGGGGCCGTCGTTGCCGGGCTCGGGATGACCGTGGAGAGCGGGTCGCCGGCGACGACGCTGGCCCGAGCGGGCGAACTGGACGTGCTGGTCCTGCTCGACAACTGCGAGCACGTGATCGACGAGGCGGCCCGCATCGCCGGGATCCTGGTCGCGGGCGGGGACCGTCTGCGGGTGCTGGCCACCAGCCGCGAGCGCCTGGCCGTCGACGGTGAGCACACCTGGGCCGTCACCCCACTCCCACTCACCGGCCCCCGGCCCGCCGCGCAGCAGCTGTTCTTCGAGCGGGCCTCGGCCGCCCGCCGGGGATTACAGGTCCGCCAGGACGACGCCATCGCCGTCGACAGGATCGTGCGCCGGCTCGACGGGCTGCCGCTGGCCATCGAGATGGCCGCCGCCCTGGCGGCCACGCTTCCGCTGGCCGAACTGGCCGACCGCCTCGACGGCGAGCTCGAGCTCCTACGGTCGGTCCGCCGGCCCGGCGGGGCCCGCCACCGGACGCTCGCCGCGGTCGTCGAGTGGTCCGAGGCCCTCCTCGACGACGAGCAGCGTGAGCTTTTCGCCGAGCTCTCGATCTTCTCCGGGATGGTGGAGACCGACGACGTGGCCGCGGTCACCGGTCGCGCCTCGCCGCTCCAGGCCCTGTGCGACCTCGCCGACCGCTCACTGCTGGTCGTCGACACCGCCGGGGAGCGGGCGCGCTTCGGGATGCTGGCAACCGTACGGGCCCACGCGGCGCGGCGCCTCGCCGGCGGGAGCCGGGCGACGACACTGGCCCGCCGTCATGCCGAGCATCTGCTCGACGTAGCCCGGACCGCCGACCGGGCGCTGCGAACCCCCGGCGAGGGTGACGCCCACCGGCGGCTCGACGCCCTCACAGAGGAGCTGCGAGCCGCCCACAGCTGGGCCCGACGCCAGGACGTGACCATCGCCCAGGAGCTCTCGGGCGCGCTCCACGTGTTCGCGCAGTCGCGGCTGCGGGACGAGCCGCTCTCCTGGGCGGCGAGCCTGGAGGCCGAGCTGGCGGCGGCGGGGCTCTACCCACCGGCCATGGTGCTGGCATCGGCCGGTCAGCGCGCGGTCAACGCCGGCGACCTGGGGAGCGCCCTCGCACTGGCCGAGCGAGGCGTCAGCGTCGCCCGCACTGCCCGTGAGCGCTGGGCCCCGCTCGAGGTGCTGGCCGATGTCCACCTCTACCGGGGGGAGCTGGACGCCACGCTTCATGCCGCCCGCCGCATGCTGGTGGAGGCCATCGACGGCGGCGATCCCCACGCCGAGGCCTCCGCCCGGGTCAACATCGCCCTGGCCGAGGCCTACTCGGGCCGGGTGGACCGGGCCGAGGAAGCGCTGGCCCGGCCGGCCGGTGGGCCGGCACTGTCGCCGTCGGACGAAGGGTGGCTGGCATACGGCGAGGGCGAAGTCATCCTCGACGCCGACCCCGGGCGCGCCCTGCGCGCCCTGGATCGAGCCGTCGTGCTCGCCGACGCCGTTGGGAACCGGTACCTGGGAGGCGTCGCCCGGGTCTCGGCATGCTCGCTTCGTGCCCGGGCGGGTGACCTCGAGGAGGCGGTCGTCGCCTTCGCCTCGGTCATCGAGCACTGGCGGCGCCAGCGCACCCTCACGCACCAGCTCACGGCCCTCCGCAACCTCGTCGTGCTCCTCCATCGAATGGGAGCGGCACGGGAGACGGCGGAGTTGGTCGGGACGGTGGCGGGCGACGCTCTGGCCCCCACCTACGGCGACGAGGCGGCCCGCCTGGCCGCGGCCAGGACATGGGCTTGCTCTGTTCTGGGCGAGGACGAGGTCGAGCGCCGCGCGGCCACGGGGGCGTCGAGAAGTGTCGACGACGCGGCGCGGGTGGCGTTGTCGTGGCTCGGCCCGTCATGACGCTGGCGTGGCTCGGCACCTCCCCGGAGTCAGCCCGAGCCGTACGTGCGCTCGGGCGTCACCAGCACCGCCACCCGACGCTCGTCCGCCATGACGCGGTCGTATTCGTCCCAGTCCTCGTGGGTGCCGCCGGCGGCGGTGAAGATGTCCCGTAGGAGGAGGCGCAGTCGATCGCCGGCGATGTCGCCGAGCGCATCGTCAGGGCCGGCCAGGTCGACCGGACCTTCGACGCCCGCCCACCTCCACCCGGCCCGGATCACCACCGTGGTCCGGGGACGTTCCCTGAGGTTGGCCAGCCGCCTCGATGAGCCGGCGGAGACGAACCCGACCACGGGCCGGCCGGTGAGCGGATGGTCGAGCACGCCGGCGTTCACGACCGAGCTCTGAATGGTCCCGTCGGCCCGGGCGGTCGACACCACGACGAGGCCGTGATCAAGCGGAACAAGGCCGGCGAATGCTGCGAGATCACCCATCACCCTGTCCTAGCAGTCGACGTGATCGCTACGCCGCGCACTCGGCGAGCGGGCCGGCGGCTGCCGGCTCGACTGCGACAGCGGTCCCGACGGCCAGCACCCGGTAGGACCTCGAGGTCCACGCCCGCACGGTGGCGGCGACGCCGAGGACGCCCGCGATGGTGAACATGAGGGCAAGGCCGCGGTCAGGTCCTGTGCCGAACCAGTCGCCGATCCACCGGGCGCCGCCGCCGTCGGTCATGAAGGGCATGAACACCGATTCGGCGAGGGGCGCCATCAGGAACGCGGTGAGCGGTGACGCCGCGTTCTCGACGAGCTGGGCGAACCCGAAGACCCGGCCCTGGCGTGCGAACGGGATCGCCCGCTGGAGGATGGTCTGCTCGGCCGCTTCGATCACCGGGATCAGGGTGAGCCACACCACCATGCCGATGGTGAGGAGCACGATCGATGACCGGACGGCGAAGATCGAGCAGATCGCCCAGTTCACGAGGTTGCCGGCCACCACCGCTCGCAGAGGGACGCGGCCGACGCCGTAGCGGGCGACGGCCAAGCCGCCGGCGATGAACGCCAGGCTGATGAAGCCCCACAGCAGTCCCCATGCCTCCACCGACACCAGCTCGAGGCCGTAGGCATCCATGAGCGACATGAACACGCCGGCCAGCAGGTTGTTGCAGGCGGCCAGCAGGATCAGCATCTTCAGGCCAGGGACGGCGCGGATGGCGTCGATGGCGGCCCGCACGTCGACATCCCAGGGTCGGGCGCCCGCTTCGGCCGGTTCGGGCTCCGCCTCGTCGATGGAGATCGTGGCCACGTGGACGAGGGCGACGGCGGTGAGCACGAGTGCGCCGTAGTACGCCCACCCCATGCCCAGGGTCCCGATCACGAGTCCGCTGAACACCGACGTGATGGCGAAGGAGACACCCGTCGTCATCCCCACCATGCCGTTGGCCCGGTCACGCTGACCGTCGGGCACCAACAGGGTGACGCAGGTGGAGAGGGCGATACTGCGCATCTGTCCGGCGACGGACCCGAGCAGGGTCGCCAGCGCCAGGACCCAGAACCAGGGGCTGGTCAGGCGCAGGAGGTGGGAGGACTCGACGGCGAGGAAGACGCCGGTTGCGATGGTGAAGCAGACCAACGAGGCCGCCGTCGTGAGCAGGAGCGCAGTGTGCTTGCGGTGACGGTCGACGAAGGTGCCGAAGAACGGGCCGAGCACCGCCGAGGAGATGCTGAACGCACCGCCGATCACACCGGTCGCCACGACCGAGCGGGTCTCCAGGTACACCCAGAACGTCAGCGCGAACCACAGGAACGTGCTCGTGACGCCGGTGATGAGCGTGTTGACCAGGAGCTGCCGGAAGACCCGGGGCATCTGGGTGTCTTGGGAGGGTTGGGTGGCGCTCATGCTCGTTCTGACGACCGCGGACGGCTCGACTCATCGGTCGGGGTGGACGGGCCTCACCCTAAAGGCTCAACCACGCTTGAGGTCAACCGATTTCTCGCCGGGTACCTCCACCAGCACCGTGACCGGTCCGTCGTTCACCAGCTCCACCTCCATGTCGGCCCCGAACGAGCCGGTGGCAACGTGCAGGCCGAGGTCTCGGAGACCGGCGACGACTCCCTCGACCAACGGCCGGGCGTGGTCCCGGGACGCGGCCGCTGACCAGGATGGCCGGCGGCCCGCACTCGTGTCGCCGTAGAGCGTGAATTGGCTGACGACGAGCACGCCGCCGCCTGCTTCCACCACGGACCGGTTCATCACCCCGGCGCCGTCGTCGAAGAGCCGCAGGTTGGCCAGCTTGGCCGCCATTCGCTTCGCCTCGGCCGGCCCATCGGTGTGCGTCACGCCCACGAGGACGCACAACCCCGCCCCGATCTCCCCCACCGTCTCGCCGCCGACACGGACGAGGGCCCGGCTGACCCGCTGCACAACCGCCCGCATCAGTGCGCCTGGCCGACCACCACGTTCCACGGGCGCACGTGCCACGCGGCGACCAGCCCCTCCCTGACGTAGGGGTCCTCGGCCACGAACTCTCCGACGACCGCCTCGTCCTCGGCGGTGAACACGAGGAGAGCGCCCTCGATGGGGTCTCCCACCGCGCCGGCCATCAGCAGAGCACCTCGTTCGTGGAGCTCACGAACAAGCCCGAGGTGGGCCTCCCGGAACGGCGCCCGGCGAGCGGCGATGTCATCGACATAGTCGTAGGTGAGCAGCCAGTGCATCAGGCCATCATGGCTGCGGGGGGCGGAGCCACCGCTCAATCGTCGACGGCGCCCCCGGCGCGGCCGTGCTTCCAGTAGCCACGGACGGTCGTCTGGCTGCGGGGAAGTCGCCGCTCCTCGAGCAGGTGCTTGCGTATGCGTTGCACGGCGGCTGCCTCGCCGGCCACCCACACGCGCGCGTCGGGGATCAGGTCGACGGAAGCTATGGCGGCGACGAGAGCGTCACCGGGTGGAGCGGTGTCCGCTCGCTGGTGCCAGCTGACCACGGCCGCGGGATGACCGGGCAGCGGGATGCGGGCGTCGGCATGGCTGATCTCGATGTGGACCTGCACCGGGCGATCGACCGGAAGAGTCTCCAACAGCTGGCTGATGGCCGGGAGGGCGGTCTCATCGCCGCCCAGGAGGAATGCCGCGGCATCTGTGTCGATGGCGTAGCCCCGGCCCGGGCCGGAAACCGCGGCGCGGTCGCCGATCTCGGCCGTCTCAGCCCACTCCGAGGCCACGCCGGAGCCGTGGATCACGATGTCGAGATCGAGCTCCAACGCGTCCGTGTCGAGCCGTCGGGGCGTGAAGGTCCGGAGCGCGGGGCGCCGGCCGTCAGGGAGCAGGAACTCGTTGCCGTTCCAGTCGGGGATCACAAGCTCGCCCGCCGGCGGAGAGGGAACCAGCAGACGGACGCTGGCCGCCGGGTCCTCCACGTGCAATCCGGCGAGGTCGGGGCCGCCCAGGCAGATGCGTACCATCCGCGGTCCGAGGAGCTCAGTGCGTCGAACCTCAACCGCACGGAACCGCGGTGGCTCCCGTCGCAGGCGCCGCGGCGCCGCCGTGGGGTCCGACGATGCCATTCCGCCCAGCGTCGCACGTTCCCCGCCCGAGTCGCTGGTGTCCGCCCCGGCCAGGCGCCGCGGCCTTCCTATCCGGGACGCTTCTTCGCCGCCGGACGCTTGGCAGTTGCGGGGGCCTGAGCCCCGGTGGCGCGTGTCGACCGCTTCGTCGGTGTGGGCTCCGCCGGCGCCGATGCTCGTGTCGCTCGCTTGGCCGGAGCCGGCTCGGCGGCCTTCGGAGTCACCCGCTTGGCCACGGGAGGGGTGGCCCGACCTGCCCGCTTTGCCGGGGCGGGCGCCGGCGCCGGCGCCGAAGCCCGAGTGGCCCGCTTCGCCACCGCGGGCGCCGGCGCAGCCGCCCGGGCCCGCTTGGTGGGGGCGGCGGCCGTCGGAGGCGCCTGGGCGACCGGCGCCGGCCGGGTCGTGCGTCGGGGCGCCGCCGGCTCGGGTGCCGGAGCTGCCGGCTCGGGTGCGCGAGCAGCCGGTGGCCGGAGGATCTGGCTGACGACGCGAGGACGACCAACGTTCCCGGCTTCGGTGTCCGCCCGGCGGGGGGGCGGCGGCGGCGGAAGGTCGACGGGCGGGCGGGCGGCCAGTTCGACGTTGATGTCGCCCATGCGGGAGGCGAGGCCCTTCCATTCCTCGTCCGGCGGGCGGCCCTTCTGCAGGGCCGCGTCGAGCGCCGCCTTGGCCTGAGCCTCTGCCTCCTCCTGGGAGTAACGCGGCTCACGTCCGAAATAGCGACCCACGGCTGCGACCTTCTCTCTCTCAGAGAGCGGGCATGACGCGTGAAGCCGCCCGCGAGTTGGGAACCAACCGATTCTCGCGCGGCCCGAGGGCGCCGTCACTCAGGCGGGCGGGTCGTTCTCCCGGTTGATCGCAGCCTGCTCCTCGCCGGTGCGACTCTCGTCGTCGACTTCCACCTCGTCCTGCTCACCGTTCTCGTCGTCGGGCTCAGCCATCGCACTCCCCTCGCCTTGTCACCGTCGCTGGGCGCAGACGGAGCAGCCAGTCCCTACCCGGTGACGCCGGCGGGAACCAGCCGGACAACGACCATCAGGCGTGCTGGCATGCTCCTGACCGCTGGCTGCGGCTGTCGCCGCACGGAGGGCGTCCGGTTTGGGGCAGGCTGGGTGGAGGAGGCTGGCCCCGGAGGTTGCTCATGACATCGCTTCTGTCCGCAATCGCCCAGGTGCTTGCCGCACTGGGCGCGCTGCTCTCGGTCGGTTCCCCGGCGGCGGTTCCCGCTCCCGCCACCGCGCCGACCTACGTCGCCATGGGCGACTCCTACACGGCCGGTCCGCTCATCCCCCACCAGCTGTCCGACCCGCCCGGATGCTTACGGTCCGACCACAACTACCCGCACCTGGTGGCCGAGGCTCGGGGCCTCTCGCTGCGGGACCGCAGCTGCAGCGGCGCGGAGACCGAAGACCTCGCCTCACCGCAGGCCGTCCGGGGCGGGCCCAACCCGGCGCAGCTCGACGCCCTCGACGCAGCCGTCGGCACAGTCAGCGTGCAGATCGGCGGCAACGACATCGGCTTCCACGAGGCCCTGCAGGCGTGTGCAGCGCCCCTGCCGCTGGGGACGCCCTGCCAGGACCGCTACGTCCGAAGCGGGACGGACGAGATCAGCCGGCGCATCGCCGCCACCGGCCCCAAGGTCGCCGCCGCGCTGGCCGAGGTTCGCCGGCGGTCTCCGACTGCCCGTGTGTTCGTGGTGGGTTACCCGGCGATCCTCCCCGAGGTGCACCCCGGGTGCTGGCCGCTGATGCCTTTCACGCCCGGAGACGTTCCCTACATCCGGGACAAGGAGAAGGAGCTCAACGCCATGCTGGCCACCCAGGCGGCTGCGGTCGGCGCCACCTACGTCGACGTCTACGGGCCCAGCATCGGCCACGACGCCTGCCAGCTGCCGGGCGTCAGGTGGGTCGAGCCCCTCATCCCCCTCGCGCCAGCGGCACCGGTGCACCCCAACGCCCTCGGGATGCGCGGCATGGCCGACGCCCTGCTCGCCGCGCTGGCCCCGTAGTCCCGGGACAGCGGCCTCGAAGGACTGGCGGCTACGGCGCTCCGCTGTCGGCCACTCGGCCGTACCCGGCCAGCTCTTCGAGGAACGGAACCGATGCCGACGCCGGAGGAAGGCGGTCGACCTCGTCGGCGACTCGCCGCGCGTTGTCCCTGAACGACTGATCAGCCAGGACGCGCTGGAGAGCTCCGTTCAGCTGACCGATGGCGGCCCCACCACCGTCCAGTGCAATCCCGGCGCCGACGGCGGCGACCCGAGCGGCGTTGTGCGGCTGGTCGGCGAAGAGCGGAAGAACAACCATCGGCACGCCGGAGGCCAGGGCGGTGAGGGTCGTGCCGAAGCCACCGTGGCCGATCAACGCGTCAGTGTGAGGCATCACCTCCTGCTGTGGCCACCACTTCTCCACGTGGACGTTGCCCGGCAGGGGCTGGAGCGCCTCAGGGGCGCCGGCGTCGCCGATGGTGACGAGGATCCGGATCGGCAGATCGCACACCGCGGACAGGACCTGGTGGTAGAAGTCGGGAAACAGACCGAGGCCGCCGGCCACCGAGCCGAACGTCACATAGACAAGGGGACCCGATGCACCGGCCCACCAGTCCGGCAGGGCGTCGGCCTTCGTCGAGCGCTCGGTGTCGCGGAAGCGCCTGGTCCGACTGGAGCCGGTGGCACTCGGGTCCTCGAGCAGCTCGGGCACCAGAGACAGCCGGGGCGCAGACTGCAGCCGGGACACACCACCCTCCGCTCCGAGCTCGGCGAGGGGAGCTTCGAGCAGAGGCAGGAAGCGCTCATCGAACGCCGCCAGTCCCACGGCGACCTCCACGCAGGGGACGCCTGCAGCCTGCGCGACCACGTACGAAGCGAACTCCGACGACTCGCGGACGACGAGGTCGGGCCGCCACTCGTCGACCAGCTCCGTAAGCCCGGGAAGCGCGGCCTGGGCGTCGAGGCGGCCGAACACCTCGCGGAGGACGACCTCGTTGCCCTCGTCGTCGGAGAGCCCTTGCAGACCGGCAAAGACGGCCCCCATCGCGTCGGCCGGCGCGTCGGCGAACGGGCGGTGGACGAAGCCCGCTCGTGCAACCGCAGCGGCGAAGGACTCGGGCGCGGCCACGGCGACGTCGTGCCCTGCGTGCTTCAGGGCGCGGGCGAAGGGCAGCAGCGGACCGAAGTGCCCGGCGCCTGCGGTCGTCGCCACCAGCACCCGCATCCCCCTCAACGCTCCGACCCGACGAGCACCATGGAGTGCATGATCCTCAGCCTGTTCCGGTCCGTCAACGGTGGAGAATCGTGACGCCGGTGGAACGGGCAGAGTGGGGCGGATGCATCGGTCATTTCGCCGGCCCGCACGGCCACCTGTGGGAGGTGGCGGCAAGCGGCGTGAAGCACCTCTTCCGGGACCAGTAGCCGGCCCCCCTCCGGAGCCCGCCGGCGCCGAACAGGACGGGTTGGCGCTGGACAGCCCAGGGGGCCGGTGGGTCGTCGCCATCGCCGTGCTCGGCTCGGGCCTGGCGTTCCTGGACGGAACGGTCGTCAACGTGGCCCTGCCGGAGATCGGGCGCGACTTCGGCGCGTCCACCGGCTCGTTGCAGTGGATCCTCAACGGCTACCTCCTGACGCTGGCGTCGCTGATCCTTCTCGGAGGGTCCCTCGGCGACCGCTACGGGCGCCGGCGGATCTTCGTACTGGGGGCCGCGCTGTTCACCGCCGCGTCCCTCCTCTGTGCCATCGCCCCCAACGTCGGGATGCTGGTCGTGGCCCGGCTCTTCCAAGGCGTCGCCGGAGCGCTCCTCACGCCCGGGAGCCTCGCCATGATCGAGGCGAGCTTCCGACGGGGCGACCGGGCCCGGGCCATCGGCGCCTGGTCGGGGCTCGCCGGCGTGGCGACGGCGCTGGGACCGCTCCTCGGCGGCTACCTGGTGGACGCCGTGTCCTGGCGGGCCATCTTCCTCATCAACCTCCCGATCGGCGTGTTCGTCGTCGCCGTCGCCCGCCGTCACGTGCCGGAAACCCGAGACCCGACCGTCGCCGGCCACCTCGACATCCGGGGCGCGGCCCTCGGCGCGCTGGGGCTGGGGGGAACGACCTACGCCTTGATCGAGGGTCCCGGAAACGGGGTCGGCACCCTGGTCTTCGCGGCCGCCGTAGCGGGAGTGGCCGGGCTCGCCGGCTTCCTCGTGACCGAGCGACGCAGTCCGAACCCGATGATGCCCCTGGCCATCTTCTCCTCCCGGCAGTTCCGCGCCGCCAACCTGGTCACGTTCGTGGTCTACGCCGCGCTCGGAAGCGTCTTCTTCCTTCTCGTGGCGTTCCTCCAGGTGTCGCTCGGCTACTCCCCCATGGCCGCCGGCTCGGCAACCCTGCCGGTGACGGCCTTGATGCTTGTGCTCTCGGCCCGCTCAGGCGCCCTCGCCCAACGCATCGGCCCGAGGATCCCGCTCACCGCCGGCCCGCTCGTGATCGCGGCCGGCATGCTGCTCATGACGCGAATAGATCCCGGGGACAGCTACGTCTCGAGCATCCTGCCCGCCATGGTGGTCTTCGGACTGGGGCTGGTGCTGGTGGTCGCGCCGGTCACGTCCACGGTTCTCGCCGCGGCCGACGAACGCCATGCAGGGGTGGCTTCAGGCGTGAACAACGCCGTCTCACGGGTCGCCGGCCTGCTGGCGGTGGCCCTGCTGCCGGCCTTCGCCGGGCTCACCGGCGACCGCTTCTATGACCCGTCGGCGCTGGCCGACGGGTTCCGCTTCGCCATGCTGTCCTGCGCGGCACTCGCGGCGGGCGGCGGCGTGCTGGCCTGGCTGACCATCAGCAGCGACGTGCTCGAGAGGATGCCTGCTCCTGGCGGAGAACCTGCCGCGCCCCGGCCGACGGACTTCTCCTGCGACGTCTCCGGCACGCCCCTACGGACCTCCGGGAGGCACTAGCGAGCGGCCGCCGACGTCGTGCCGCGACGCCGGCGCCCGGCCCGGGGGTTGGGTCGGCCTGGGACGGGGCGTCGGCGCCGGGATGGGGCGGCTGACCGGCTCATGGCCCACCCGGAGCGGTTCGCCGTGGTGGCGGAGGTCGATCGGCTCTCCGGCCACGACGGCGTAGGTGGCCTCGGCGTGGTTGGCCTCCACCCGGATGCCGCGGCCGCGGTACCGCAGGTGGAAGACGAACCGGGTGATGTCCGTCGGGAGGCGGGGGGCGAAGGACAGCGTGCCCGCCTGGGCCCGGAAGCCTCCGAAGCCGGCGACCAGGGCCGACCACCCGCCGGCCAGCGCCGCCAGGTGGAGCCCGCTGCCGGCATTGCCGTGCAGATCCTGGAGGTCGACGAGGACCGACTCCGCGAGGTAGTCGTAGGCCAGCTCCAGGTGCCCTATCTCCGCGGCCAGCACGGCCTGGGTGGCGGCCGACAGAGACGAATCCCGCACGGTGATGCCCTCGTAGTAGGCGAAGTTCCGGGCCTTCTGCTCGTCGGTGAACGCATCGGGGCGCAGGTGCATGGCCAGCACCAGGTCGGCCTGCTTGATGACCTGCTTGCGATAGATGTCGAAGTACGGGAAGTGCAGGAAGATCGGGTACTGGTCGGGGCGCACGGAGTCGAAGTCCCAGATCTCGTACCCGGTGAACCCGGCCGACTGCGGGTGGACGCCGAGGACCTCGTCGTACGGGACGTACATGACGTCGGCCGCTTCCCGCCACTCAGCCACTTCCGCGTCGTCGACGCCAAGGGCCGCGGCCTGGGCCGGGTGGCGCTGGGCGGCCACCGCCGCCGCCCGCAGGTTCTGCTGGGCCATGAGGTTGGTGTAGACGTTGTCGTCGGCCAGCGCGCTGTACTCGTCGGGCCCGGTGACGCCCGGGATGCGGAACGAGCCGTCACGGGCGTGGTGGCCGAGGGAGCGCCAGAGGCGGGCGGTCTCGACAAGGATCTCGTGGCCGATGTCGCGCTCGAAGTCCTCGTCACCGGTGGCGTCGACGTAGCGGACGACCGCATCGGCGATGTCGGCGTTGACGTGGAAGGCGGCCGTCCCTGCCGGCCAGTAGCCCGAGCACTCCTCCCCCGCGATGGTCCGCCAGGGGAACGCCGCGCCCTTCAGGCCCAGCGTCTCGGCTCGCTGGCGGGCGATCGGCAGGGTGCTGTGCCGCCAACGCAGGGCGTCCGCCGCCGCAGTGGGGAACGTGTACGTCAGCGCGGGCAGGACGAAGGACTCGCTGTCCCAGAAGGCGTGGCCGTCGTAGCCCCAGCCGGTCAGGCCCTTGGCCGGGATGGCGCGGCCCTCGGCCCGGGCACCGGCCTGCAGGATGTGGAACAGGGCGAAGCGGGCCGCCTGCTCCACCTCGAGGTCGCCTTCCACCTCGACGTCGGCCCGGTCCCAGAATGCGTCGAGGTACTGGCGTTGCTCGGCTACGAGGCCGTCCCAGCCGGAGTGGCGGGCGGCGGTGAGGGCGGCCACGACCTGGTCCAGCAGCGCCTGCCGAGAGCGAAGGCTGGACCAGCCGTAGGCCAGGAACTTGACGATTCGCACGCGTTCACCGGGCTGGAGGACGGTGGTCACAGTGACCCGGCCGGTGTCGGGACCGGACTCGGCGGCGATGCTCGTCTGCGGCGGAGCGTCCACCACGTGGTCCATCGCCGCGGCCATGCGCAGGCCGCTGACCGCGGTGACGTGGGCCAGCTCGACCGCCGTCCGGCCCCGGGTGCCGTGGTCCTCCGAGACGAGCGGGGACGAGAGGGCAGCCGCGACCCGGGGATCGCTGCCGGGCACGGGCAACGGCTCGTTGGCCACCAGCTCGGACTGCACGACGACGCGGGCCTTGTCACCCACCGCTTCCACCTCGTAACAGATGGCGGCGACGGCCCGCTGGGTGAACGACACCAGCCGGGTCGACCGGATGCGGACCGCCTGGCCGGCGGGCGACACCCACTCGACGTCGCGGGTGAGCGTCCCCGCCCGTAGGTCCAGCACCCGCTCGTGGGAGGCGAGGCGCCCGTAGCGGACGTCGAACGGCTCGTCGTCGACCAGCAGGCGCAGGAGCTTGCCGTTGGTCACGTTGATCATCGTCTGCCCGGACTCCGGATAGCCGTAGCCGCCCTCGGCGTAGGGCAGCGGGCGAAGCTCGTGGAGCCCGTTGAGGTAGGTGCCGGGAAGCCCGTACGGCTCCCCCTCGTCGAGGTTGCCCCGGAGACCGAGGTGCCCGTTGGCCAGGGCGAAGAGCGACTCCGATTGGGCGAGCACGTCGAGGTCGAGCGTGGTCTCCCGTATGCACCACGTCTCAGTCGTATAGCAGGGGTGGATGATCACGGGCCCTCCCAGCGCCGGTCGGTGACGCCGCCGGTGAGCCTAGGACGCAGCTGATCAACGTAGGTCGACCCTGCGGCCCGAAGCGCTGGTCAGCAGCGTCGTGGTTCAGTCGGCGATGGACCTGGACCAGTACGCCGGGTCGCCACCGATGATCTGGATGACGGTCTTGGAGTCGTTCGCCACGACGACGATCATTCGGCCGCCCCCTTGCGACACCGACGCCACCTGCGACTCGCAGCAGAAGGCCTGCAGCGGGCCGTGCGCGGCGGTGACCTTCGCCTGGGCGTCGCCGACCTGGACACCCGCCTTCGTCGCCGGCCCGGGAGCGGTGGCGATCCAGTCGGTGAGCAGGGGCGACGTGACCGACTCGGTGCGGAAGTTGAGGAACAGCCCCCGGTTGCCGCTGAACTGCCAGCGGAGGTAGTCGTACTTCTTCCCGCTGATGTCGGTCTCCTGGCCCTGTGTGGTCGGAGGGCCCAGGACGGCGATGGCCTGGGACTTGTTCGCCCCGAGGGCGATGCCGGCCACCGCCTGGGGCTCGATGACCGCCTTGGCCGCCGCCTGGACGCCCCTCGTGGTCGACGTGGCGCCCGACGGGCGGGTCGTCGGGGCGGCCGACGTGGCCGGGGCGGCGGTCACCGTGGTGGCGGCCGCGCTGGTGGGTGGCGAGCTGGTGACCTCCGTGGTCGTGGGGGCGGCCGTGTCGTCGCCGTCCGAGCCGCAGCCGGCGGCCAGCAAAGCACCCACTGCGAGCAGCGTCAGCCACCTCTTCATCAGCCCTCCGTCCCGTCGCCCCCCGCCCGTCCGACGGTAACCCAGGAGGTCGTTCACAGAGCGTTCACAAAGCAGAATTGGTTCAGCAACGCCCATGAGGCTCACTATTGGGGTCAGAGTTTTCCGGGCCGGCTGACAGCAGGCCCCCGACCCGCTACCCCGAGGAGCTACGTGGCCTACAAAGCTGAGTACATCTGGATCGACGGCACGGAGCCGACGGCCAAGCTGCGGTCGAAGACCAAGATCATGGCCGACGGTGCCGAGCTCCCCATCTGGGGCTTCGACGGGTCGTCGACGAACCAGGCGCCGGGGAGCGCTTCGGACTGTGTGCTGCAGCCGGTGTTCTCCTGTCCCGACCCGATCCGGGGCGGCAACGACGTGCTGGTGCTGTGCGAGGTGCTGCTCACCGACATGACGCCGCACCCCACCAACACCCGCGCTCGTCTGCGCGAGGTGGCCGAGAAGTACGCAGCCCAGGAGCCGTGGTTCGGCATCGAGCAGGAGTACACGTTCTTCGAGGGCAGCCGGCCCCTCGGCTTCCCGCCGAAGGGCTTCCCTGCTCCGCAGGGCGGCTACTACTGCGGTGTCGGGTCGGATGAGATCTTCGGCCGGCCCATCGTCGAGAAGCACATGCAGGCCTGCCTCGACGCCGGCTTGCTCTTCTCCGGCATCAACGCCGAGGTCATGCCGGGCCAGTGGGAGTTCCAGATCGGCCCAGGATCCCCGCTCGACGTCTCCGACCACCTCTGGGTCGCCCGCTGGCTGCTGTACCGCACGGCTGAGGAGTTCGACGTGTCGGCCACCCTCGATCCGAAGCCGGTCCACGGTGACTGGAACGGTGCAGGCGCCCACACCAACTTCTCCACCAAGGCCATGCGCACCAGCTACGACCCGATCATCGCCGCGTGCGAAGCCCTGGGCGAGCACTACATGGAGCATGTCCACCAGTACGGCTTCGGCATCGAGGCCCGCCTGACCGGCCTGCACGAGACGGCGCCGTGGAACGAGTTCAGCTACGGCGTCTCCAACCGGGGCGCCTCGGTGCGCATCCCGTGGCAGGTGGAGGTGGACAAGAGCGGCTACATCGAGGACCGCCGGCCCAACGCCAACTGCGATCCGTACCTGGTCACCAAGGCCATCACCCAGACCTGCTGCGCGGCCCTGGAAGGGAAGTACATGGCGTGAGCTTGGCTCAGGCCCGTGATGGAGCGTGAGCTTCGCTCACGGCCAGGAACGAGCCTGACCTTCGGTCGCTCGAGCGCGGTGAACCGGAGGTGCCCCACGGGCACCTCCGGGTTGTCGTTCCCGGCCGGCTTTGCGGGCTAGGTCGTGGGCTTGACGGCCCGCTTGCGGCGGGACGGGGGCTCGGCTGCGCCGCTCAGGTCGGCGTCCGGCGGCAGATCGTGCTGGCGGAGGAGACCGTCGCTGTAGACGGTGCCCCCCGACTCGCAATAGACCCGGTACTGCACCTTGCGGGCGTCGGGCGCCAGCCACACGGAGCCGGGTGACGCGCCCATGCCCTTGTACACGCCACCCTCGAACCCGTACACGTCGCCGTCGTCGTCGGCCGCCCGTATGTAGTTCAGGGGCAGCGTCTCGGACCTGATGAGCTGGTCGCCCTCGTCGAAGACGTGCACGTCGATCCAGGTGTGCTGGGGCTCGCCGAGCTTGCGCACCCACGCCTGGACGGAGAGGACGGTCTCCAGGTCGAGGCCCACGCTGCCGCTCGTCGCCTTTTCGGCCTTGATGTTCTTCTTGGTCGCCGCTGCATCGAAGACGGCCACCATCTCCCTGCGGGGGATGGCGTCCGTGCGGAAGCTGACTGACTCTAAGGGGATCGTGACGATGATCCGCTCCTCTCTAAGGGGCTTGTCCGGGTACCTATCCATGTCTGTCACCCGCTGAGGAACGCGGGATCCGACTGGGTGACGTGCTGCTGATGGCTTCCAGGTCCACCAACCAGGGGGGCGGCGTCGCTAGCGTCCTGGTGGGTGGAGACACAGGCGGTCCGACCGAGCATTCCGACCGAACCCCAGCCTACCGACATCCGGCGCCAGGTACGAGCGCGGCTCGGCCGCCGGCTTTTCGTGGTCGCCCTGGGGCTCTTCCTCCTCCTCGGCGCCCTCGGTGTCTACGGCGTGCGGACCCGGACCATCTCCGCTGCCGGCGGTGGCTACGAGGTGTCGGTTCGCTACGCCAGCGTCTCGCGGCCGGGGCTGGCCACCCCCTGGTCGCTCGAGGTGCGCCGCCCCGGCGGGTTCCCCGACGGGCTCACGGTGGCGGTGAGGTCCGCCTACTTCGACGCCTTCGACGAGAACGGCCTCGGCCCCGCGCCGGTCGCCGAGACCAGCGACGGTGAGCGGACATTCTGGACGTTCGGGCCGTCGGCAGCCGACACCATCTCGGTCTCCTTCGACGCCCGCATCGAGCCGGGCGTGCAGGTCACGAGGGTCAAGGGCCGGGTCGAGGTGCTGGCCGGGCCGGGGGCGGCGGCGGCGACCGTGGCGGCGGTGGCCTTCGGCACCTGGGTGCTGCCCTGATGGAGATCATCCTCCGGTCCACGATCATCTACTTCGTCCTCTGGGCCCTGGCCCGGGGAGTCGGCAAGCGCGAGCTGTCGGAGATGACGGCGTTCGAGCTGATCCTCCTGGTCACGATGGGCGACTTGATCCAGCAGGGGGCGACGCAGGAGGACATGTCGTTGACGGGCGCCACGCTGGCCGTCGGCACGCTCGCCATGTGGATCCTCCTCTTCGCCTACCTGGCGTGGCGCTTCCGTCCCGTGCGAGCGGTGCTGGAAGGGGTGCCGGTGGTGGTCATCCACAACGGGCAGCCCCTCGACAAGGTGTTGGCCATCGAACGGCTCACCCTCGACGAGGTGTGCGAGGCGGCCCGCAACCAGGGCATCCTCGACCTGGCCGAGATCGACATCGGCGTGCTGGAGCCTGACGGCAGGTTCTCGTTCCTCAAGGCGTCCGGAGAGAGCACCCAGCACCGACCCCCTGGGAAGCACGCCAACTGAGTCTCAGTCGATTCACAGGTCGCGCACAGGCTCCAGGGCGATACTGGAGGGGCCATGAACGAGAAGGCCCGCATCCTGGTCGTCGACGATGAGCCGAACATCACCGAGCTGGTGAGCATGGCGCTGCGGTACGAGGGGTTCGACGTGGAAGTGGCGTCGGATGGCCGCACGGCGCTGGCCCGGGCCACCAGCTTCCGACCCCACCTCATGGTGCTCGACGTGATGCTGCCCGACGTCGACGGCTTCGGCGTCCTCAAGCGGATCCGGGCCGACGGCCAGCCCCTGTCGGTGGTGTTCCTCACCGCCCGGGACGCCACCGAGGACAAGATCAACGGGCTCACCCTGGGCGGTGACGACTACGTCACCAAGCCCTTCAGCGTCGAGGAGCTGGTGGCGCGGGTCAGGGCGGTGCTGCGGCGGACCAATGGCGGCCCGGGCGCCGGCTCGAGCCGGCTGACCTTCGCCGACCTCGAGCTCGACGAGGACACCCGCGAGGTCTGGCGGGGCGACGAGGCCATCGAGCTGACGGCCACCGAGTTCAAGCTCCTGCGCTACCTCATGCTCAACGCCCGCCGGGTGCTCTCGAAGGCCCAGATCCTCGACCACGTGTGGCAGTACGACTTCGGCGGCGACGCCAACGTGGTCGAGACCTACATCAGCTACCTGCGCAAGAAGGTGGACAAGGTGGAGCCCCGGCTCATCCACACGGTGCGGGGGGTGGGCTACACGCTGCGCGTCCCCACGTCGCGCTGACCTGCGCCGACATGTCCCTTCGCACCCGCCTGCTCCTCGGCCTGCTCGGCCTGGTCGCCGTGGGCCTCATCGCCTCCGACCTGCTGACGTACCGCTTCCTGCGCGAATCCCTCATGGACCGGCTCGACGACCAGGTCGAGGCTGCCGTGGAGCCCGTCCTCGGCCGGCTGCAGATCGATCAGCGCCGCCCCACCCGCACAGTCGTCCCCGGGGGGACGTACGGGGCGGTGGTCCGCGACGACGGCACGGTGGTGGCCAGCCGGCCCTTCGGCTACGAAGCCGAGGACCCTGGCGACCTGCCCCAGCCCCGGCTGACGATCGCCGACCTGGCGAGGCGGGAGCCCTTCACCACACCCGCGGTCGAGTCGGGGTCGCCGGGCTTCCGGGTCGTCGTCAAGACGCTGACCTCCGGCGACAACCTGATCGTGGCCGTGCCGATGAACGAGGTGGTCCAGACTCTGCGCAAGCTGGTGCTCATCGAGGTGCTCGCCACCACCGCCGTGCTCGCAGGGGTCGGCGTGCTGGCCCTCGTGGTCGTGCGGGCCGGCCTGCGGCCGCTGGAGGACATCGGGCGCACCGCGGGCGCCATCGCCGAAGGCGACCTGAGCCGGCGGGTCGAGCGGGCCGAGCCCCGGACCGAGGTCGGTCGCCTCGGGTTGTCCCTGAACGCCATGCTCAGCCAGATCCAGACGGGGTTCGAAGCCCAGCGGGCCTCCGAGGACCGGCTGCGGCGATTCGTGGCCGACGCCTCGCACGAGCTCCGCACCCCCCTCACGTCGATCCGGGGGTACGCCGAGATGTTCCGCCGCGGCGCCGCCGACCGCCCGGAAGACCTGGCCACGGCCATGCGCCGCATCGAGGAGGAATCGGCCCGGATGGGCGTCCTGGTCGACGACCTCCTGCTCCTCGCCCGTCTCGACCAGGGCCGGCCGCTCGACCGCCAGCCCGTCGACCTGGCCCAGGTCGCCGCCGATGCCGTCCACGACGCCCGGGCGGTGGAGCCCGACAGGGCGATCGCCCTCGAAGGCCCGGACACGGCAGTGGTGCTGGGCGACGAGCTGCGGCTCCGCCAGGTGGCCGCCAACCTGCTGGCCAACGCCCGCCAGCACACCCCACCGACGGCGGCCGTCCGCGTCGGTGTCCGCCACGAGAACGGGTCGGTGGTCCTGGAGGTGGCCGACGAAGGGCCAGGACTTTCCTCCGAGGACGCGGCCAAGGTCTTCGAGCGCTTCTACCGCTCGGATCCCTCCCGGGCCCGGAGCCAGGGGGGCACCGGCCTGGGCCTGTCGATCGTGGCCGCGGTGGCCGAGGCCCACGGAGGCCGGGCGCTCGTGGAGTCGGAGCCCGGCCACGGCGCCCGGTTCTGGGTGGAGCTTCCGTCCCTGCCTGCTTCAGATGCCGACGGAGATGGCGACGACGACAGCGGTGGCGATGGTCAGTGACCGCCGCCGAACGCCAGGGCGGCGACCAGGTCCATGCGCACGAGCTCGTCCAGCGCCCGCTCGATGTGGAAGGAGTAGGCGGCGCTGTGGGGCGTCGCGCCGATGGCCACCTCGGTCACGATCGGTGAGCAGCGTGGGTCGGTGCCCGGAAGCTCGGAGATGGCGACGGGCTGGCCGGGATCGAGCCGTAGCTCCTCCCGGACCCAGGTTTCGAGCTCGGCGGCGGTGCTCATGGGCCTATCTTCCCATCCGCCTCGCAGGCCCTTCTCAGGATGCTCACAGGGGCCGGTGGCTTACTACATGCATGAGCCCGATCGGCGACCTCCCGTTCCGCCTTGGCCCCGGGTCCCCCTGCCCGCGGCCAGGGCGGAGCGGACCGCTCCCCCCTGCGGCGTCGCAGATCGCGCCCGGCGGCCGCCGCCCTGCCCACCGGGGCCAGGCGGCCGCCCTTCTCTCGGATTCATCCCAACGCATCGTGTTTCAACCGCCCCTGGCTCGGCCAGGTACCTAGCGGAGGTGAGCGACATGTCAGTCGACTTCGATTTTCCCGAGGCCCAACGCACCGCTCCACAGTCGCCCACCCGCGTCACGCCGGCGACCGTGGACTTCGAGGCGCCTCCGGCGCCGCCCCCCACCCCGCCTCCGGCTGCCGGCCCGTCCCGCCGGAACGGGGTCGCCCCCAAGTGGATGGCGCTGATGGTGGCCGCCTCGCTGCTGGGCGGCGGTGCCGCCGGCGCGGTGGCCGGACGGTACGCCGACGACGACTCCGGCTCCAACGCCGCCTCGGCCCTCACGGGGACGGCGACGTCGAACAACGGCAGTGTCATCACCCAGACCGGTGACGTCCAGGGGATCCTGGCCAAGGTCCAGCCCGGCGTGGTCTACATCCACACCGCCGCGTCCCAGGGTGGACGCTTCTTCCCCAGCCGGGGAGCGGGGACGGGGGTCGTCCTCACCCCCGAGGGTGAGGTGCTCACCAACGCCCACGTCGTGGCCGGCGCCACGACGATCAGGGTGAACCTGGCCGGCGAGACCCAGGCCCGCGAGGCCACATTGGTGGCCGCGGATGCCGGCAACGACGTGGCCCTGCTGAAGATCAACGGCGCCAGCGGCCTCAAGACGGTCGAGCTCGGCAGCTCCGACGCCCTCCGTGTGGGCGACGACGTCGTCGCCATCGGCAACGCCCTCGACCTCAAGGGCGGCTTCACCGTCACCCGGGGCATCGTCTCCGCTCTGAACCGCTCGATCGGCGCCGAGGACGGGGCCAACCTGAGCGGGCTCATCCAGACCGACGCCGCCATCAACCCGGGCAACTCCGGGGGCCCGCTGGTCAACGCCGGCGGCCAGGTCGTCGGCATCAACACCGCCGTCGAGGGCCAGGCCCAGAACATCGGCTTCGCCATCGCCATCGACAAGATCAAGCCCATGCTCGAACGGCTGCGCAGCGGCCAGTCCACGTCGACCACCCCCCGGGCCTACATGGGCGTGAGCACCGCCACCGTCGACGGCAACGGCGCCACCGTGCTCGAGGTCGGTCCCGGCACTCCGGCCGCCGGCGCCGGCATCCAGATCGGTGACGTCATCGTCGCCCTCGACAACCAGCCCATCACCGACCCCGACAGCCTGTCGTCCGCCATCGGCAACAAGAAGCCGGGCGACCGGGTCACCGTGACCTACCAGCGGGGCGGCGCCCGCCGTACCGCTCAGATCACCCTGGGCACCCGCCCGACCGGTTAGTACCTGTGGGTCGGGTCGCCGGACTCGATCTCCAGATCGCTCTCCACCATCATCTTGACCAGCTCGGGAAAGTCGACCTTCGGCTTCCACCCGAGCTGGTCCCGCGCCTTGGTGGCGTCGCCGGTGAGGATGTCGACCTCGGCCGGCCGGGTGAAGCGGGGGTCGCTCTCGACCAGGTGCTTCCAGTCGTCGATGCCTGCGGCGGCGAACGCCAGCTCGAGCAGCTCGCCGATGGTGTGGGTCTCTCCCGTGGCAATCACGTAGTCGTCGGGGATGTCCTGCTGGAGCATGAGCCACATGGCCTCGCAGAAGTCGCCGGCAAAGCCCCAGTCGCGGGCCGCGTCGAGGTTGCCGAGGGTGAGCTTCTCCTGCAGGCCGAGTTTGATGCGGGCCACGCCGTTGGACACCTTGCGGGTGACGAACTCCAGGCCCCGGCGGGGGGACTCGTGGTTGAAGCAGATGCCCGAGGTGGCGAAGAGGTCGTAGGACTCGCGGTAGTTGACCGTGATGTAGTGGCCGAAGACCTTGGCCGCGCCGTAGGGCGACCGGGGGTGGAACGGGGTCATCTCCGTCTGCGGGGTCTCGCGGACCTTGCCGAACATCTCCGACGAGCTGGCCTGGTAGAAGCGGATCTTGTTGCCTGAACCGCCGGCACTCGGCCCGCCGACGATGCGCACCGCCTCGAGCATGCGCAGCACGCCCAGGCCGGTGATGTCGGCGGTGAGCTCGGCCTGGCGGAAGGAGAGGGCCACGAAGCTGATGGCCCCGAGGTTGTAGACCTCGTCGGGCTGCACCTGCTCGACCGCGGCGATCAGCGAGGAGAGGTCCTGGAGGTCGCCCTCGACCAGCTCCAGCTTGGGCGTCTCCTCCTGGATCATCCGGATCTTCGGATTGGCCTGGCCGCGGACCATGCCGAAGACGTCGTAGCCCTTCTCGACGAGCATCTGGGCCATGTAACGGCCGTCTTGCCCGGTGATTCCTGTGATGAGAGCGCGGGGAGGCACCGAACGACGCTAGCCGTTCGGTGCTCGCGAGGCCCAGCTGTCCGACCGAACCGCGCCCCAACCCCTAGCCTGTAGTTCGTGGATCAATTGGAGGTGACCGGGCAGCTGCCCGCACAGCAGCCGCCCCGCCGCCTCCGGCCGGCGACGTCCGAGGATGGCAGGCGCGGTGCCGGCCGGCGCCTGCTGCGGGTCCTGATGGTGCTTGCGGTGGCCGCGGTGGTGATCGTCGCCCTGTGGGGAGTGGACACCAACGCCACCCGGGGTGAGGTCGGCCGCAACGTCACCCTGGGTGGCACGTCGATCGCCGGCTTGAATGCCCCCGAGCTCGATACCGCCGTGGCCGAGCTGGCCGAGCGGTACCGGGGAGCCGACGTGGCGGTCGAGGCGCAGGACGGTGGCTTCCAGGCCACGGCGGCGGAACTGGGCCTCTCCGTGGTGGCGGACCGCACGGCGGCCGACGCCATGACCGTGGGCCGGACGGGCAACGTCGCCGCCCGCATCTTCGGATGGGCCCGCAGCTTCGTGTCGGAGCGGAAGGCGCCGGTGCGGATCACCGTCGACGAGACGGCGATGGCCCGCATCGTCGTCGAGCGGGACCCCAGGCGGACACCGCCGGTCGAGCCGTCGGTCATGGTCAAGGACGACAAGATCGTTCCCAAGCCAGGCGTCCCGGGCCGGGGGATCTCGGCACCGTCGGTCCTGGAAGCCCTCCAGAAGGCCGGCCCGGAAGGCCTGCCCCTCCGCATCTCCGTGGTGCGCGACGCCCTGCCCCCCCGCTTCCCGATCGACGTCGCCCAGCGGCTGGCCGACCGGGCCGAGCAGATCAGCGCGGGCGGCCTGCCGGTGGCCGCGGGCCCGGCCACCGCCACCGTGCCCTCCTCGGTGCTGCGGGGCTGGTTCTCCACCCAGGTGACCGCGGACGAGCTCAAGCTCGTGGTCGACGCGTCGGACGCACCCGACGCCCTGGCCGAGCTGTTCCCGAAGCCCACCGTGGCCCCTGTCGACGCCGGCTTCACGGTGAGTGGCGGGCGGGTGTCCATCACCCCGTCGAAGGCGGGAAGCGGATGTTGCGGCCCGGGCGCGGCGGCGGCCATGCAGTCGACCCTGCTGACCCGCTCCGCGAGCGACCCGGCCGTGACCCTGCCCCTCAAGACCGTGCCCCCCAGCCGGGACGAAGAGGCGGCCCGGAAGCTCGGCATCACCGAGCCGATCGGCACGTTCACCAGCAACCACGCCGCCGGTGAGCCCCGGGTGCAGAACATCCACCGGATCGCCGACCTGATCCAGGGAGTGGTCATCGCCCCGGGCGCCACCTTCTCGGTCAACGACCACGTCGGCCGCCGCACCACCGCCAACGGCTTCGTGGCTGCGCCGGTCATCGACCACGAGTACAAGTTCACCGACGACGTGGGCGGCGGCATCTCCCAGTTCGCCACCACCATCTTCAATGCCGCCTTCTTCGCCGGCCTCGACATCCCCAGCTACTACATGCACGGCATCTACATCGCCCGTTACCCCTACGGGCGCGAGTCCACCATCTCCTTCCCGAGCCCCGACGTGCGGATCCGCAACAACACCCCCCACGGCGTGCTGATCTGGCCGACCTACACCGGGACGTCGATCACGGTGACCATGTACTCCACCAAGTACGTGAGCGGCGAGCAGACCGGCCAGACCACCGAGAAGAAGGGTGTGTGCACCTCGGTGACCACCGAGCGCACCCGCACCTACGTCGACGGCCGCAAGACCACCGACCGGTTCAGCGGCCTGTACTCCCCCGCGGAGGGCGTGAAGTGCGACTAACCCAGGTGGCCGGGAAGATCGACGTGGACGCGACGGTGAAGGCCGTCGCCTACGGGCGCATCGGCCTCGGCATCTCGTACCTGGCCACTCCCGGTATGGCCCTGCGGCTGTGGCCCGGCCGGCCGACCACCACCGAGGCCGACGGGGCCATGCTGCGGATGATGGCCCGGCACACCGGCGGCCGGGACATCGGCCTCGGGGTGGGCGCCTTGTTCGCCCAGAAGCACGGCAGCCCGGTGCGGGGCTGGCTGGAGGCGGCCATGCTGGCCGACGTGACCGACGCCATCGCCATCGCCATCGCCTTCCGCCACCTGCCCCGGGCCAAGGCCGTCCTCATGCTGGGCGCCGCTCTGGGGACCGCTGCGGCCGGGCGCAAGCTCGCCTCCGCCGTTGGCTAGATCCGCCGGCGACCCCCACGTCGTCGTGGTGGGAGGCGGTCCGGCCGGCGCCGCGGCGGCGATCACCCTGGCCCGGGCCGGGACGTCGGTCCTTCTGGTCGACAAGGCCCGCTTCCCCCGGGACAAGTGCTGCGGCGACGGCCTGACCGCGGATGCGCTGCGCCAGCTCGAGGCCCTGGGATTGCGGCCCGAGTCGGTCGCCGACTGGCAGCAGGTGCGGGAGGTCTTCGTCCGCTCCCCCGTGGGGCGCACGGTGAGCTTCCCCCTGCCCGACGACGGCCAGTACGCCGTCGTGGCCCCCAGGGCCCAGCTCGACTCCGCCCTGCTCGACGTCGCCCGCGCCGCCGGGGTCAAGGTGGCCGACGGCCACGGCCTGACCGGGGCCCGCGTCGTCGACGGGGGCATCGAGCTCGACGTCGACGGGCTGGGGACGATCACCGCCGCCTACGCCGTGGGCGCCGACGGGGCGTGGTCGCCGCTGCGCCATGCCCTGGGCGCCAACCAGCCCGGCTACCTGGGCGACTGGCACGCCTTCCGCCAGTACTTCTCCAACGTGGGCCCCCGGGCGGCCGGGCTCTGGATCTGGTTCGAGCCCGACCTGCTCCCCGGCTACGCCTGGTCGTTCCCCCTTCCGGGTGGGCGGGCCAACGTCGGTTTCGGCATCCTGCGCGACGCCGGCATCCCCGTCCGGCAGATGAAGGACATGTGGCCCGAGCTGCTGGCCCGCCCGGCCGTGCGCGAGGTGCTCGGTGACGCAGCCGTCCCCGAAGGCGTCCACAAGGCGTGGCCGATCCCTGCCCGGGTCGACAAGATCCCCCTGACCGCCGGTGGAGGCCGGGCCCTGTTCGTGGGCGACGCGGCCTGCGCCACCGACCCCATGACCGGTGAGGGCATCGCCCAGGCCCTGCTCACCGGCCGCAGCGCGGCCGAGTCCATCCTGTCGGGCGGTGACGTGGCGTCGGCCTACCAGAGGGCGGTCGACCACGAGCTCTTCGCCGACCACCGGCTGGCCCGACTGCTCAGCCGGGCGCTCAGCCACCGCAAGGGCGTGCGCATCGCCCTGCGGGTGGCCGGTTCGAGCGACTGGACCCGCCGCAACTTCGGGCGCTGGCTGTTCGAGGACTATCCCCGGGCCGCGGTGCTCACGCCCAGCCGCTGGCGCCGCGGCCTCTTCTCCGGATCGGGGGCCTACCGCCCATGAGGATCGACCACATCACCACCGCCGGCACCTTCTCCCTCGACGGGAAGGACTACGACGTCGAGAACAACGTCTGGCTGGTGGGCGACGACGAGCGGGTGGTCGTCATAGACGCCCCTCATGACGCAGAGGCCATCGTCGCCGCCATCGGCGGACGCCGGCTCGACGGGATCGTCTGCACCCACGGCCACAACGACCACATCAACGCAGCCGTCGCTGTCGCCGAGGCCACGGGCGCCCCGATCGCCCTCCATCCCGCGGACCGGATGCTGTGGGAGGTCGTCCACCCCGACCGCCAACCCGAGGTCGAGATGGCCCACGGCGACGTGCTCCAACTGGGCGGCGCCCAGCTGCAGGTCTGGCACACGCCCGGCCACTCGCCCGGCGGCGTCTGCCTCTATCTGGCCGAGGCTGGAGTGATCTTCACCGGCGACACCCTGTTCCAGGGCGGCCCCGGCGCCACCGGGCGCTCGTACTCGCACTTCCCCACCATCATCGAGTCGCTCCGCCGGCTGCTCATGTACATGCCGCCCGACACCGTGGTGCACACCGGCCACGGGGAGTCCACCACCATCGGCGCCGAGTCCCCCCATGTCGACGATTGGGTCCGCCGAGGGCACTGAGGGTTCTGAGCGGCCTCAGTCGAGCAGGCCGGCCGGAGGGTCGATGACCACCCGCCCGGGCAGGCGGGTCTTCACGAACACCAGGGGGACCAACCGGTCGCCGGAGAGCACGAGCAGGTCGGAGGCCGGGTTGGCCTCCACCGCCTCGACCGCCCCGTAGCTGCGCCCCTCGAGGTCGAACACCTCCGACCCGATCAGCTCGTGCACCCACAGCGTGTCGTCGTCGCCGTCCACCGGCTCGGCCCGGAGCACGGTGTCGCGGTAGGACTCCGCGGTGTTCCGGTCCTCCACGCCCCGAAAGGCGACGATCCACCGGTTCTGGTGGGGCGTCGACGTCAGCACTTCGAGCTCACCGCGGTCCGACGACAGGACGGAGCCGGGGGCCAGCCGCAGGTCAGGCCGGTTGGTGACCAGGTCGACGATGACCTCCCCACGGATCCCGTGG
Organism: uncultured Acidimicrobiales bacterium; assembly: GCA_902805665.1. Classification (GTDB taxonomy): domain Bacteria; phylum Actinomycetota; class Acidimicrobiia; order Acidimicrobiales; family AC-14; genus CADCTB01. The sequence goes on from CADCTB010000036.1 coordinate 29,872, forward strand.
GCCTTGACGATCCGCCCAATTTCAAGCGCAGTCACCGGCCGGCTCCGCCGGCAGGTGACCGACGAACCGTCGAGCGCAGCGAGCTTGGTTCGGCGGAACAGGAATGAGCCGCTGCCGTTGGCAGCGACGAGGCAGTTCTCGTCGACATAGTCGACTGTCAGTCGACGATGTCGACGTGTACGTCCATTCCCTCGCGTGCCGCGGCGGCGCGCACGACGGTGCGGATGGCCTGGGCGGTGCGGCCCCGGCGGCCGATGACCCGGCCCATGTCGTCGGGCGACACGTTGAGGCGCAGGCTCACCGTGCTGCGGCTCTCGTCTACCTCGACCACCACCGAGTCGGGGTCGTCGACGATGGCCTTCGCCAGGTACTCCAACACCGTCCGGGGCACGGAGCCCTCCAGGCGGTTGCCTTCCTCGACCTCCTCGTCGAGGTCCACCTCGTCGACGCCGGCGTCGCTCACGAGGAGGCGGGTGTGCTGGTCGGAGCGGCCGCAGCCGCGGCGGGAGCCGGAGCGCCGCCGGTGCCGGGCTTGAACTGCTCCCAGGCGCCGGAGAGCTTCAGCAGCGTCTGGACGCGCTCGGTGGGCTGGGCGCCCTTCTGGAGCCAGGCCACCACCTTGTCGTTGTCGATGTTGATGACCGACGGCTCGGCCCGGGGGTCGTACGTGCCCACGATCTCGATGAAACGGCCGTCGCGCGGCGACCGCCCGTCGGCGGCGACGAGCCGGTAGGTCGGCTGCTTCTTCTTGCCCATCCGCATCAGGCGGAGCTTGACGGCCACTCGTTCTCTCTTTCCTGGTTATCCGAAACTCGGCACGCGGGGTCGGCCTTTGCCGCCGCCGCCACCCTTGCCGAACATGCGCATCATCTTCTGCATCTCTTTGAACTGCTTGAGCAGCTGGTTGACCTCGTTGGTGGTCGTTCCGCTGCCCTGGGCCACCCGCAACCGGCGGGAGCCGTTCATGATCTGAGGTTCCCGCCGCTCCTCGGCGGTCATGGAGCGGATGATCGCCTCGATCCGACCGATCTCCTTCTCGTCGATCTCGGCGTTCTTCAATTCCTTCGGGATTCCGGGCAGCATACCGACAAGGTTCTGGATCGGCCCCATCTTCTTCACCTGCTGCATCTGCTCGAGGAAGTCCTCGAGGGTGAAACTGCCCTTCTGCAGCTTCTCGGCAGCCTTCGCCGCCTCGTCCTGGTCGTAGGCCGACTCGGCCTTCTCGATGAGGGTGAGGATGTCGCCCATGCCCAGGATCCGCCCGGCCATGCGGTCGGGGTGGAAGGCCTCGAAGTCGCCGAGCTTCTCCCCCACCGAGGCGAAGGCGATGGGCCGGCCGATCACCTCCTTGACCGAGAGCGCCGCGCCACCCCGGGTGTCGCCGTCGAGCTTGGAGAGGATCACGCCGTCGATGGCCAGGACCGAGTGGAACGACTCGGCCACATTCACCGCGTCCTGGCCGGTCATGGCGTCGACGACGAGGAACGTGTAGTTCGGGTGCACCGCCTCGGAGATGCGCCGGGCCTCGTCCATGAGGTCCTCGTCGACGTGGAGGCGGCCGGCGGTGTCGACGATCAGCACGTCCTTGCCCAGGCGCTTGGCCTCTTCGAGGCCGGCCCGGGCCACGGACTCAGGGTCGGTGGGCTCGGAAAAAACAGGGACACCGGCCTGTCCGCCCAGCACCCGCAGCTGCTCGACGGCGGCCGGGCGCTGAAGGTCGGCCCCTACCAGGAGCGGGTTGCGCCCCTGGGAGCGGAACCACTTGGCCAGCTTGCCGCAGGCGGTGGTCTTACCGGAGCCCTGGAGGCCGGCCAGCATCACGACCGTCGGCGGCCGTGAGGCGTAGGTGATCTTGAGGTTCTCGCCGCCCAGGGCGTTGACCAGCTCCTGGTGGACGATCTTGATGACCTGCTGGGCCGGGCTCAGGCTCCCTGAGAGCTGCGCCCCGACACACTGCTCGCGGATGCGCCCGACGAGGTTCTTGACGACCTTGAAGTTGACGTCGGCCTCGAGCAGGGCGACCCGGATCTC
>CADCTB010000037.1 GCA_902805665.1 uncultured Acidimicrobiales bacterium
TGGCCTGCGCCTCGAACTGCGCCTCGAAGGAGACGAACTCCCGATCGTCGGCCGGCTTCACGTCGGCGGCAGCGGGACGGTCGCCCGAGGGCCTGGGCCGCTCGGGGCGGGCCGGCGGGCCGTCCGAGCCACTGGGAGGAGCGTCACCTTCCTCGCCCACCGGCGACAGGGCAACCTTCCCCTGGGGGTCGATGTCGTCGACCCGGACGGTGATGTCGCTGCCGAGCGACACCACGTCCTCCACCCGCTCGACCCGCTTGCCGCGGCCCAGCTTGGAGATGTGGAGCAGGCCGTCACGGCCGGGGAGGATGTTGACGAAGGCGCCGAACTTGGTGATGTTGACCACCTTGCCGGTGTAGACGTCGCCCACGTTCGCCCGGGGCGGGTCGAGGATCTGCTCGATCCGCTTCTGGGCCTCGCTGACGGCCACGCCGTCCTTGGAGCCGATGGTGACGGTGCCGACGACGCCGTTGTCGTCGACGTTGATGTCGGCGCCGGTCTCCTGCTGGATGGTGTTGATGACCTTGCCCTTGGGCCCGATCACCTCGCCGATCTTGTCCATCGGGATCTCGAAGCTGATGATCTTCGGGGCGGTCTCGCGGACCTCCGAGCGGGGCTCGGCGATGGCCGCGTTCATGACCTCGAGGACCTGGAGGCGGGCGTCGCGGGCCTGGGTGAGGGCCGCGGCCAGCACGTCGGCGGGGATGCCGGCGATCTTGGTGTCGAGCTGGAGGGCGGTCACGAACTCGGCGGTGCCGGCCACCTTGAAGTCCATGTCGCCGAACGCGTCCTCGGCGCCCAGGATGTCGGTGAGGGTCGTGTACTTGCCCTCGGCGAAGACCAGCCCCATGGCGATGCCGGCTACCGGCGCCTTGATCGGCACGCCGGCGTCCATCAGCGACAGGGTCGAGCCGCAGACCGACGCCATCGACGTGGAGCCGTTGGACGACATGCAGTCGGAGACGGCACGCAGCGTGTAGGGGAACTCCTCGACGGGCGGGACGACGGGCAGCAAGGCCCGCTCGGCCAGCAGGCCGTGGCCGATCTCCCGGCGCTTCGGGCCCCGCATGAACCCGGTCTCGCCGGTGGCGAAGGGGGCCATGTTGTAGTGGTGCATGTAGCGCTTGGAGTCGTCGATGCCGATCGTGTCGAGCATCTGCTCCATGCGTGGCATGCCCAGCGTGGCGACGGTGAGGACCTGGGTCTCACCCCGCTGGAAGAGGCCGGAGCCATGGGCGGTGGGGATGAGCCCGATCTCGGCCGACAGGGGCCGGATGTCGGTGGGACCGCGGCCGTCGATGCGGGCGCCGTCCTCGACGATGCGCCGGCGGACGATCTTCTTCTGCAGCGACCTGACCGCGGCCTTGACCTGCTTGGCCTGACCCTCGAACTCGTCGCCGAGCTGGGCCAGGATGGCGGCGGTGGCCTCCTCGGTGGCCGCGTTGCGCTCGGCCTTGGAGACGATCGACGAGGCCTCGGTCACGGGGCCGGTGCCGACCTCGACCACCCGCTGCCAGACCTCGTCGGTGTAATCCACCTGGGTCTCGAAGGAGATCGCCGGCTTGGCGCCGAACTTCTCGACCAGCTCCAGCTGGAGGTCGATGGACTCCTTGATCGGGCCCTTGGCGGCCTCGAGCCCGGCGGCGATGACCTCTTCGGTCACCTTCGGCGCGCCCTCCTCGTAGTAGCGCCAGGCGTCCTCGGTGCCACCTGCCTCCACCATCATGATGGCGACATCGCCGTCGTCGAGCGCCCGACCGGCCACGACCAGCTCGAAGGTCGACAGGTCGCCTTCCTGGTAGGTGGGATGGGGCACCCAGGTGCCCTCGGTGGTGAAGCCCATGCGAACGGCCCCGATCGGGCCTTCGAAGGGGATGCCCGACAGCATGAGGGCGGCCGACGCGCCGTTGATGGCCAGGACGTCGTGGGGGTTCTCCTGGTCGGCGCCGAGCACGGTGGCGACCACGTGGACCTCGTTGCGGAAGCCGTCGGGGAACGACGGGCGCAGCGGCCGGTCGATCAGGCGGCAGGTCAGGATGGCCTGGTCGGTGGCCCGGCCCTCCCGGCGGAAGAACGAGCCGGGGATCTTGCCGGCGGCGTACATCCGCTCCTCGACGTCGACGGTGAGGGGGAAGAAGTCCACGCCCTCGCGCACGCCTTTGGAGGCGACGGCGGTGACCAGGACGACGGTGTCGCCGATGCGGGCGACGACCGAGCCGTTGGCCAGCTGGGCCAGCTTGCCGGCCTCGAACGAGAGGGTCTTCTCGGTGCCCGCTATGGGGCCGGATACGGAAACAGGTTCCGTCATATGTTGCTCCTTGTCTGTGTCTCAGACCGGAGCGGCGACGGCCAGTTCCCAGTTGGCAACCACCCGGGGACCCGGGGAGCTGGCGACTGGCAGCTGACTCTTGCGCCGTCCTGCCTTTTTTGTGTAGTGAAACGTCGACGAGCGGCCCGCGGGCCGCTCGCTGAGAACTGCGTTACCGCCGGAGGCCGAGGCGGGCGATCAGCGCCCGGTACCGCTCGACGTCGTTGGCCTTCACGTAGTCGAGCAGACGCCGCCGACGACCCACCAGCATCAGCAGACCTCGCCGGCTGTGATGGTCCTTCTTGTGGGCCTTGAGGTGCTCGGTGAGGTGGTTGATGCGCTCCGTGAGGATCGCGATCTGCACCTCGGGCGAACCCGTGTCAGTCTCGTGAAGCCGGTACTCGCCGATGGTTGCGGTCTTGTCGGGCATTGCTGAAGAGCTACCTCGAATTTCGGCGTGGGGATCCGGTGACGCGCCTAGCGGTCGCCGAGGCGCGGTGACGATGGTACCAGCCCGGTACGGTCGGGCCATGACCGACGGCCGCACACTCGTCGTGAGCCGGGGCTGCCGCATCTCCCTCGACGAGCTGGAGTGGCGGTTCAGCTCCTCCGGTGGACCCGGCGGCCAGCACGCCAACACCTCGAACACCAGGGCCGAGGTCATATTCGACGTGGCAAACTCGCCGTCGCTCGGCCCCCGCCAGCGGGCCCGGCTCCTGGAGCGGCTGGGGCCGGTCGTCCGGGTGGTGGCCTCCGACGAGCGCTCGCAGGCCCGCAACCGCGACCTGGCCCTGGAACGACTGGCTGCCCGCCTGGCCGACGGCCTCCGGGTCGACACGCCTCGGGTCCCGACCCGGCCGCGCCCGTCGGCCAAGCTCAACCGGCTCGACGACAAGCGCCGGCGGGGCGAGACCAAGCGGCTCCGCGGCCGGCCCGTCGACGACTGACGTCAGTGGCCGCCCGGCTGGCGGGGGCGCCCGGCCGAGGACCGGGCCGGGCGTCGCCCGATTCAGCCCCGGCGGTAGAGGCGGGTGGTGAGCGGCGCGAACACCGCGGTGAGCGCCGCCGCCACCGCCAGCACGATGACGAGGTCACGAGAGTCGACGTTGCCCTCCATGAGCCCTCGAGACGCGGTGGCCAGGATGGAGATGGGGTTGACGTTGACGAAGGCCTCGAGGGGTCCCGGCAGAGTCGTGGGGTCGACGAAGACGTTGCTGAGGAACGTCAACGGGAAGATGCCCATGAAGCCCGCGTTCATCACCGCGCTCGGCGATCGCAGGACCAGCCCCAGCGTCGTGAACACCCACGACAGGCCGAAGGCGAAGACGACGACCAGGCCCAGCGCGGCCAGCACTCCCACGATCCCGGCGTCCGGGCGGTACCCGAGGATCAGGCCCAGCACCATGATCACGGTGCCCGAGAGCAGGTAGCGCACGCTGTCGCCGAGGAGAGATCCCACGAGGGGGGCCGGTCGCCAGATCGGCAGAGAACGGAACCGGTCGACCACCCCCTTGGTCAGGTCGGTGTTGAGGGCCACCCCGGAATAGACGGTGGTGAACAGCACCGACATCACCAGGATCCCGGGAAGGAGGTACTCGAGGTACTCGGCGGTCGACCCGGCGATGGCCCCCCCGAAGATGTAGGTGAACATCAGCACGAACATCACCGGGGTGATGGTCACGTCGAGCAGCTGCTCCGGGACGTGCTTGACCTTGAGCATGCCGCGCCAGCCGAAGGTGAGCGCCGCCGACATGGGGCTCGGCGGCGGCGGGCGCTCCGTCGAGGAGATGGCCCGGCGGACCGCCGTCTCGTCGGCGTCGGTCGTGACGTCGGCCTGGGTCGCCGGCTTCGGGCTCATGACGGCTGCTCCTCGTTGACAGGGTCGCGGGCGCCGGATGCGGCGTCTTCCGCGGTGTGGCCGGTGAGGGCCAGGAAGACCTCGTCCAGGCTGGGCTGGCCGAGGGAGAAGTCGGCGATTCGCACCCCGGCGCGAGCGAGTCCCGCGACCGCCTCGGCGCCGCGGGCGGCGTCGGCGCAGGCGGCGGAAAGGGCGGCAGGGTCGGGCTCCATCGTGACGGCGCCCAGATCGCGGTCCAACAGCTGCGCCGCCTCGGGCCGCTGCTCGGGATCGAGGAGGCGGACATAGAGGGCGCCGGAGCCGACCGACGCCTTTAGCTGGGCGGGAGTGCCCTCGGCGATCACCTTGCCCCGGTCGATGACGGCGATCCCGTCGGCCAGCTGGTCCGCCTCCTCGAGGTACTGCGTGCACAGCAGGATGGTGGTCCCCTCGGCGGCCAACGCCCGGATGATGCTCCAGACCTGGTTTCGGGAGCGGGGGTCGAGGCCAGTCGTCGGCTCGTCGAGGAACATCAGCTCGGGGGTCACCACGATGCTGGCGGCGATGTCGAGCCTGCGCCGCATCCCGCCGGAGTAGTTCTTGACCAGCCTCCCTGCGGCCTCCGACAGCCCGAAGGCGTCGAGCAGCTCGCCGGCACGGTCCTTGGCCGCCGGGCGCTTCAGACCCAGCAGGCGGCCGAGGAGGATCAGGTTCTCCCGGCCGGTGAGGTCCTCGTCGACCGATGCGAGCTGGCCGGTGAGGCTGACGGCGGCCCGCACGGCGTCCGCCTCCTCGACGATGTCGTGGCCGAGGACGCGGGCGGTGCCCGCGTCGGGGCGGATCAACGTGGCCAGCATGCGGATCGTCGTCGTCTTGCCGGCGCCGTTGGGGCCCAGCACGCCGTAAATCGAGCCGCTGCGCACGGCCAGGTCGACGCCGTCGACGGCGCACGTGTCCCCGAAGGACTTGACCAGACCAGTGGCCTCGATCGCCAGAGGCGACTGCGTTGTCATGGGACTCCTCGGGTGGGCGGTCTGCGCTTCTGTCGCTCTGCGCCGGTAGACGAGTTCGAACGTGGAAACTCATCGCCCCGTCCAGAAACCGAGCTGGCGCGTAGGTGGATCGGGCTTCGCGAGGGTGTGCCTACCACGAGTCACCGGATTCCGCCGCGTCGATCAGCACGCCGTTGCCCAACGCCCAGGAGACCAACGCCCGGGCGGTGGCGACGTCGAGGCCCGCCTCCAACAGGCCGGCCACGACGAGCATCCGTGGCGTCGGGTCGGCCGCCAGCCGGGCCAGGTCCAGGAGGTCGTATGCCCCGACCCATCGGACGGTCCGTCCGTCCCGGACCCGGACTGCAGGGCCCACCTCGATCCGCCCGTCGACGGAGAGCTCCGTCTGCACGACGTCGGCCCGGAAACGGACAACTGCCGGCTCTGTCGGCGGCTCCGGACGGGACGGTGCCTGCTGGTAAGGATTGGCGAGCTCGTCGAGGGCGGTGCGATGCCGGACCGCCTCCGCCTCCACCAGGTTCCGGTAGTACCCCGTCGCAATCTCCCGCCGCGAAGGGTCGCCGGCCCAGGTGGCCACCGTGGCCGCGGCGGCGATGGCCGACCCGAGCGCGAACCGGATGCCCTGACCGGCAATCGGGTCGTGGGCAAGGGCTGCGTCGCCGACGGCGATGCGCCGCCCCGACACAGGCTGCGCCGCGTGTTGCACCCAGGCGGGCCGGCGACCCTGGGCCACCATCGACTCGGGGGGGACGCCGAGACGTCCCGCCGCCGACTCGAGCACGGATGGGGCCAGCGTCCCGGCGGCGGTCACGACGCCCACCCAGCTGGCTCCGGCGTGACCGAGCCGGTACGCCCACCAACCGTCTCCCCGCACGATGCGGCCGGCCACCTCGTCGGCCGGAGGGGCGCGGAACTGCCAGGCGACCGCGCTCCCCTGGGTCTGCACCGGTCGCGACCAGGCCGCGGCGCGGCCGGTGCCGTCGACGAGCGCGACCGTCGTCGCCGGCACGTCCTCCGGTCTGGGGAGGCGCGGTGTCCGCTGCACCGTCGCCCCCCGCAGCTCGGCCCGCGACAGCAGCTGGGCGGCCAGCGCCACCCTGTCGACGTGCACGAAGCGAGCGGGGACCCGACCAGCCGCGCCATGCCACTCGTGGGCCGGCCCCTCCACCTCCACGGCGCCCGCCTCCTCGGCCACGTCCGGCTCGCCGAGGACGTCGAACAGCTCCAGGGCCCGTAGAGGGATCGCCTCGATACCGGGCAAAGGCGGTAGTTCCCGTACCACGAGGCCGACACTCAGGCCCAGTGCCCGCAGCCGGATCGCGGTGGCGGCGGCGGCAATGCCTCCGCCGGCGATGACGACGTCGGGACCGCGGGAATCGGCCAAGTCGATCCTGTACGGTACGGCACAGGGCCCCGGCGAGAGGATCCAGATGGCGGTTGCGATTCGGTCTGTCTTCTTCACTCCCCCTGTCGCTGTGGCCCGGCTCGGCGGCAGCGACACCCCGCTCGACGCCTACGTGTGGCGGGAGGACCCATCGCTTCACGGAGGCGGGCTGACCGCTCTCGCTCCCGCGATCTCACTGCGGGTCGAGGACGACGGCACGGTCACGCCGTACCGTCCGACGGAGCTCGTCTTCCGGGACAGCGAGCAACTCCGGCCGGTGGCGCCGTTCCTCGAGCTGTGGGTGGAGTGGGCCGACGGGACCGTCGGGCCGCTCACCGGCACCCTTCTCGCCGAGGCAGGCGGCAGCCTGGCCGACGTCGGCTACACGGTGCAGGCGGCGAACCGGAAGGCTGAGCGGCGGACGCTCGATGCCGCCTGCGGCTTCTCGGCCACGGTGCAGTTCGATCACGCCGGCAACGCTGCGGTCGACCTGCTGGCGTCGAGCCCCGGACCGGCGCCCCTCGTCTCGCCCGACCGCCCGGTTCCCCTCGGCCGCATCCAGGCGCTCCGTCCGCAGTCGGACTCGGAGACGCCCCTTCGGGATGTGCTGCGCCTGCGGTTCACCCCGGCCAAGGGGCTGGTGTACGGCCCGCCCAGCGCCGGCGAAGGCGAAGGTGGTCCCGGCGTGCGCCTGGACATAGTCCCGCCCGAGAACCGGATCCTCAACGAGGGCACGCCGTGGACGTCGTACTCCCTCAACCAGCCGTTGCCCCACCCGCAGCCGGCCGACACCTACGACGGCAGTGGCGACCCGCTGTCGACCGAGGACCGGTCATGGGGCGTGGTGGACGACACCTGCGACGTCGTGGTCACCGCCACGGTGCGGGTCGGCCGCGAGACGCACGTCGGCCAGGCCAGGGTCTTCGTCGGACCACCCGACTACGCCCCCGACAAGCGGCCGTTCTTCTCCCTGCTCGACGACCTGCTCGACCGCGAGGCGCCCGACCCGGAGTTCAGTCCCCGCCGCGCCGAGGGGGAGGTGGCCGACCTCTTCCGCCGGGCCTTCGAGACGGTCATCCTGAACAACGTCGACACCCAACGCCGGCGGGCGATCCTCGAGAACGCCGCCGGCGCCGGCACCTACATCACCGCCGCCGGCAGCCTCGGCACTACGGGGTCCCTCCGGGCCCGCCTCGGCTTCGACACCCGCCGTGAGGAACCCCCGCTCGCCAACCGCGAGTCCATGACCGACGACGACGTCGGATACCGCGCCGGCGACCGCAACCAGATCAGGAGCGACACCGCCTTCCCCTACAGCGCCCTGGCCGGTGAGACCCATGCGGTCTTGACCGACCTGCCCCGGCTCCTGCAGTTCCTCGCCGAGGACGCCGGCAGAGTTCGCCGACTGGTGCGCCCGCCGTACGCCCTGGTGCGGGAGTCGGCGCCGGCCCAGCCCCGGCCGCCGGCCGGGCGGCGCCGGCCATGGGACGCGGACGCGTCGCTCCACGACATGCGCATGCCCCCCTACATGCGCGACTCCGACGCATCTCCCCTGTCGCTGACCCGCCGCCAGTACGTCCAGTTGATGAGCCTGGTCGACCACCTGGCCGCGGCCACGGGCCCCGCAGGGGCCGCAGCCGACCTCCGGTCCCCGGTCGCCCAGGATCCCGAGGCGCTGTTCCGGGCGTTCCGGCTGACGGACCT
>CADCTB010000038.1 GCA_902805665.1 uncultured Acidimicrobiales bacterium
CTCGTTCGCCAGCTTCCGGCCCACGTCCCACGCCAGGCGACTGGGAATGGCCTTCGGGTCCACGGAGAAGAAGTTCCGGCCGGTCGGGAGGACATGGGCCATCCCCCGGGTTGGTGCGCCGCTCGGGCCGGCCGGCACGTGATGGCCGTCGAGCGCACCCAGGAGGTTGGTGAACTCGTCGGTGGTCCGTCCCAGGGCGGGCACGAGCCGGTCGCACACCCACCTCAGGGTGGGGTGGTCGCCGACGTAGGCCCAGCCGTCGGACTGGATGGCGGCCAGGGTCGCACGAGCCTCGCCCTCGGCCGCGTCGACGTCGGTGCGCCCTTCGGCCTCTCGACGCAGGGCGGGCACCGCCGACCCCTGAGGCAGGCGGGTGATGGCGAGCACCAGGTCGAGCTCGGCCTCACCCTCGGGCGGGCGGCCGAGGATATGGAGCCCGCCTCGGATCTGGGCGTCCTTGAGCTCGCACAGGTACCCGTCGACGTGGAGCACGAGGTCGTCGAACTCGTCGCCGTCGGGCCGGTCGGTGACACCCAGGTCACGGTGAATCTCGGCCTGGACCAGCAGCTCCCAGACCTGGGCCCGGATGGCGGGGAGCTTGGCCGGATCGAGGGCGGCGATCGACGCGTGCTCGTCGAGCAGGGCCTCGAGCCGGGCGACGTCGTCGTAGCTGTCGGCCCGGGTCATCGGCGGAAGCAGGTGGTCGACGATCACCGCATGGGCGCGGCGCTTGGCCTGCGTCCCCTCCCCCGGGTCGTTGACGACGAACGGGTAGACCAGCGGGAGGTCGCCCAGCGCGGCATCGGGGCCGCATGACGACGACAGGCCCACGCCCTTTCCGGGCAGCCACTCGAGGGTGCCGTGCTTGCCGACGTGGACCACGGCGTGGGCGCCCCACGCCTCCTCCAGCCACCGGTAGAAGGCGAGGTAGTGGTGGGTGGGAGCCAGGTCGGGTGAGTGGTAGACGGCGATGGGGTTGTCGCCGAAGCCCCGGGCCGGCTGAATGGCCACCAACACGCCGCCCAGGTCGATGCCGGCAAAGGCCAGCTCATCGCCCTCGACCTGGCCCCAGGTCTCGTCGACACCGGAACGGAAGCCGTCCGGGAACCGCTCGAACGCCCGCGCATACGAGTCGACCGGCCAGCGGCCGCACACCTCGCCGTCGGCCAGCTCCGCCATCAGGGCGTCACCGTCGTCGGGGATGCGGTCCACCCGGTAGCCGGCGGCGCGGAGGACGTGCAGGAAGTCGACCACCGAGGCGGGCGTGTCCAGGCCGACGGCGTTGCCGATGCGGCTCTTCTTGGTCGGGTATGCGGAGAGGACGAGGGCCAGCCGCTTGTCGTCGTTCGGCACGTGGCGCAGAGCGGCCAGGCGCGTGGCCAGGCCGGCGATCCGGGCCACCCGGTCCGGCACAGTCCGATAGGCGGTCACCGGCGCGCCCAGCTCGTCGCCGTCGTCGACCACCTCCTTGAACGAGAACGGCACGCCGATGATCCGGCCGTCGAACTCCGGGATGGCCACGCTCATGGCCACGTCGATCGGCGTGAGGCCGGAGGTGCTCGTGTCCCACGCCTCGACGGGCTGCGTGGCGGCGATCGCCTGCACGACGGGCACGTCGAGCTCAGCCAGCGCCGAGGCGTTCCAGTCGTCGCCCTCGCTGACCCCCATGGCCAGGACGGTGGTGACGAGCACGTCGACGTCCCGCAGAAGGTCGAAGACCCCCGTGTCGGAGCGCAGCGAGTAGCACCACACCGGGAGAGCGCTGGCCCCCCGCTCCTCGATGGCCCGGCACAGGTCCTCGACGAAGCCGGTGTTCCCCGCCAGCACGTGGGCCCGGTAGAAGACGATGCCCACGGTCGGCCGGCCATTGTCATGGACCCGTTCGCCGAGCACCCCGAAGGCGGGGACCTCGACCGGGGGCTGGTGGGGGTAACCGGCCACGAAGCGGAGGAGCTGCTCGGTGTTGTCCAGGCCGCCGGACGCCAGGTACTCGAACGCCCGGGCCACGGTGGCCGCCGGGGCGGTCGAAAGCGCGGTGAGCTCGGCGTCCGGGGTGGCCTCACCGCCGAACGCAAGGAGCGGGATGCCGGCGGCCAGGCAGCGCCGGCGCAGCTCGTCGAACTGCTCCTCCCAGGCCCGCCGCCCGCCCAGCAGCCGGACGAGGACCATGGTCACGCCGTCGAGCGACGGCGGTTCCGTGAGGCGGCTCGGACTGGCCGCCCGCACGGCTGGGAAGCCATCGGGCAGGCCCTCCACCACCGACCGCAGGGCCAGGATCTCGGTGTCGGCATTGGTCAGGACGAGGATCACGTGGCGGGAGCGCCTTCCTTGATGAGGCCGTCGATGGCGGCGAGGTCGAGGTGGGCTTCGAGCATGTCGGCCAGCCGGTCGAGCTGGTCCTCACGGGCGGCGGCGAACGACAGCCCGGAGGGATCGATCGCGAGGAACGCGGCTCGAAAGCCGTCGTCCTCCAACAGGCCGTGCAGGGTGGTCCCGGAGAACCGGCCGCTGACTGCGCCCTCCGGCTCCTCGCCGTAGGCGTCGTCCAGGTGGATCCACGGATCGGCGCTGCGCACCCGGCCGTGGTGGATCTCATAGCCGGTGACCCGCTGATTCAAGGCCCGGCCCCGTCGCTGGCGGGTGACCTTTGTCGGGCCGAAGACCGTTTCGGCATCGAGCCACCCGAGCCCGTCAACCGCGCCTCGCCCCGACTCCACGTCGTCCACGATGGTCCGTCCCATCATCTGGTAGCCGCCGCAGATGCCGAGCACCCGGGCGCCGCACGCTTCGATCGCCCGGTCGAGCCCTCGACCTCGCAGCCACTCGAGGTCGGCGACGGTGGCCTTGGTCCCAGGCAGGACGACGAGGTCGGGGCGTCCCAGAGCGGCGGCCCGGTCGACGAACCGGACCCCGACGGCCGGCTCTGACATGAGCGGGTCGAAGTCGGTGAAGTTGGCGATGCGCGGGAAGCGGATGACCGCGACGTCGATGGCCGAGCCGTCGGACGGTGCCACCTCGGGCAGGGCCAGCGAGTCCTCGGCGTCGAGCGAGACCCCGTGCAGGTACGGGAGCACGCCCAATGTCGGCACGCCGCACCGGCGCTCGAGCTCGGCCGGGCCTTCGGCGAGCAGCGCCGGATCGCCGCGGAGCTTGTTGACCACGAACCCACGCACCAACGGGCGGAGATCGTCCGGAAGCAGGGCGACGGTGCCGTAGAACGCGGCGAACACCCCTCCCCGGTCGATGTCGCCGACGACGATGGCGGGCAGGCCGGCAGCGGCGGCGAGGCGGAGGTTCACCAGGTCGGAGTGGAGCAGGTTGATCTCGCTCGGGCTGCCCGCGCCTTCGACGATGACCACGTCGAACCGGGTGCGCAGGTCGGCCAAGGCCTCCAGGACGGTCACGAAAAGGCGCGGCTTCTCGGCCTGGTACGCGGCGGCGTCGAAGTGACCGACCGGCCGGCCCATCACAACCACCTGGCTGGTCCGCTCCCCTGTCGGCTTGAGGAGGATCGGGTTCATCGCCACTTCCGGCTCGGCGCCGGCCGCCAGTGCCTGCACGCCTTGAGCCCTGCCGATCTCGTGGCCGGACGGTGTGACGTAAGAGTTGTTCGCCATGTTCTGGGCCTTGAAGGGCGCCACTCGGAGCCCCCGCCGGTGCAGCACCCGGCACAGGCCGGCGACGACGGAGCTCTTGCCCACGTCGCTGGCCGTGCCGCACACCATCAGCCCGCCGCGCACAACGCCTCCTCGAGCCGGATCAGTCCGTCCTGGTCGGGCACCGCGATCCGGACATGGTCCGGGAGGCCGAAGCTGGCGCAGTCACGCACCAGGATTCCGTAGGGCGCGAGCCGGGCCCGCAGGCCGGGGGCCCGGACGAGGACGAAGTTGGCGTCGGACGGCTCGGGGGCGAAGCCGGCACTGCACAACAGATCCACCAGCCGGCCGCGCAGGCCGGCCACGGCCGGGGCCCAGCCCGGCAGGTCCACGGAGTCGAGCAGGTCGGGGACTGCCGCCGCGGCCAGCCCGTTGACCGACCACGCCGGCTGGCGCAGCCGGCGAATGAAGGCCGCGTCGGGCGCCAGCACGTAGCCCACCCGCAGGCCGGGACAGGCCAGAAGCTTGGTCAGCGAGCCGACCACGACGACGCCCTCGTCGCCCCGTGTCCAGCGTCCGGTGGCCAGCGGGTAGAACGCCTCATCCCACACACCGGCCACCTCGTCGTCGCCCGCCAACCGCCCGGACGGGTTGTGCGGGTTGGAGCGCCACCGCGGCCCGGACCGGCGGGGATAGAGGGCGAAGTCCGGCTCCTCCACCCGTCCTCCAAACTCGGCGGCGACCAGGGCGATGGCCTCCGCTCCCCCGTTCGTCAGCAGCAGGCGGTCACTGTCGACCGCCATGGCCGAGGCGAGAGCGTCGGTGGCGTCCGCTGGGTCGGGATACCGGGCGACGGCGTCGAGGTGCTTGGCCACCACCTCCCCCGCATCGGGCGCGACGGGATTGAGGCTGGCCGAGAGGTCGAGCACCGCGCCCGGGTCCACGCCCAGCGCCGCGGCCAGGCGGGCTCCATCCCCGCCGTGCGCGCCGGGAGCCGGGATCACCGCTGCCCCCGGTGTGCACTTCTCGTCGTGATTCCGGCCGAAACAGCCCATTTCACGACGGGAAGTGCACACAAGGCCAACGAGACGTCTCGTGAAAGGGCGACGGCGCGGGCGATATCGGCCGGCTCCGCCGGACGGCCGGTGCCGAGCGGCGGTCGGAGCTCGACCCGGTCGCCGTAACGGCTCTCGCCACCCAGGCAGAGGCCGAGGGCAGCGGCGAAGGCGGCCTCGGCGACGCCTGCGTTGGGCGACGGGTGGGCCGGCGCCTGCGTGCGCACTGCGGTGAAGACGGCAGCGGCCGCCCGAGGGCGTACGACGGCGACCAGCGCGGCAGTCGCGCGGGCCGGCGCCCAGCCCGCGAGGTCGTCGAGACGGGCGCTGGCCCACCCGTACCGGCGATACCGGGGGGAGCGGTGACCGACCATGGCGTCGAGGGTGTTGACCGCCCGGTACCCGAGCGCACCCGGCCCGCCGAGGATGGCGGCCCACAGCGCAGGCGCGACCACGGCGTCGACCGTGTTCTCGGCCACCGACTCCACGACCGCCCGGGCTATCGCCTTCTCGTCGAGCTCCGAGGGGTCCCGCCCGACGAGCGTGGGGAGCAGGGCACGGGCGCAGGGAAGGTCGTCCGCGTCCAGGGCCGAGGCCACGTCAAGAGCCGCCGTGGCCAGGCCGCGGCCGGCGACGGCCATCCACGTTGCGACTGATGTCGACCCGACCACCCCGCCCGCAAACACACCGAGCGCGGTCCCGACCGCGGCGTGGCCGACGCCGGCCATTCGGGAGTCCCGGTACATGCCACGCTCGACGGCCCGCATCACCCGCCCGAAGGCGACCACGGGATGCACGGGCGACGGCGGCTCGCCCAGGAGCCGGTCGGCCACGATGCCGGCGGAGGAGAGGAGAGGCCGGCTCGCCATCACGCAGCCGCGGCGAGAAGTCCCGCCGTCTCCCCGACGACGCCGGCGGCCCCCAGAACGTCACCGGTGAACCCACCGAGGCGGCGGACTGCCAGCGCCATCACTGCGACGGCCGCGAGCGCGAGCACGGCAACACCGACGATCGCGTCGCCCGCGCCGGCGGCGGTCAGCGCGGCGCCGAGCGCGATGCCGGCGACGGGCAGGCGGCGCCGACCCGGCGTGCGGAAGGCGCTGGCCAACCCCGTGGGCCGGGCGTACGGAACGGTCCTGGTGAACTCGGCCATGGCCAGGCGCGATGCGCACCAGAGGGCGCCGAGCAGCACCGGCGAGGGAGTCAAGGTGGCGAGCGACGACCAGCGGAGCAGCAGGACGGCGACGGCAGTTCCCACACCGAAGGCGCCGGCCGCCGGGTCGGACATGACCTCCAGCCTGCGGTCGGTCTCCATCGGTGGGAGCAGGCCGTCGGCAGAGTCCACCAGCCCGTCGAGATGGAGCATGCCGGTCAGGGCCAGGTCGGCGGCCACCACGACCGCCGCTGCCACTGGCGCGGCCCACAACCGGTCCGCCGCCCACCAGATGGCGCCCAGGCTCAGCCCCATGGCGGCGCCCACGACCGGGAACCACGCGAGAGCGGAGGGCGACGGCACGGCGGCGCCGCCGAACGGCGTCAGGAACGCGATCGCCCTGCGCATCAGGCGGGGTCCAGTCTGAGGACGCGCCCGGCCACGACGAACAGCACGTCGTCGGCAATGGCGGCGACTGCCTGGTTCGCCAATCCCAGTGCGTCCCGGAAGCGACGGCCGGCCTCGGACGAGGGGTGGACCCCCAGGCCGACCTCGTCGCTGACCACGATGACCTCACCCGCGTGCTCGGCCAGCGCCCGGCACAACGAACGGGAGTCGACCGAGAACTCTGGCGACCGCGCCACCCATGTGGTCAGGCTGTCGACCAGCACCGTGCCTGCCGAGTCGTGAACGGCGGCGATGAGGTCGCCGCACTCCACCGTCGTCCAGGTCGACGGACGGCGCGCCCGGTGGGCGGCGATGCGGTCCGCCATTTCACCATCGTCGGGATCGGACACCCCGGTGGCCAGGTACGTCACCGGACCGGAACCGGCCCGGCGCTCCGCCGCCGCCGACTTCCCCGACCGTGCGCCCCCGAGCACGAGCGTGACGGTCACCCGGGCAGGCCGGCGAGGACGGCGCCGTGGACGGCCCGGGCCAGTCGGGCACCCCACACCGATCGGGGCCCCCCGAACGCGTGCGGCGCGCCGTCGTCCGGACAGGCGATGCAGACCGCGTCGGTGGCCGTGCCGGTGCCGGGGATGCCCGACTCCCAGAGTGCCTGGGCCTTGGCCTCAGTCGCGGTGGCGATCGCGTTGACCAGGGCGGCGTCCGACAGCCGCTCGGGCAGGAGGACCACCAGGTTGATGGTGCCGACCATGCTCACGGGCCCAGACCCGTCCGGCGCCGCCGCCCAGGTCGGATGGCCGAGCCCGACGGTGGCCGACACCTCCACCCCCGAGTCGGTGACCGACGACACGCCCCGGACGTCGGCGGCGGTGAGCATGCCGACCCCCCGCCCGGGAAGGCCGAGGGACACCCCCAGCTTGGACAGGTGGTGATCGGGGTCGCGCCGTCCGTAGCTGACGGGCACCTGGGCGTTGACGACCCACCGGCGGGTGCCGATACCACCGCCATGGGGAGCGGAGGCGACCATCCGCAAGGGCCCCCCCGCCCGCCACACCAGCACGGGCAGGGCCCGGCCGCCCTCCTGCCGGAACCGCATCTGCATCTCCACGTCCACGCGACCTTTCTCTTCCGGCGTACGCCGGCAGCCGCGTTCGGCACGCAGCCGTGCAGACAGGTTTCCTGGCTCCCGGATCGACGCTCGCCTCGGCCTTCCCGCCCTCTCGGGCCGTGGCCACTGCGTGAGGTCTGCTCCCCGGTGACAGTTGCGGGACAGCCCCGGAATCACACCGGGTTCCCTGCGCTGCGGGCGGCATCATACGCTGCGCCGGATGGCAAGAGCCGAATCGATTGTCCTCGTCAACACCGGCTACGGGAAGGGCAAGTCCTCGGCCGCGTTCGGCGTCATGGGACGAGGGTGGGCCCGGGGCTGGCGGGTCGGTGTCGTCCAGTTCATCAAGAGCGGGAAGTGGAAGACGGGCGAGCGGAAGCTGGCCGACCACCTCGGCATCGAGTGGCACACCCTGGGCGACGGGTTCACCTGGGAGTCCACCGACCTCGACGAGACTGCGGCGAAGGGCCGGCACGCCTGGGAGGTGGCTGCGGCCAAGCTGGCGTCCGGCGACTTCGACCTGCTCATCCTCGACGAGCTCACCTATGCGGTGAAGTACGGCTGGGTCGACGTGGCCGACGTGGTCGAGGGAGTCCGCAACCGGGCGCCCCACACCAACGTGGTGATAACCGGCCGGGACGCTCCCGACGAGCTGGTGGAGCTGGCCGACACCGTGACGGAGATGCGCAAGGTCAAGCACGCCTACGACGAGGGCATCAAGGCCAAGAAGGGCATTGAGTATTAGCACCCTCGGGGGGCGCTGCCCCCCGAGTCCCCCCCGACGGCCACCGGCTCCGCGAGCCAAGAAGGGCATTGAGTATTGGCACCCTCGGGGGCGCTGCCCCCCCGAGTCCCCCCTGACTGCCACCGGCTCCGCAAG
>CADCTB010000039.1 GCA_902805665.1 uncultured Acidimicrobiales bacterium
ACCGACCAGGTCGAGACCTTGCAACGGGACATCGCCCTCATCCCGACCTGCCCACTCCTGCCGTCGGAGCTCCAGGTCGGTGGCTTCATCTTCGACGTCCACAGCGGCGAGCTGGTTCCCCTCCGGTAGGGAGCGGCGTGTGCGTGGGTCCAGGGACGTGGGCATACATGAAGGGATGACGAGAGAGGAACGCCTCGCCCGGACCATGGTGGAGCTGGCCGACACCCTGGTCGACGACTTCGACGTCGTCGAGCTCCTGACCCTGTTGGTGGAACGGTCCGTGGAGCTGCTCGACGCCTCGGCGGCCGGTCTGGTGCTGGGCGACAAGGCGGGGAGGCTGCAGCACATGGTCTCCACGAGCGAGGCCACCGAGCTCCTCGAGCTCTTGCAGGTGGAGGATCAAAGAGGCCCGTGCATCGACTGTTTCCGGAACGGTGAGGCGGTCATCTCCGACGACCTGTCCAAGCCGTCCGATCTGTGGCCGACGTTCACTGCCGCCGCCATCGAGGCCGGCTTTCGGGCCGCCCACTCCTTTCCTCTCCGGTTGCGGGGTCGGGTCCTCGGCTCCCTGAACCTCTTCAGCACCGACCCGGGAGGGCTGACCCCGGCCGACGTCCTCGCCGGTCAGGCCCTGGCCGACGTGGCCGCCATCGCCCTGTGCCAGTTCTGGGCGATCCGTGACATGCAGGTCGTGACCGACCAGCTCCAGCACGCCCTCGAGAGCCGGGTGGTCATCGAGCAGGCGAAGGGAATGCTGGCCGAGCGGGCATCCGTGGGGGTCGACCAGGCGTTTTCGCACCTGCGAACCTATGCCCGGACGACCACACGGCGGCTGGTCGACGTCGCCGGCGAGGTGGTGTCTGGGGCACTCGATGCCGACGTCGTGCTCTCCGGGTCGCGGGCGGGGCGGCGCGGCGCCTCGGAGGGCCGCAGAGCCGGGTAGGATGTCGTCGCCGAACGAGCCCTGACGTAGCGGGCGGCTGTCCCGGACCCAGACAGCGTCGTTTCAGCCATAGCGACGCAACTTCCAGAGTGTCTGGGGCAGTGAGGACCGAAAGCGACTCGCGTCTCCGAACCACACCGAGCTCCAGAGGAGGAGCCAAGGTCATGGGTGCAGGAGTAAGGGTGTCCGTCGGGCCGGTGGCGCCGAACAGCGCCGCGGCATGGATCGGATGGGCCCGGCAGGTCATCGGTGAGCTGCGAGGCGACCCCGCCGCGGCGGTCAAGCTTTCCCCCCAGGTCCTCGACGACGTCGCTGCGTATGTCGAGTCATGGGCGGGGGTGAACTGCGACAGCGAGGTCTTCGAGTGGCAGGTCGACGTGGATCCTGACGAGCTGGAGTACCTGACGAACGCGCTGTACAACCTCGACCGGCGCCTCGCCGACCGGGCGGGTCGCGGGCCGCAGCGGTCGGCGCCGGCCGAGGCCAGGGCGTTCCACCTCATGCTGGTCCAAGCCCTCCTCTTCGCTCTGGCGCAGGAGAGCCCCAGCCGGGCGGCGTTCGTGGAGCAGCTGCGGCCGTGCTGGCCCGTGGCCGTGGAGGCCGGATGACGGCGACGGTGACCCCCGAGCGGCCCGTGTCGCTGCCGGTCAAGAGGCAGGTGAGCCTCCAGAGCATCCTGGTCCTCGGCTTCTTGCACCTGGTGGCCGCGTTCGCGGTCGTCAACGCCTTCCGGTCTCCGCCGTCGGCCACGGTGTGGGTGCTGTTCGTCGCCATGTGGGTGCTGCCCCAGCTGGGCATCACGGTCGGCTACCACCGGATGGAGACGCACAACGGGTTCAAGTGCCACCCGTGGGTGCGGGCGGTCCTCGTGGTCTTCGGCGCAATGTCCGTTCAGGGCGAGGTCAACGGCTGGGTGCTCAACCACCGTGTCCACCATCACTTCCAGGACCAGCCCGGACTCGACCCTCACTCCCCCCTGGAGTACCCGGGGATCAAGGGGCTGCTCTGGGCCCATGTCGGCTGGCTGCTGTTCCGCTACGAACGACCGGCACAGTTCCGCACCTCCGCCCGGCTGGAAGCCGACCCGCTGGCCCGGTGGCAGCGACGCTGGTACGTCCCCCTGGCCCTGGCCAGCTTCGCCATTCCCTTCGCGGTGGCCGGTTGGGACGGGCTGCTCCTCGCCGGGTTCCTACGGGTGGTCTTGGTGCTGCACGTCACGTGGTCGGTGAACTCGGTCTGCCACAAGTGGGGCAAGCGGGCCATCGACTCGGCGGGCAACGTGTATCTGGCGGACGACAGCCGCAACAACTGGATGGTCGAGATCCTGGCCATGGGCGAGGGCTACCACGCCAACCACCACGCCCAGCCCACATGGGCCTTCCACGGCTGGAAGCGCTTCAGCTTCGACCCCTCGAAGTGGGTCATCCAGCTGCTGGCGACAGTCGGTCTGGCCTGGGCCGTCAGGCGGCCCGATCCGGCCCTGGTGTTCAAGTCCCATCAACTGGCGGGCGCCGGCGAGGACCGTCAGCGGGTCGGCCCGACGAGGTAGCAGTCGCTCGTCCCCCGGCTGAAGCCCGGGGGGGTACCGTCGCCGTACCGGTCGCCGGTAAGGGATGTGTCGCGTTCAGTCCGTGGGAGCTCGCTCCTGCCGTACCCTCATCTCCACGACCTGCAGGTCCGGCTCTTCGACCTGGTTGAGCACCGCGATGATGCGCCGTACGTCGGTGCTCTCGCGGGAGCGAATCACCAGGAGCCCCACCGTCAGCAAGCCCGGATTCAGCACGACCGTGGCGAGGCGGGCGACCCGAGCGTCGCGCCCGCCGATTGGGCCTCCCCAATGGTCGCGTGGTACCGGCGCGAGTTCCGTCGCGAACCGCCACGCTTCGCTCCGGGCCACCTCGATGCTGAACTTCACGATCTCGTCGTCGTGACGACCGCCGATACGCTCGAGCAAGCCGATCCACGGCGAAACCTCAGCCAGGTCACGCCGGATGCCCTCCAGGAGCATGGCCAGGATCTCGTTGATGCGATCGAAGTCGCGACGCAGGCTGGGGAGGACGGAGCCCGGCGCGGTCTCCGCCGCCGCGATTCCCAGGTCCAGGTTGATGTGGGCGTTTATGCCGATCAACAAGTGCTGAAGGACGACCGGCCGGGACGCCGCCGCGGCCTCGAAGGCCAGTTGCCACGAACGAGTCGGTGTGCCACCGTGCTGGTGAAGGGCCAGCGCCGAGAGGTAGCGAGTAGCGAAGGCGACGTCGAGCCGCTGCATGCGATCCCCGTCGTCGAAGAACCCGCCGGCGATGCCCTCGGCCACCTTGGCGGTGACCTTCCGATAGATGGCTGCGAAGTAGCCGACCCGACTGCCCGTCTGCAGGGCCTGGGCGATGACGCCGTCGAGGGCGTCCAGCACATCGGAGACCGTTTGAGGGCCGTTGGGTGCGCCGTTCATCGCCCTGTCCTTATCACCCACGAGCCCAGCACGCCGCGGGGGAGCCATGCCGGCGGGTAGCCGCCGTCGCCACGCTCTATGTGAGGCGGAACGACGGGGGCGACGCCCGGATCACCGGGTTGGCGTACGCCAGGACGATCACCACGTTCCCTGCCGAGGGTGGCATCTGCCGCCGCCAGTGCCAAGTCGCGCCGGCCCGGTCGCCACGCCGTCTTTGAGCACGTCCTGTCAGTTCAGGCCATGATCAGCGAGGCACGCGCAGGCTGGAGCTGCCATCAGTCTCCTCGAGGCAGGCCCTCACGAGAAGTGATCACGACTGCCTCCAGCTTCGAGTGCACGTTCAGCTTGAAGAGGATGCGCTGTACATGGTTGCGAACGGTGTTCGGCGAGACGCCGAGGCGCTCGGCAACCTGTGCGTTCGACAGTCCCTCCCGCATGTGGGCGAGGACCTCCTCCTCCCGGTCGGTCAGCTGCGTCGAGCGACCGGGGTGGCCGCCGCCCCGCACCCGGGAGAGCACACGCTGCAGCTCCCCCTGCGGGATGATCGTCTCACCGTGATAGGCGGCTCGCACCGCGCTCACCAACTCCACCCAGGCCCGGCTCTTGTCCAGTAGGCCGGAACATCCCGCCTGGATGCTGGCCAAGGCGATGGTGTCGTCGTGGGTCGCGGTCATGAGGATCACGTTGGTAGATGGGTTCGCGTACTTGATCATGCTCGCTGTGGTCAGGCCCTCGCGGTCGGGGAGGTCGAGGTTGACCAGTACGACCGCCGGCCTGAGCTCCTCGGCGAGACGCAATGCCCGAGCGGAGGTGGTGGCGGTTCCGAGGACCTCGATGCCGTCGTGGCGTTCGAGCAGGGCTTGGAAGGAGTGAGTGGCCGTGGTGTCGGGGTCCACGATTAGAACACGGATGACGTTTGGGGACGAGCCTGGTTCGCTCACATCGCGGAAGACGACCACGAAACCGTCCAACGACGGGCCGATGTGAAAGGGAGCTGTCGAGTAGGCCACAGGAAATGTGGACTTGTCTCTCCGGGTGAACACTCCCTCGCCGAACAGTTCCGACGGAACACCGGCGTCCTGGGACGGGACCGGGTCGGCTCGCACAAGGGGAACCTCGGACTTTGGGAGGCCCACCACCTCCTGCATGTACCTGCCCCGTAGTTCGCTCTCGGTCCAGCCCAGCATCTTGGATGCCGCGCTGTTCATGTATATCAGGCGCCCGTCGCGGTCGAGGGTGCACACGCCCTCGGCCACCTGGGTCATCACGGCCAAGCGGAGTCCCTCCGACCTTGCCCGCTCGGTCACGTCCTGAACAACGACTCCGACGCCGATGATCTGGCCTCCGACATGAACCGGGTAGTGGCTCGTGGTGATCTCACGCGTGCCGCCGTTGGTGCCTTGTCGCGCGATCACCCGCTGACCACGGACCGCCTCCCCTCCGGCCAGGATCTGGCGGTAGACCGGCTCCACCTGCTCCCACAGTGCCGATGGGAGCACCTCGGCCATGTCGCGGTCGACGACCGCCTCGATGGGAGCGCCGAGGATCGCCGCCAGCTCGTGGTTGAGGCGCACCAGGCGAAGGCCGCGGTCGACGAGCCCGAAGCCTATCGGCGCCTCCGCTTGGAGGGTGCCCAGAAGGGTCAGCGCCTCCTCGGCCGTCCGGTGGACCCGCTCCAGCTCAGCGATGGCTCTCTCCCGCTCGCTCACGTCTGAAGAGGTTGCAATGACTGCCACCGGCAGACCCTGCTCGTCGTGCACCGAGGTACGGGTCACCTCGGCGACGAAGATCGAGCCATCGCGTCGCCTGAGCTGGATGGTGCCGGCCCAACGGTCGCCGCCTTCGAAACGACTGCGTAGCTGCGCGGCGTCGTAGGTCTGCTCAAATGTCGGGATCAAATCCATGATCATCCGGCCCTGCGCCTCCTGCGCCGGCCAGCCGTACAGCTCCTCGGCACCGGGACCCCAGTAGATGACGGCGCCCTTGAGATCGGTGGCGATGACCGCCTCGCCCACGGCGTCGAGCAGGCTCGCCTGGAAGCGCAACCGCTCCTCGGCCAGCTTGCGGTCGGTGATGTCCTGAGAGGTGCCGTGAATGCGGACGACCTCTCCGGCGTCTCCCAGTACCGGCTCGGTGTGGGCCGCAAGCCACCGCACTGCGCCCCCGGGAAGCAGGACCCGTAACTCGTCGTCCCAGGGCTCGGTTCTCGACACCTGTGCCAAGAACGCGGCCCGAACCCGACCCGCGTCCTCCGGGTGCAACCGCTCGAAGAACCGCTCCTGGTCAGGCTCGCCGTTGCGAGGCTCGTGGCCAAGAAGGCGGTACAGCTCGTCGGACCACTGTCGTTCGCCGGTGGCCACATCGATCCACCAGCTCCCCACGTGGGCGAGGCGCTGGGCCTCGGCCATACGTTCCCCCGCCTTGTGTAAGGCGTCGTTGGCCTCACGGAGGCGCTCGACGGTCTCCCGGAGCGCCGCCTCTGATCGCTTGTAGTCCTCGATGTCTCGGTGCTGACGATCCACTTGATGACCTCGCGCTGCCGTCGCGCAGCGGTCGCCCCTGGCCATGGTGGCAGCGGTACTCACCATTGGCTCGGCAGAGCCGGGACTCCGTGGCGAAGGGGGTTCCGGTCTGAACCGCCTCGTACCAGGCCCGGCGAAGGACCGGAACGTCGTGGGATGAAAGAACGTCGGACACGATGTCGTTCGGAGACACGTGCTGCGGCCCGCCGGCGTAATGGCTGGCCTGTTGGTTCATGTACTCGATGTGTCCGTCCGGCCAAAGAACTTACAGGTGATTGTGGGATGAAGTCGGCGACCGGCTGCCAGTAGGAGTCATCCATGGTCGACTCGCTCCGTCAGAGTCCGGCTGCGCCGCACAGCTGTCCTCCTCGAAGGACCCTCGATCACGGTCCGGTCGGTAGGCGCCTGGGGCCGGTCCCTGCTCCGCAACTGCGCTGCGGTGGCTCCCGAAAAGGTCGCAAGGTGCGCTATCCAGGTGATGGTCCGCGCGCCTCACCTTCCCGTGGCGGGTGACGGTGCGGCCATGCGCGGTACTCGGCTCTGCGCCCGGCTCAGACGCTCCATTACCACCCCGGAGAACCCCATCGTCGTGCGTGTATAGAGGTTCCGATCCCGGTCGGAACTACCAGCGTCAAGGACAACGAGATCTGCACGCCGTGCTGCCGGGCAGCCGACGCGGCGCTTTGTTGGCTTCGCGGGTTAATTGACCAGGCAGGCGCAGAAGTTGGCTCAGCGCCGACGTACAGAGTGCCGAGACCTCAAGCATGAGCGCAAAGAAGACCCTGCCGATCACCACTGGAGTTCGCCGTTGCGTCCCAGCAGCAGTGGACCGCTGGTTCGCTCTCCGGCGGCCAGGTCGACGACCCGGGCTACGCGGGGCTGCAGCGGGATCACCGCCAGCTTGGAGCCCTTGCCCAGCACGGTGACGGTGCGATGTCCCCGCTGGTCGATCATCGAGGGCCACCTGGCCGTCGCCGAGGCGTACCTCTCGCCGGCTCGGAGGCTGGCCGCGGCTTGGGGCGCTGAATGGCCGACAGCAATGGAGGCGGCCGCTCGTCGGTTCCTCTTGGCCGAGCTGGGCGAACGAACTGCGCGGCTGATCGGTCAAGCAGGCTGGCGCTGTGACCGAGCAATCCTGCGTTCCTCCGTCGGCGGACGACACCAAGGTCGGCGGGCGTGCGCTGAATGGATCGACCTGGTGGTACGTCCTCGTGCGACGATCAGGCTGTGCCCGCACGCGAACCGCCGTCCGGTCTCCTCGTACGGGAGTTCACGCCATCGGATTCCTTGGCGGCGCTCACGGACCTGCTCCACCGTGCCTACGCCGGGCTCGCGCAGCGCGGGCTCCGGTATGTCGCCACCTCTCAGGACGAGGACACCACGGCCCGCCGGATCACCGGAGGCACATGCCTCGTCGCCGCCCTGAGGAATCGGCTCGTCGGCACCATCACGTTCAAGCCCAGGCTCTTGACGGAGGTATGTGACTGGTATCAGCGGCCCGGTGTCGCCTACTGCGGGCAGTTCGGCATCAGCCCCGACCATCAGGGTCTCGGCATCGGCAGCCTGCTGATGGACCTCGTTGAGGAGCGGGCCTGGAGTACGGGCGCCCACGAAATCGCGCTGGACACCTCAGACCAGGCGGAGGATCTCATCGCCTGGTACCGCCGGCGGCGCTACCGCCTCGTGGGAGAGGTCGGCTGGGAGATGACGAACTACCGCAGCGTCGTACTGAGCAAGGACCTCGCCTTGCCCGATGTCACGTTCCGGGAGCTAGACGGAAGCGATGGTCACCTTCTGGCGTCGATGCTGGTCGAGAGCGTGAACTGGGACCCCAACCGGCTCCGCTTTGCTCTTCCCGACGTGCTCGCCCAGTCCACCTTCGGCCGTTATGTAGACGGCTGGGGTCGCCACGACGACGCCGGTATCGCCGTGGAGGACGATGCTGGTGCGCCGATCGGCGTGGCCTGGCGCCGATCTTTCCCTGCTGGCCGACCCGGTTTCGGGTTCGTAGCCGACGACGTTCCCGAGATCTCCGTCGCCGTCCGGCGTCCCTGGCGGGGTCACGGGCTCGGGACCCGCCTCCTCCGTGCGCTCGAGGAGCAAGCCCAGCGGGCCGGCATCGCGGCGCTGTCCCTGAGCGTCGAAGCGGCCAACCCGGCCCACCGGTTGTACGAGCGCCGCGGCTACCGCATGGTCGCACCGACCGAGAACACGCACACGATGGTCTTGGAGCTCAGCGCGACTGCAAAGGACCTGTAACCGGAGGAGGACGTCAGCAGAGCGAGCCAGGGCAGGTCCAAAGGCGGCCCCCATCTGCCACGCCCGTCGATAGGTGGGTATGGCGGGACGCAGAAGGGCGCCATCGTTCGGAGGTCGCCGAGAACCACTTATGAAGCTGCGCGGTGACCTCCGCTCTCGTCGAGCAGTTCCACATGAGACTCGCCGTCTACTCCGACGGCGAGTCGGAGGCGGGTCCGTCGGGGCGATGTCCAGCGACCGGTTCGCCAGCTCCCTGAAATTTGCTCCCTCGCAGGTCGCATGCGTGCGACCATACGGATGGGTGACGGCCGTGGAAGTACGCCTGCTGGGCCGGCTGACGATCGACGTCGACGGGAAGCGCGCCGACGACGCCCGTCTCGGCGACCTCGGGCGGAAGGCGTTCGCGTATCTCGTGCTCGAGCGCCGCCGTCCGGTCCCCCGTGACGAGCTGGCCGACGTGTTGTGGGGAGAGTGCCTCCCGGCGACATGGACCGCGGCGCTCCGTGGAGTGCTGTCCCGGGTGCGCGCCACCCTCGCGGACGCCGGGCTGGCCGGCCCCGACGTCCTGCGCAGCCAAGTGGGCTGCTACCAGCTCCAGCTTCCGGCCGACGCGGTCGTCGACGTCGAACGGGTGGAGCCCGCATTGGCATCCGCGCAACACGACGTCGCGCTGGCCCCCGATCGGGCCCGGAAGGTCGCCGCCGAGGTCTCCGAGCTGGCCGGCCTGCAGTTCCTCCCAGGTGCCGGCGGTGAATGGGTGGAACGAAAGCAGGCCGCCCTCGCCGCCCTGCGGCTGCGCGCCCTGGAGCTGCTGGCCGAGGCAGCGTCGGCCGCCGGTGACTCAGGCGGCGCCGTTGACGCGGCCGAGCGGGCCATCGCCCTCGCTCCGCTGCATGAGTCGGCCCACCAACGCCTGATGGTGGCCCATGCGAGCGCCGGCAATCGCGCCGCTGCGCTGCGCGCCTACGAGGACTGCCGCCGGGTGCTGGCTGAGGAGCTCGGCGTGAGCCCGTCACCCGACACCTACGAGCTCTACGTCCGGCTGCTTCGCGACCAGCCGCTGTCTCTGGCCGCCTCCGCGAGCACCGTGACGAACCTGCCACCAGATCGGACCAGCTTCGTCGGCCGGGAGGATCAGATCGACGAGCTCCGGCGGCTCCTCGCCTCGGCCCGGCTGGTCACGCTGACCGGGCCCGGTGGCGTGGGCAAGAGCCGGCTGGCCGTGCGGGTGGCCGACTCCCTCCTCCGCGTTTATCGGGACGGCGTGTGGCTGGTCGAGCTGGCCGGCCTGGCAGATCCCGCGCTCGTCGCCCAGCAGGTCCTCTCCGTGCTGGGCCTGCCTGAGGTACCGCCGCCCGCGGCAACCGACGCGGTCGCCCGCCACCTCGCCGAACGCTCGGCGCTCCTGGTCATGGACAACTGCGAGCACTTGGTGGAGGCCTGCGCCGCGCTCGCGGACGCGGTGCTCCGGACCTCTTCCCCGGTCACGATCCTCGCCACCAGCCGGGAGCCCCTCAGTGTCCCGGGTGAGACCACGTGGCCCGTGCCGCCGCTGCCCCCGCCGGTGCCCGGCGACGACTTCGATCTCGACACCCTGCTGCGCAACGACGCCGCTCGGCTGTTCGCCGACCGGGCCCACGCCGCGGCCCCTGACCTCGACCTTCGCCCGGCTGCGACCGAGATCGCCCGTATCTGCGCCCGCCTCGAGGGGATCCCGCTGGCGATAGAGCTGGCGGCAGCGCGGACGAAGGTGCTGTCGCCCGTCCAGATCGCCAGCCGGTTGGACGATCACCTCGGGTTACTGGTCGGCGGTCCGCGGATGGCACCCGGCCGCCACCGGACGCTTCGGGCCGCGGTCGACTGGAGCTTCGAGGGACTGTCCGCCGAGCAGCGCACGTTGTTCGCCCGGCTCTCCGTCTTCGCCGGCGGATGCGGTCTCGACGCCGCCCAGGCGGTGTGCGGACAAGACACAACCCCTGACGACGTGCTCGATTCCCTGGCCGCCCTCGTGGACAAGTCGCTCGTCACCATCGACCGAAGGGTTTCGCGGCCCCGTTACCGGATGCTCGAGACCCTGCGCCAGTACGCCGCCGAGCGCCTTGCCGAGGCGGACGACCTGGTGCCCACCCGTTGGCGCCACCTGGCCTGGGCGGTGGAGCTGGCCGAGACGGCGGAGGTGAAGCTGCAGGGCGACGAGCAGGCGTCGTGGCTGGACGTGCTCGACGAGGAGCATGACAACCTGCGGGCCGCCCTGGACTGGGCCGCGGAGGAGCGTCGCGTCGAGGAGGGCCTCCGACTTGCCGCCGGCCTGGTGCGGTTCTGGGAGATCCGTGGATACCTGAGCCAGGGTCGGTCCCGCCTCGAGGCGTTCGCCTCGGAGGCCGGTGGCTCGGCGGCCATGCGAGCCAAGGCGCTCACCGCCGCCGCCGTCCTCGCCCAGCGTCAGGGCGACGTGGCCGGTGCCCGCCAGTCGTACCAGGAGAGTCTGGTCGTGCAGCGGGCGCGAGGGGACCGCATCGGGGAGGCGACCGCGCTCCACGGTCTGGCCAACCTGGCGGTCAACGACGGGGACCTGGTGACCGCCCTCACCCTGTTCCAGGAGAATCTCGGCATCGCCCGGGACATGGGTGCGGCGCGTATGGAGGCGGCCTCCCTCATGAACCTCGGGGTCGTCGCCCACGCCGCCTTCATGCGCGGCCACCGGGACGTGAAGGACGCCGGGCCGGAGGCTCACCGCTTCTACCGGGAGAGCCTGGCTGCATACGAGGCGCTCGGCGACGGGTACGGGCAGGCCCTGGCTCTCGAGAACCTGGGCACGCTGACCCGGCTCCATCCCGGTGATACCGACGGGGCCCGCCGGTTCCACGAGCAGAGCCTGGCCATCCGTCGGGCGTTGGGCGATCGCCTGGGCATCGCCGACTCGGCCCGCTACATCGCCCTGCTCGCGATGGGAACCGGCGAGATCCTCGCCGCCCGGCAGCTCCACGAGGAGCGGCTGGCCATCGAACGGGACCTGAACAACGTCGCTCATGTGGCCGAGGCCCTGACCGACCTGGGCGAGATCGCCCTCTTGGAAGCCCGGCTCGCCGACGCCGGGGAGTACCTCGAGGAGGCGCGGACGATCTACGAGGCCTTCGACGACCGTGAATCGCTTCTGCGGGTGCTCGCCCACCTTGGCGAGCTGGCCCGACGCCAAGGCGATCACCCATTGTCGCGATCGATCCTGGACAGGTGCCTGGCCCTCGCCCACGACAGCCGCCATCGGGAGGCCTGGGTCCTGGCCCAGCTCGCCCGGCTGGCCAGGGCGGAGCACGACTCCCGTGAGGCGTTGAGCCGGGCGCTGGAGGCCCTCGCCATAGCCGAGGAGTACCAGCTGTCTGGGGTGGAGGCCGTGGTGCTCGACGTGGCCGGGGCGGTGGCGGCCGACGAAGGCGACGTCGAGACCGCGCTGCGCCTGTCCGCCGCCGCGGAGGCGCTGCGCAGCTCGTTTTTCCGCCCGATGGAGGTGGAGCACATCGACCATGACATGGCCCTGCAGACTCTGGGTCCGGCGGGCTATGAGCGGGCCCGCGCCGAGGGTGCGGCGATGACGGCTTCGGCGCGCCGGCAGATGGTGCGGGCGGTCCAGGTGCGCTGATCCCCAGGCTTGCTCCGGTGTTACGGCCACGTTCGCGGTCGTCCGTATGTTGCCCGCATGGACACCTACTCGGCGCGGCGGTGGAAGGTGCGGCGGGTCGCTCTCGTCCTGGCCGGCGGCCTGCTCGTTCTTTCGGGCTGTGCCGGATCGCGGGATCCAGTGCCGATGGCGGCTTCCGGCGGCGGAGCGGCGGGCGACGAGGCGACCGGCGGCTTCGGCGAGGTGCTCGCCGCGGTGGCGAAGGCGAAGATCGTCCTGTGCGCTCCTGGCGAGGGCGGCGCCTACATCGCGCTTCCCCCACCGCCCGGCGAGGCCGCCGCAGCCGCTGCCTACTTCCGGTACCTGGAAGGCCGGATCTATCAGTTCGGCCCGTGCGAGCTGCCCTCGAGCCGCCGCAACGAGATGCGCATATTCCGTTACGGCGAGCCTGAGACTCGGGACTCGGCCATCCGGGACATGGCCGCGAGACACACCCGTCCTACTGCGTCGTTCGCGGTAGGCGACACCTACGAGGCCCAAATCTGGAGTCCCGATCCCTCGCTGGACGGTCCCGTAGGGCAGGCGGCCGCCGCCGTGCACTTCGCTCTGGGCCGCATGGAGCACGCCCGGCATCTGGACGTCGGACCATGATCGGCTGGCGACGCGGCGCTGTCGCCGCCGCTCTGGCTGTCGCACTGGCCTCGGCCGGCGCGTTGGTCCTGCGCGGTGGCGGGCCTTCGAACGGCGACCACCTCGCGGGGGCGGCCACCGCACCGGTCATGCCGGTGGACCGCAAGTCGTCATGTCCGGCGACGACCGCGGTCGAACCCGTCGTGTTGGACATCGCCGGGTTCGCCTACTGTCCGGGAAACGTCACCGTCGCCGCCGGAGTGGAGGTCGTATGGCGCAACGCCGATCTCGCTCCCCACACCGTCACCTACGACGGTCCAGAGGGGCCGGTGGACTCGGGGTCGATGGTGCAGGGACAGTCCTGGTCGGCCCGCTTCGACGAGCCGGGGACGTACCGGTACTACTGCCGGTTCCACCCCGGGATGACGGGCACCGTCTTGGTGGATGCGGGCCGATGACGATCCGGCGTGAGGCCTCACCGACAAGCGTCGCCTGGGCGCCACGAATAATCGGTGGACCCGAGGCCGCGCCTGCAGGGAGACTCGGAGGCGGGGAGTGAGGTCGGTGGACGCGGAGCAGCTTGTTTGTCAGCGGGATGGCGGGCCTACACGGTTGCGCTGCGCCAAGTGTGAGGCAGGTATCTGCCCTGCTTGCCTGGTGCGGACTCCGGTAGGCTACAAATGTCCGGGATGCGCCGGAGAGCAGGCTGAGGCCGCACGACGCAGCCGTGCCGGTCGGCTTCTCGTCGGTGGAGCCGCGCTTCTCGCGGTCCTCGGCGCAGTCGTCGTCCTGAGAACCCCCGGGGAGGCCACGTCGCCGAGAGCAGTCGTGGACACATCTGCGAACGAGGCACCTGCCACCCGACAGGCCATGATCGGCGAGGAGGCTCGCGACGGTCAGCTGGTGTTCGTCGTCGACGACTTCGCGTGCTCGGCCAAGCAGACGCCGCTCACGGCCGGCACCACGACCGGAGGCAAGCTCTGCACCCTTCGCTTCACCGTGAAGAATGCGAGCAGCTCGCCGGCCATGCTTCTCGGACGCTTCCAGTACCTCGTCGACCCTCAGTCGAGGACCTACGGCGCCGACGACGCCCTCACCCGAGCCGCCCCTGAGAACGGCAACCGCAGCCTGTCGGAATTGAACATCAACCCCGAGGTCGTCGTTCCCCTGCTGTTCGTGTTCGACCTACCCGACACCGTCGACCCCATGGAAGCGCAGTTCAGAGGGACGGGTCGGAGCCGCTTCGGCATCAGCGTGCGTCTGCAGCGGCGGGCCTAGTGCCCGCCGAAACCGGCCACAGACCCAAAGCCGGGGCACTGGCCGCGGCAGTTCTCATCATGGCGGGGCTGCTCATGGCCTGTTCCGGGGGCGGCAGCGCGACCGACGACTTCGCCGCCGACCCCCAGGCCGACACCGGCGTACCGAATTGTCCGGCGGCCGGCCATCGCGACACGTTCGCCAGTGGCCTCACCCCCGACCGGATCCCCAACCTGCCGGCCGGCTACTCCTTCACCTTCGTGAAGGACGATGGCTGCACGCCGATCCGGTTCGATCCCTGCCAGCCGATCCATTACGTGATGAACCCGGCCCAGGCGCCCCCGAGCGGTGTCGCCGACGTGGAAGAGGCGTTCGCCCGGCTGGCCCGGGCGACGGGGCTGACCTTCGTCAACGACGGCGTGACGGAGGAGGTCTCCCGGAGAGGACCGTACGTGGAGGACCGGTATCCGAACCGATGGGCGCCGATCCTGGTGGCCTGGAGCCGCCGGTCCGGCGACCGCGCCAACGTCGAGGTGGTCGGGTCGGGCTTCCCCTACCGGGTCCAGGATGTGCTCGTTTCCGGCATGCTGACGTTGAACTCCGACGCCGTGTCCGACCGGGCGAAGGACACCCCGCTGCCCGGAGGGTTCGGCTCGGCGCCCGGGTTCGGGGCGATAGGTGCCGAAGGAGTGACGTGGGGGCGCGTCATCCTGCACGAGCTGGCCCACGTCGTGGGCCTCGGGCACACCCGTGACCGTGACCAACTGATGTACCCCGACACCGCCCAGCAGACCTCGCACACCACGGAGTATCGCTCCGGCGATCGGGAAGGCCTGCGGCTTCTCGGCAAGGAGGCGGGATGCCTGCCGTCAACGCCCTCCCCCGGCCCGGCATAGGTCCGCTACGCGACCAGCGGCGAAAGAATCCCTCTTGCACCTCACGTCGCGTGAGGTCGTACCGTCAACTCGGTGACCACGCGAGGAGGAGACGAGGCGAGACGGAGGGTCGGCGAGCTGGCGGGCGCCAGCGGTGTCACGGTGCGCACGCTGCACCACTACGAGGAGATCGGCCTGTTGGTGGCGTCCGATCGAAGCCCGGCCGGACATCGCCTCTACAGTGACGACGACGTCGAGCGGCTCTACCGCATCTGCCTGCTGCGGCGGCTTGGAATGTCGCTCGGCGAGATCCGCAGAGCCCTGGACGACCCTGCGTCGAGCTTGCGCGCCGCGGTGACGACACATCTCGAAGAGGTCGAGCGACGCCTCGAAGCCACGAACCTCCTACGGAGTCGACTCGCTCGACTCCTTGCGTCCATCGGCACCTCGAACGGGTCGCTCACGAACGAACTGATCCAGGTGATGGAGGAGATGACAATGCTCGACTCGCCCGTGCAGCGTGGGATATCGGTCCTCGTCTACGCCGACGTGGGGGCCGCGTATACCTACTTGCAGCGCGTCTTCGGGCTCGGCCCCGGCCATCTCGCGCGCGACGACGCCGGCCGAGTGGTACACGGCGAGCTGGAGGCCGGGAACGGGGTCGTGTGGCTTCATCCCGAGAGCGCCGCGTTCGGACTGGCGTCGCCTCGGTCCCTGGGTGCAGCCACCGCAACGACGGCTGTCCTGGTCGACGACGTCGACGCCCACCATCGGTACGCAGTCGAGCAGGGGGCCGAGATCCTGTACGGCCCAGTCGACCAGCCGTACGGTTTTCGCGAGTACAGCGCCCGTGACAGCGAGGGCGGCTTGTGGTCATTCATGAAGCGGATCCCCTGACGAGGCTCCGCTATCACTTGTCCAGTTCGATGACTTCCAGAGTCGTCTTCGCGGCCGGACCAGCCCTCGCCGACTGTCGCAAAAGGTGGTCGCCACCTCAGGCGCCACCTGGTCGTCGCGCTGCTCTTCCTCTGTCTGTCGTTCCTGATCGGTCACGGTTCTTCGCGCTCGTTTGACCCGTCACCTCCCTACTACCAGCGTGTCGCACTCATCACCCTCCGGCTTGAGAAGTGGCATGCGAAACAGGGGCGTCGCCCTTGGTGCTGGTGTCTCCATCGTCGCGTCCGGGGACCCTGCTGTCGCCCTGCTGGGGAGGCGCCGCGCCGATGGACGGGCACCATTTGAGACTCGCGGTGCCCCCAGCGCTTGCCGGCGGTGGGCGAGAGGCCCTGCTGGACCACGCCGGCTACCTCGGCGATCAGACGAGAGTCACATGCCCGCCAGAGCGTTTCGCATGTGGATACTGCTCGCTCCGGCCAGGCAGCGCGCGCTTCGGGATCCGGCGTTTCTGTTCGGGTGCTCGTGCTTCGCCGCCGGGCTGATGATCGGCCGTGTGTGCACAATAGGGTGGTGCTAGCGCCGAGCCCGTCACGACAGTAGGGCGGTTTAGGAGTGAGTCTGGACGTTGCTTGGTTCTACTGGCCGGTGACGTTTGCCATAGCGATGGGGGTGGCAGTGGGTCGCCTGCTTCGCCTCGGACGAGGCGTGTCCGCAGGTCCGTCAGCTCGGGTGATTATGGGCGTCATTGCCATTGCTTCTGTGGCCCTTCCCGTTGTCCCGTTGTGGCGTGGAATGTCCACCGAGTGTGCCGACGGGACGCAGTTCCACGATTTCAACTTGTTGCTCATCTTCGCTGGCTTTGCCGGGACCATCGCCTGGCTGTTCATCCTGTCGAAGCTGTACGTCGCCGCGGGTGAAGAAGACCACCGGGTTGAGCGAGCCACTCTTGTGATGTTCTGTGGTCTTGTCGTCGGCATGGCACTGGAGTTCGTCGCCTCCACGGTCACCATCGAGGTCTCCTGCAGCGGCGATCGATCGTGGTTTGTCGGCCAGTTGGCCGTCGGCGTCGCCCTCGGTCTCATCGCAGCGGTGGCTTGGTCGCGCGGGCCAACACGAGACCGGGTCAGTTGACGAAGCCGGAGGAGCCCACGGGGGGCGCGGTCAGTTGACAGTCGGCAAGAGGGGGCGAGAGCGTCCCGCTCTGGCAGGAAACCGGCCGAGGGCTGCCCCACCGACACCTGCCGTGCCGCTCGGTGCGAGACGGCCTGTTCCGGTGCCCGGCGGTGGCTCGGCGGAGATCCGGCGTTATGCAGGTAATCGCTGCTGTCAAGAGAGAGTTCAAGCGATCGGTGCCTCGGGCGGGTCGAGCCGGTCGAGGAGGTTCTTGAAGATGGTGGCCCGGCCGGTCTGAGCCTTGCGCTCGGCGTCTTTGTGCTGCCGGCGCAGGGTCGGGCGGAACTCGATGGTGGTGGAGAAGTAGGTGCAGCCCTCGCAGATCGTCTCAAACGCGCAGTCGAGTTCGACCGGTCGGGTGCAGTAGCCGTTGCCCAGCATGCGGTGGTGCTCCTTGCGCAGGCGCGCCATGGCCGGGCCCTCGGCGCTGGCCGGCAGGGTGGGTGTCGAGCCGTAGAGCGCCTCCACCTTCTCGCTGACGGCGAAGTACTCATCGGCGACGGTTCGGTCGGCGATGCGGGCGTAGACCATCGTCATCTCCAGCGAGCGGTGGCCCAGCAGGGCGGCGATGGCCTCCAGGCTCATGCCCCGGTTGATGGCCTGGGTGGCAACGGTGTGTCTGAGCTGATGAGGATGCACGTGAGCGATGCCGGCGGCCTTGGTGATGCGGTCGAGCATCCGGGTCACCACCTGGCGGTTGAGCACTCCTCCCTTGTTGGCCAGCATGCGGCCGGCGGCGTGGTTGGCAGGAGTGAGGGCCCACTCGGCGAGCATGTCGACCAATTGGGGGTGCAGGGGGATGTAGCGGTCGTTGTGCAGCTTGCCCACCGGGATGCGCAGCCAGTGGGTCTCGCCGATGAGCACCACCGCGTCGGACTCCAGGGCGCAGAGCTCGCTGACGCGCATGCCGGTGCGGGCCAGCAGCTCCACGGCCAGGCGGGTCAGGGGCCGGGCCTCGGCGCGGGCCGCCCGCATGAAGAGGGCGAAGGTCGGGTCGTCGAGGAACTTGGGCAGCGGCTCGTCCTTGCGCGGCAGGTCGCCGGCGAAGATGGGCACCCGCATCGGAGCGTCCTCCCAGCCCCACTCGATGATCCGCTCCAGGAACATGCGCAGCGTTCCCAGGTTGGCCCTGATGGTGTTGGGCGTCGGCCGGCCGCCCTTGCGCCCTGGGCGCGCCGCCAGCCAGGCCTTGTAGGACTCGACGTGGGGCCGGCCGATGTCGGCCGCGCCGACCACGTCGACGTGCTCGTCGGCCATGAAGCCGTCGAAGCGGCGAAGGTGGCCCCGGGCGCTGTAGACGCTGGCAGGCCGCAACGACAAGGAGATCTGGGCCAGGTAGTCGGCGATCGTCTCGGTGAGCTGGCGGTCGGGGCGGGTTGCGACGACAGCCTTCACGAGCCGCTCCCCGCCACTGGGGCTTGGGCGTCGATGGCCTCGGAGGCTCGCCGGTACTCCCCGGCCAACCAGTCATCGGCCAGGTGCAGGTAGAGCCGCGTCGTCTCGATGGAGGCGTGACCGGCCTGGGCCTGCACCGCCTCCAGGGCCATGCCCGCCTCCCGCAGCCGGGTCAGACAGGTGTGGCGCAGCTCGTGACAGCTGGCGTGGGACAGCCCGGCCCGGCCTCGGGCCGACTCCATGATCTGGTCGAGCCCCGCCGGGCTGAGCGGCCGGCCCCGGGTCCGACCCTTCATCGCCAGGAACACGCGGTCGGTCGTCACCGGCACCGGACGCTCGGTATCGAGGTAGGCGGCCACGGTGGTGAAGAAGCGCGACGACACCGGGATGATGCGCTCATGGCCGCCCTTGCCCTCGGCGATGAACACCCGGCGCTGTCCGACGCGCAGGTCCTCCAGGCGCAGCCCGAGGACCTCGCAGCGGCGCAGTCCGCCGAGCACCATCGCTTCGACCATGGCCCGGTCCCGGGCGGTGCGCAGGGCGGCGATGAGCTGGTTCACCGCGGCGGGCTCGAGGATGCGGGGCAGCAACTTCGGCGTGCGCACCAGCGGTGCCGCCCGGCCGTTGTTACGCCGGCCCCGGCGGGTCTCCAGGCCCCGCGGCACCGGACTGGTGGTGACGTCGGCGTCGCCGCGGGCCAGCAGGTACGCGTAGAACCCCGACAGGCTGGACAGCCGCCGGGCCACCGTGCGCGACGACAGACCGGCACCGCCGTCGTTCAGGCGCACCACCTTGGCGCCGGTGCGGGGCGAGCGCTGGGCGGCCACGAAGTTGACGATGTCTCTCGAGCGGACGTCAGCCGGCTCCTTGGCCGACCAGGCGAAGAAGACCTTCAGGTCGTAGCCGGCGGCCAACACTGAGTTCCGCCGGCTGCGGCCGGAGAGGAAGTGGAGGTAGTCGTCGATCAGCTCATGGCCGACGCGAACCGTCACCTGCCCCGACGCGGTCGTAGACGACACAAGGCACGGGGTCCACATCAACGGGGCTCCTTCGCGTGGGCGAGCACCGTCGTGCAGACGGCCCCCAACCCTGGTCACGGATTACCCACATATCAAGCGTTCTGTATCGGTGGATGAGCCCTGGCTGGGAGTGGAGGTGACGGAGTGCCCCAGCATGAGGGTCATGATGGCTTGTGGAAAGCAGGGTTGTATCTAACCCGGCTTGCCGACCGTGCTCACCGAAACTGGCCGATGATGAGTCGGCCAGTTTCGGATGCTGTGCAAAGGACCAAGTCGATGGTGGCGTACTCGGGGTTGGCGCTTCCCCATCATGGCGTCGGCGCATGCTATTGCCATGAGGCAGTTCTGCGTGGTTGCAGATGAAGGCTGAGAGCAGGCCCGCCCGAGGGGCAAGGGCCGTCGGGCGGATCATCGTCTTCATCCTGGGCACGGTCTGGGGCGTGCTCGCGGCAATGATCCTCACGTCCTATCCCGTGAACGGACCGGCCGCCGTGAGGCACTTCGCGATCTGGAGCACGCTACTCCTGGGTCTGGCCGGACCCGTCTGCTGGTACCTCGCAGCGCACACTGAGGTCGGTGACCGCTGGACGCTGGGCTACTTCCTGGCCTGGGTTGGATGGTTCGTGTTGGGCAGCCTCCCGGAAGCGATCTTTTGAGGTCGGTCCCTCGCGGGCGGGTCGGGCGCCGCCTCGGCGCCGGATTGGGCGGATGGGCGCCGAACCGGGCAACCTGAACGTGCCGTGGTGCATCGATCGGGCGACTCACCAACCCGACTTACATCGAAGGTGTCCGGTCTTACCGCTCGGGTCGCCGGCTCTGCCGGCGACGTCCTGCTCGTCGAATACCAGCGCCTTCTCACAGCAGTGTGCGGCGGGGCCCGGACGTGATCGCCGATACCCGGACGGTTCGAGCCCACCTCACCACACGTTGAGGATCGAGCGGCTAGCCGCCATTGACCGGGAGGAGTAGCGGGACGCGCCTCCCTCCTGACGGTCTTGACTTAGAGTGGCGGAAGGACGACTCTACGTGCATGTCGACACGGCGGGTAACGGCGCTGACGGTGATCCTTCTCGCCCTTTGTCTTGGCCAGGGGGCGGCCGCCCAGACCACCACCACCTCGTCGACGACGTCAACCACCAGCGCGACCTCGACCACCGTCCCCTCGACGACCTCGACGACGGCACCGAACCCCTGCACCGGCCAGCCGTGCACGGAGCGACCGCCGCAGGCCTTCCTGGCCGGGGCGAGCGGCGAGGTAGGCCTCACCAGCGGTGGATTCTGTTGGAACAGCCCGACCCGGGACGCCCAGGGCCACATCATCGGCGTCTGTGTCTCCGTCCTCCTCGTGGATCCGCCGGTCACGCTCGTGGTCAGGCGGGGGGAGACGCTCACCCTGCGCTTCGAAGCGCCCGGTGCGCCCACCCGGATCACGCTCCGCGAGAAGGACGTAGCCACACCGCTCGCCGCCGGCAATCCCGTGCGCTTCGCCGCCGACTACCCGGTCGGCTTCCACACCCTCGACGTCTCCACCCTCTGGCTGCAGGGCGACGTCGGCTACCGCGTCCGCCTCGATGTCCGGGCCGCCACCACCCCGAGGACGGGCCGAAACATCGCTCTGACCGGTTGATGTCCATGACGCGGACGGTCCCTGGCAGCGGACTGGCGGTGTGGGCACGGCCCTTTCTCGCGTTCGCTGGTCCGGCCCGCACTCAGATCACCACGACCACGTCGAGGCTTTCGGCCGACCACTGCGACGTCCCGAAGCTTCGGCCGGTCATGGGCCGGGCCCCGTCCACGCTCGACACCGCAACGCGGACCCTTCACTACGCAGTTCAGCTCCTTCGGCGTCGATGAGCCCCGCTAGGTGGTCGTCGCTGGCGCCCCGGCGATAAGTGCCGGACTGCATCGGTCGGGCGCCCCGCAACCCGCCCAGTGCTCGGGTCCATGTTGGGCGGTGAGCTCAAGATGCTGGCCCACTTTGCGGAGACGGGTGAGCGCGTCCTGCTCGATCTCGGGGCCTGGCCGGCGTCGGCGCCGGCGACACACCCTCGACCACCGTGGCGACCGGGGGAGGCAGTTGACGTGAAGGTCGGGTCAGAGCAGCTGACGTGAAGGTCGGGTCAGAGAGATGAGGGCAGGCACGTCGAGCCCCAGGCCGACCAGGGCCTCCTCCAGCCAGAGCCGATCGGCACGGGTGAAGGGCCATGGTGGGCACGCTGCCCCCACCATGGCGGCTGCGTCGGCCAGCAGTTCGTCGTATCGGGACAGGACCTCCCAACGCTCGGCCGGTCGCCAGCCGGCTCGGGCCTCGACGTCGGGGAGGGCCCCGAGCTCGCCTTCGTGCACCGCCTGGTACAGCGAGCGCAGCTCCCCGGCCACGCGCTCAAAGGAAACCACCGCGGCGTGGGTGCCTACGCGGCCGCGTTCGCCACGGCGGCCGTCCCGGCACCCGGGCCCAGACTGGCAATGGCCGCGTCGAGCTCCTCGCTCAGGGGCTGGAGGCTGACGATGCTGAGCATGGCCTGGCCCTGGCGCACGATGTCGAGCAGGTCGCCTTCGGTGCGCACCAGCAGTGACCGGGACCCGTTGAGCACGAGCGTGGCCGAGACCAGGTCCTCGTCGAGCTCGGTGCGCAGGAACACGACTGCTCGGCGGATGAGGCGCAGCGACACGTCGCCGTCGAGGAGACGACGAATCACCTTCAACTGAAGGACGTCGCGGTAGCTGTAGCGGCGCCGGCTGCCACTGCCGTGGGCCGTCTGCAATGAGGGCTCCAGCAGGCCACTGCGGGCCCAGTAGTCGACCTGGCGGTAGGAGACGCCGGCGAGGACGCACACCTGCGGAGCACTGAAACCTTCGGCCACCACCCGACCTCCTGAACGACTTACGAGGGTGTAACTCAGTGTAGGTCCGGTCGCTCGTCGACGCCGTGCTCCTCGACGAGGCGAGTCGCTTCCTCGACGGTGGCCAGCCGGACGGCCTCCGAGGCGCCCTTCTCCAGGAAGCCGGCGCCGGCGAAGCGGGCCGGACCCCCGCGGTGCCAGGCCACCACCAAGTGGTACCGGCCGCTCGGGCTGGTGGCATCCACGCTGACCCCCGGTCCGACGTCGAGCACCTCGTGGTGGATGCGCACGTGTGTCCAGC
The DNA here is from genome assembly GCA_902805665.1 of uncultured Acidimicrobiales bacterium. Lineage (GTDB taxonomy): Bacteria > Actinomycetota > Acidimicrobiia > Acidimicrobiales > AC-14 > CADCTB01. Next base: position 22,180 of record CADCTB010000039.1, read on the forward strand.
CCCGGGCCCCGCACCGCTGGGCGAAGGCGAACGCGGCCACGTGGCCGGTCTGCGGCGGGGCGCTCACCGGAGAAACAGCACAGCGGCGATTGCCAGTAGCACCACCAGGGCGGCGACGAGGACCGCCTTTCGGGCCCGGGCGCGGGAGGCCGCCAGCTCGGCTTCATGGCGCTTTCGCTGGGCCTGCTCATCCGCAGCCCGCAGGGCCGCCTCGCCCCGGGCCACCAGTGCGCCAGCGGCCGCCGAGGGGGTGGCGTGGCAGGCGTTGGCCAGGCTGTCGGCCAGCGTGTGATCCGTGGAATGACCCAACGCTGTCCAGACCGGCACGGGGCAGCCCGTGATGGCCAGGGCCACCGGGCGGCTCTCCCAGGCGGCCAGGTCGCTCTTGGCCCCGCCGCCACGGGCGATGAGGATCACGTCGACGCCGGCGCTGGCCAACAGGTCGATGGCCCGGGCCACCTCCGCAGGCGCCCCGGGTCCGCTCATGGCCGCCTGGGCCTCGACGATCTCCACCGGCAGGGGCGAGCGCTCCAGCACCGCGAACACATCGGCCCGCCCCGCCGCGGTCGACGAGCTCACCAAGCCGATGCGCCTGGGTACCTCCGGGACCGACCGGGAGGCCTGGGCCCGGAGCCGCCCGGTGCGCTCGAGCTCGGCCACCAGGTCGTCACGGGCCAGTACCACCGCCCCCACCGTGGTGCGAGGATCGATCCGCTGGGCCATGAGCCGTAGCCGTCCGTAGCGGGGGTTGAGGTCCAGTGGCCCCCACAGGGCCACCTGCAGCCCGTCCGCCAGCTCGGCGCCCGCCCGGGCCAGGGTCTTGTTGATCTGGCGGGCCATGCTGGCGAACACGCCGACGGAGAGCACGGCGGCCACGGTGGAGCCGTCCGCCTCGTAGTCGACCAGCTCGAAGGTGGTGAACTTCGGCCCCGGCCGCAGACCGGTGACCGTCCCCGTGACCCACATGTTGACCAGCCCGGCCGCCCGTACCGCCTCGTCGAGTAGCCGGTGCACGTCGCTCACACTGAACGCCGCCGCGGCCGGCGACTCCGGGACACTGGGGGTCATCGCCATCATCGCCTCCGCCTCGGAATCCTACGGATGGGGTGAGACAGGATCGCCGGCGCCGTCGACCACGCAGCGATCACTGCGAAGCCGGCTTGGCCACGTTGCCGCTGCAGGCGCCCGCCGACCACAGGCCCCGGCTGTCAGCGCGGGCCAGTTCCTCGGAGCGGGCGAAGGCGGAGCGGTAGGCGTAGGGCTCCACCCCGGTCGCCTCGCGGGCGAAGCCCCCCTCCACGAGCAGGTCGTTGGCCATGCGCCCCGACTCCAGCCACACATAGGCCAGCGGCCGGCCCTCGGCGTCGGTGCGGCCGAGGCCCGGATCGCCGGCCACCCGTACCCGCTGGCCGTCGAGCAGCCGGTGGGTCTCGGCCGCCGCCTCGGCCCCGAAGCAGTGGCGCTCATCGGCTGCCACCGCGCCCAGCAGGCCCACCGTGGTCATCCCACCCTCGCTCCCGCGGTCGAGCTGCACGACCAGGCCGGGGAGGACAGCGACAACGGGATAGGGCCCGGCAAGGCTCTCCATGGTGGACGGGTCGAGGTCGATGGTGGGCGGGGGAGCCGCCGGCGGTGGCGACTCGCTCCCCGAGGAGCAGCCGGCCACGACCACGGCGAGAGCGGCGAGCACGGCCCGGAAACGGGTCATCACGGTTTGGGCCTCCTTGGCTTTGGATGGTCAACGTGGGAACTGCGTGCGGGGGCGGTGGCTTTGCCCACCATCTGATGGGCGGCCGCATCGCGGCCAGAGGTGTCCATCAGATGGCATGGGCGCGCAACTCCGCCGGGGACGAGGCCGGTCAAGGGTGGGGCGCAGCCCCAGCGAGAAGCGCAGCGCCAGCGCAGCCTCGCAGCGGCCCTTGAGGGGCCGGAGGCGCCGGCGGCACGTAGGCCGGGGTGCTCAGGTGGCCGGGGCACGGCGGTCCTCGGGCACGGTGCTGTGCCCATCGTCGTGGCTGTCGCCGCCATCGTCGTGGGTGTCGTCGTCATCGTCGTGGGTGTCGCCGCCCAGGCGGGTGACGCTGGTGCCGGGTGGGGCAGAGTCGCTGAGGGGAGCGGCGGACCCGTAGGGGTCGGTCGACGCGGGGGTGGGGGCAGGAGCCGGGGGAGGAGCGGCGAGGGCGGCGGCCGCGGCCACGACGGAGTCCTCGCCGGCGAGACGACGCAGGTTCTTCTCGGCGTAGTAGAAGCGCCCTTTGAGGTGCGCGGGACGCAGCGTCCCGTGGATGAGCAGGCCCTGGCCCGGTGGGACCTGGCGCACGATGTCGGCGGGGACCAGGCGCAGCCGGGTGGCCGACTCGTTGACGCTTCGCCGGCCGAAGCTGACGTCGTTGGACGCCCCCCGCTGCACCACCTCCTCGTCGCCGAGGAGGCGGCTGACGTAGTCGAGGGTGGCCGGGTCGGAGATTCCCGAGAAGAACAACTTGGTCCCGTGATTGGTCAGCACGGAGTCGGCCAGCTTCCCGTAGGCCTCGTCGATCTGGGCCTTGGACTGCCAGACGGTGACGAGCTGGATGCCGATGCCCGAACACGTGGCGGCCACCTGGGGTAGCCAGCGGGCCGGGGTGTTGGCCGCCTCGTCGAGGACCAGCAAGGTGTCGGGTAGCCGGGAGCCGTGGTCGTTCTGCCACTCATAGGCTTGCTGGAGCAGGTCGTCGAGGATGCCCCCGAAGACGGTGGCCAGGCGAAGCTGTTCGTGGGGGGGCGAGCAGATGTAGAGGGTGTTGGGCCCGCTCACGAGCCACTCCAGGGTGATTTCGGCGTCGGCGGCGCAGTCGGCCACCACCGGGTCCTCCCAGTTGGCGATCATGGTGAGGGCGGTGGTGAAGAAGCCCGATCGGGTCCGGGGCTCCTTGTCCCACAGGGAGTTCAGCAGGCGCATGGCGATGGCGGCATGGCGCTGTTTGGCGGGATCGCGCCCGCACACGTAGGGATCGAGGCGACCGGTGATCTCGTCGATGGCCGCCTCCTCCTCGAGCACCCAGCGCACGACGTCGCCCATGGTCGCCCCCGACACCACCGCGGTGAAGAGCAGGGGCCAGAGCAGCTCTTCGGCCATGACTGCGAAGTAGCCGTCATGGGGCAGGCTGGTGGGGTTGGCGCTGGCCAAGGCGTGGGCCAGCTTCTTGGCTCCGGTGACGGTGCCGCACTTGGCCACCGGCGACCACTGGGCCCCCTCATGGCCCTTGATGACACCGGTGGGATCGAAGACCTTGATCTCTCCGCCGAGTCGCCGGCGGCGGGCGATGGTCGTCTCCAGGAGATCGCCCTTGACCGAGGAGAGGATGGCCGGGCCTTCGTTCTCCAGGATGGAGGAGATGAGGTTGGCCGACTTGCCGCACCGGGTGGGCCCGAAGATGGCCACGGCCGAGCGGTCTCCGGCCCGGGGATCTCTTCGCTTGGGACTGGTGGGGTCCCGCAGCTCGGTGGCCACCAGGTGGCGTTCGACGCGCCCGAGGATGAGCCGGCCGGGGAGCGGTCCCTTGACCACCAGGGGCCGCAGGTCGCGGGCGGTCGCCAGGCGGGCCTTGGTGTCGACGCCAAGTCGTTTGCGGGCGTCGGTGCCTACTGGTCCCCGGCCGAACATGCGCAGGCCGACGAGCAGGGCGACAACGCCCAGAGCGGCGACCAGGGCGGTGCACAGCCAGTAGAGCACCGGGCCGGGCAGCGCCGCGTCGTACGGCGGTCCCCAGGCCAGCCGGGGGTCGGCGGCGTTGGCCGGCAACCGGACCAGGGTGTGGAAGCTCGCACCGAGCCCGGCGGCAAGGACCTTGCCGGAAAGAAGCGAGGCCAGCTGAGCGCCGGCCCACACGATGCCGAGCGTGCCGCCGGCGATGCCCAGGAAGAGGCCGGCTCCGGAGCCGTTGGCCGAGTTGGCCTTGGGCGGCGGCATCAGGCGCTGACCTTGGCGGGAGCCACGCAGCCGTGCCGGGGACGGGGCTCACCGAGCACCTCGGCCGCCATCACCTGCTGGACGCGGTGGCGGCGGCGCAGCAGCGAGGCCGTCTGCCAGTCGAGGGTGTCGGCCAGCTCGGCGGCGCTGTGACCGGCCACGCGGGTGGCGTAGAGAAGGCGGGCGTCGATGGTCCGCAGGACCCGGCGTTCGACCGCGTCGACGAGGGTAAGGGCAAGCTCCTCGGCGTCGGTACGGGACGGCGCGGCGACGAGGCTGTTGGCCTCGTCGAGAGGCACGCGGCTGTCGACGTCGCGACGGTGGGCGGCGGCGTGGGAGCGCAGCCGGCTCCACGTGGAGTCGACGATGGCGTTGAGGCGGTAGTGCGGCTGCTCAGCGGCGACGGCGGGGATGCGCTCATAGGCGGTGCAAACGAGGAACTGGTCGAGGTCGGCGATGGAGCCGAAGGGCTCGCGCCCGCCGTTGGCCAGCCTGCGGTGTTGGCGGGCCATCGAGCCCAGCCCAGGCAGCACCGCCTGGAGCACGGTGCGGAGGGCCCAGGCATCCTGGCCTGCGTCCTCGGTCAGCTCGTCGACCAGACGCCGGGCTGTCGGGTTGGATCGGGAGTGGCAGGCCCGCAACAGATGGGCGGGACTGGTGAAGGCGTGCAGCTCGGGACGGTGCTCCGCCCAGCGGGCCAGCGCGGCCCGGGCCTCGCTGCTCTCGCCTTCGGTGTTCCACGCCTGCTGTAGGTCTCGAAATAGATTGCCCATGCGGGCGACGATGAGCCGTCGCCCTTGCCTCGGGTCTTGCGCGCGACCTTGCCGACAAGATGAACATTCCGTAACGGTTCCGGCCGGGCCCGGCAAGGTGTGCCGCGCACCTTGCCTGTGACCTTGCCACGAACCTTGCCGACGACCTTGCCGAGGCCGTTCCGGCCCCGGTGGACCTTGACCAGCGGCCCTTGCTCGTCAGTCCAGCGTGAGCTCTGGAGCTGAGATGGGCCGGTCGACGGTTCGCTGGGGCTGGAACTCGACGGGCAGTTGCTTGAGCGCCATGCGTTGGCGCAGGGCCTGGGCTTCGTCGGAAGGAGGCGGACCGACGGCGGCCGCCAGGCCCGCCTCGGCCAGGGGGCCGTCGATGGGCTCCAGCCCTAGCTCGGCGTGGCGCCAGGTCTCCAGGCTGCGGGCAGCCTCGTTCCAACGCTGGCGCTGGGTCACCTCCGTGGGCCGCGACCCGAGGGCGGTGGTGAGGTAGGGGGCGGGGGTGGCCACGGCGTCGGAGACCTTGTCGGCGATCGCCCCGTCGATTCGGTCGAGGCGTTGCTGCAGGGGGATACGGGCCTCGGCCACCGCGTTGGGCTGCATGGCGGCCAGGCGTTCCGTCGAGCGCCGGACGTTGGCCCGCGCCTCGAGTGCAGCAGCCTCTGCTGCGTCGAGCTCGGCACCGGTCGCCTCGACACGCTTGGCGTTGGGGCGGCGGAGCAGGGGGCTCAACGCCGCGTCGTGGGCCTTCTCCGCCTTCAGGGCCCGGGCGGTGGCGGCGGTCTCGGTGGCCTGAGCGTCGTTGTGGTGCTGGCGAGCCTCGCGGCGCTCCGCGTCGGTGGGTGGGGCCATGGCCGAGCGCAGCCGCGCCCGCTCTGCGGCGAGCTCGCGGGCGCTGCGCTGGGTGAGCCCAGCCTGCTCGGCGAGGAGGAGGGCCCGGCCGGCGCGCTGGTAGTCGGCCTGGTGGGCGGGGTGGCCTGGGATGGGCCCGAGCGCCCAGCTGACGTAGGCCCCATCGGGGACGGGTGTCGGTTGGTAACGGGCCCGGTAGATCGCCACGTGGGCCACCGCCTCGTCCCAGGGCCGTCGTGTCGCGCCCATGGCCGGACGCGTTCCGATGCGGTCGACCAGCCCCGAGGGTGGCTGCAGGCGGGCCTGGGCGGCGATGGCCTGCTCGGTGAGGCGGCGGGCCTGGGCCACGGCCGGCTCGGCGGTGGGCGCTAGGGCGAGACGGTCGAGCTCGGGAAGGGAGTGGGCGGCCCGCAGTGCTGCGACTCGCCCGGCGAGGGGATCGACCTCATTGGCCAGGAGCTGGTCTTTGTCGCTCTTGAGCTGGTTGATGACGGCGGTTTCGATTTTGGCGTTGTCGTCGAGGCGCGGCATTTCGGGGTGCTCGCGAGTGGAGAGGTCGAGGTCGCGATCCCGCGCCATGTACAGGCGTACATCGTGAACAGCCCGGGTGATGGCCACGTAGACGCCCTTGGCGCTGGTGGAGTCAGTGGCGATCGGGCTGGCCGCGTCGTAGGTGTCTCCCTGGGCGGCGTTGGTGGTCAGTGCGTAGCTGTGCGCGAGGGCGCCGGTGATACCTCGGTCGAGTCGACGAGTCAGGTACTCCATGGGGACCTCGACGGGACCGCGGCGGGCGAAGTCGACGGTCAGTGAGCCGGGGTCCGTCCCGCTCGGCAGGTGGACCTCCAGCACGACACCCTTCTCGGCAGTGTGGACGAAGTCGCCGCGTCTGGTGCTGCCGGCCGGCCGGAGGTCGCGGTCCTGCTCCAGGGCCATCACCTCGTCGCCCCGCTGGAACTCGAGGTCCTCGGCCTGGAGCACGGGACCGGTGAGGGTGCCGTCGGCTAGCAGGTACTGGCGGGCGAGGGCGTTGAGCTCGCGGCGGTCGCGGTGGCGCTCGGTCATCATCGAGGACGTGTCGAGGTCGGGGTTGTCGGTTCGCCGCCACCGGTCGCCGTACCAGTCGGCCACGACGGCGGTCATGAGTTCGTCGCGGCCCTCGGCGACGACGACGCGGCCGGCCTGGTCGAGGATGTTGATGGCGCTGTCGATGTTGCCAGCCCGCCATTCGACCAGTGCCTGGCGGACGTCCTCCATCTCCTCGCCCTGCTGGCGGCGAACCTCGGTGACGCGGGCCGCGTCGTCGGGGTAATCGGCCAGAAGTCGCCGCCATGCGCCGCCTGCCGCGACGGCCTCATGCTGCTTCGGGTCGCCGATGAGGCGAGCGCTGGCACCTGTGGCTTCGAGGGCGCGGGTGAGTTGGTAGAGGTCGCGATTGCCAAGGGCCGATGCCTCGTCCAGGACGATCACGGTCTTGGGACCGATGGCGGCATCACCTGAGGCCACTCGAGACAGGATGCTGGCCACAGTGGCACTGGCTACCTTGGCTTTGTCGCCGACAAGCTCGGTGGCGGTGCCCTGTACGGCGCTGCCGATGACGTTGTAGCCGGCGGCCTCCCAGGCCCGGGCCGCCGCCTCGAGGGCGGTGGTCTTGCCCGAGCCGGCGTCGCCCTGGACCAGCTGGATGCGCTGGCCGGACCTGGTGATGGAGCGGATCATCTCCACCTGGTCGTCGCCGAGGTAGCCGCGGTCGGCCAGGACGCTATCGACGATGTTGGGGTCGACCACGGCCGCGCCGGCGGTACGGCCCGCCTCGTAGGACGCGGTGATGGCCGCCTCGATGTGGACCATGGCCTGGGTCGTGTAGAGGGCGTCGCCCTCCATGGCTGTGATCACACGGCCGTCGTTGCGACGGATGACGCCGGCGCTGCGGGCATCGGGACGGGAGTTCTCGAGGGGCACGATCTCCGGGGTCGTGAGCCAGGTGTCGGCGAGCTGCTCGATCTCGGCCGCCGGCAGTCGGTCACCTGCCCACTGGGCCACGAACTGGAGGACGTCACGGCGGTCGAAGGTGGCGGCGTGCTCGGTGACACCTCGGGGTGAGTTCATCAGCTTGAACAGCTCGGCGGTGTCGACGCTGTCGACGAGCAGGGGTCCCCGCAGTCGGCCGTAGCAGGCGTCGATCGCCTTGCGGTCGAAGCCGGCGCCGGCCATGCGCCGTTCCCACGACGGGCGCAGCGAGTCGGGGTCCACCGGTGTGTCCTTGGCCGCCCTGGTGTCGTAGGCGGCCACCTGGCGGCCCCGGGCGGTGGTGGGCTGGTGCTCGTCCATGGCCGCGATGTGCTCGTCCATCTGCTGGGAGCGCTGGCTCATTTCGAGGATGGCGGTACGGGGCACGCCGCCGATGTCGGCCACGCCGCGGTGCACGGGATTCCACTCGACGCCAAGCTCTTTGGCCAGGCGGTTCCGGAGCTCGGCCGCCGACAGGTAGCCGGCCGTCTTGGCGTGGAGGAAAAGCGAACTGGAGTCGAGCGCCCGGACCTTGCCGTCGGGGCCCTCGGCCATGTTGGCGGCCACGACGTGGAAGTGCAGTTGGGGGTCGAGGGCCCGGGAGGTGTCATGGAGGTAGGCGGCGGCCAGCAGGCCGGTGGCGTGCTGGCGCTCGATGGAGTGGCCGGTGCCGTCCTCGGAGCGAACCGACACCCGTACGTTGGCCGCGTTCTCCTCCAGGTAGGCGATGCCGACGCGGACCGCGTCGGTCAGGGCCGCTTCGATGGCCACTTGCTGGGCCGGGTTGGCCGTGGCCCACAGCAGGCTGACGGACTTGGGCGGGGAGAAGGTGATGTCGTAGCCGATGATCACCGACGGCGCGTCTCGCTCAGCGGCGAAGCGGCGCAGCTCGCCCCGGGTGACCTTCCAGTGGGATTGCGCCCCGGCGTGGGTGGCGTCGAGGTGGGAGCTGACAAGCGGGGTTAGCTCCTCGCCGGCGGCGGCCTGGCGAGCCTGGAGGGCCCGCCCCTTTTCGGTGGCGGCGGCCTGTTGGCGGAGGTAGGAGGCGCTGACGCCGAGGATCTCGGCGGCCTGGGGAAGGCTGAGCAGCTCGTCGTCGGGGCCGCGCAGCGCGGCCTTGACCTGGTCGCCGTGGGCTCGCTGCGCGGAACCGTTGGCCGTCATGAGCTGCTCGCCGGTGACGGGGTTCTGGCCAAGGAGCGCAGTGTGCAGCTGGGCGGGATCGATCATGCCGTCCATGTGCACGCCGGTCATGCCGTGGCCCATCCAGATGCCCGGCGAGGCCATGGAGTCGGCGTAGTAGCCGACGACGTCGGCGTTGAGCTCGGCGGCCGGCAGGTCGGGGGAGGGCCCCGGGTCGTGGCCGGCCCGGTGGGGGCACTTGCCCTCGAGGTACTTGACGACGTCGGTGGCCGCGGCGGCGGCATCCCCTGTGGCGGAGCCCAGGGGGGTGACGCTGACGATCACCGCGAGCAGCCGGCGAGCACGGGGTGGATTTTGACTGCATCTTGCGCAAAGCGCAAGGTGCCAGTGTGTCTCCTTGAAGATCGGCCGGAGGAAGGCACGCTCCATCCCGTCTTCCATAGGCCGATCCGACGTGCCTTTGACTCTGACTTCCTACCCTGTTGGGTGCCTCTCTGGCACTCGGCAAGGTGGTGGTGGCCTGGTCGCTGCTCGACGTGATCGACGTCGGCAAGGTGGTGGTGGCCTGGTCGCTGCTCGACGTGATCGACGTCGGCAAGGTGGTGGTGG
>CADCTB010000040.1:0-1786 GCA_902805665.1 uncultured Acidimicrobiales bacterium
CGCACCCGCATCCGCCGCCAGGTGTCTGCGCTGAGCGCCGAGGGCCGCATGTCGGCGTGGGTGCTCATGATCCTTCCCTTCGGCCTGGGCGGCGTCATGGCCCTGACCAACGGGGAGTACCTGAGCCCCTTGTTCGCCACCGGCGGCGGCCTGCGCCTCGTCGCCGTAGGAGCCGTGCTCCTCACCGTCGGCGGCCTCTGGCTGCGCCGGATCGTCAAGCCCATCTTCTGAACGGAGTGATGCAGTGCCTGTGTACGTCGTGCTCGCCGCCCTGGCGGTAAGCCTCTCGGTTCTGATCCTCTGGCGCTCGTTGGCGCTCGACCGGGTGCCCAACCGGGAGGTCGGCCTCAACCTTCGGACCGGGCTGACCGAAGGCGTCGACCTTCGGCGGCTCGTCCTCTCCCAGTCGCCGTTGGAGCGCATCGTCCGACCGCTGACCCAGGTCCTGGGCCGCACCGCCCGCCGCATCAGCCCCTCCGGATCGGTGTCCGCGCTGGAACGGCGGATCGAGCTCTCGGGGGTCCGTTGGTCCACCGAGCGGTTCCTCGTCCTGAAGCTGGCACTCGGTGGAGGACTTGTGGTCTCCAGCTCGGTCTGGGCTTCGATCTCCGGGGCGGGCAACGGCCTCCTGATCGCTGTCGCCGGAGGCATCGTCGGCTACCTCGGCCCCGACGTGGTGCTATCCCGCTCCGCGAAGGCCCGCCAGCTGGCGATCAGCAACGAGCTGCCCGACACCCTCGACCAGCTGACCATCTGCGTCGAGGCCGGGCTGGGGTTCGACTCGGCCCTGGCCCGCACCTCGAAGACCGGGAAGGGGCCGCTGGCGGAGGAGATCACCCGGCTTCTTCAGGAGCTCAGGATCGGTGTCCCCCGCAACGAGGCCCTGGCCAACGTGTTGGCCCGCACCGACGTCCCCGAGCTGCGCCAGTTCGTGCATGCCGTCGTCCAAGCCGAGCTACGGCGTGCCCATCTCCCGGGTCCTGCGCACCCAGGCCGCCGAGCAGCGTGAGAAGCGCCGCTTCCGGGCCGAGGAGAGGGCCATGAACCTGCCCGTCAAGGTCATCTTCCCGCTGGTCTTCTGCATCCTGCCCGTGCTTTTCATCGTGGTCATCGGGCCCGCTTTCGTTGACCTCACCGGTGGCCTGAACCAGTAGCGCGCCGATCCCCCGAGCTTCGGCGCCACGACGATCGCCCTCGACCGCCAGCGACCCGACTACCAGGAGAACAGCCGGTGGCGCATGGGCCGCAGCAGCCCAGAGGTCGGGTGGGCCGAGATCACCCTGGACCTCGCCAACCCGGCGACGCCGACGGTCGAGCCACGCCTCATTCGCCCCCGCTGACGCGGCGTGCTGTCTCGTTCGCCGTCAGCTAGGGCTCCTTGCCGACCCCCCGAACGCCATGACGGCCAGGATGACCACCACCACGGCCCCGAAGATGACCCAGCGCACCCGACGTTCGATCGGCGCCGGCTGGTCCACCAGACGGGTCAGGGGCATGAGCCGGTTCCGAAGTCGGTACCGGACGCGCCGGCGCCGGTGGATGAAGAGCGCCGCCAACAGCCCCGACATGCCGACGACCAGCAAGCCGGCGAGAAGGCGCCACGCACCAGCCACCCCAACACTCTGTCAGCCGTGACAACCGCCCGGGTCGCGCGCCCGAGATCAACTCCCGGAAGCGGCGAGGCTTTCCGGGGCCCGGGCCTCGGCGACGGCTGACGCCCCGTCGATCACCCGGGCGAGCACCGCGCCCAGGGCGGCGAGGGTCACCGGCTTGGTGATGTAGGCGT
>CADCTB010000040.1:1796-8107 GCA_902805665.1 uncultured Acidimicrobiales bacterium
CCTGGTCACCCTTGATGGCCGAGGCCGTGAGCGCCACGATGGGGACGTGGCAGGCGGGCCCCTCGCCCCGGCGGATCTCCGCCGTCGCCTCGTACCCGTTCATCAGGGGCATCTGACAGTCCATCAGGACAGCTGCGAAGGCATTCTGACTGAGCGCGTCCACCGCTTCTCTGCCGTTGGCGACCAGGTGGGACCGGTATCCCAGTCGTTTGAGCATGGCGGCAGCCACTTCTGGTTGACCGGGTTGTCCTCGGCTACCAATACTGCGGCGCTCTGGGCGAGCGAGGGGGTCATCGGGGGCGAGCTCTCCTGCGCCGGTCGTTCCGGAAGCCCGGTGGGCCGTCCGGCCTCGGCCTGGCCATCTGCCGCCGGCTGGCCGAAGCCATGGGTGGAACGATCGGTGTGCGCAGCCGGCTCGGGGAGGGGAGCACCTTCTGGCTCGACGTGCCATTCGGGCGGGCGGTGCAGCCCGTCCCGAGCCCTGATCTACCGGAGCACCCGCTCGAAGGTCTGCATGTGCTCGTCGTCGACGACAACCAGACCAATCGCCTGGTCCTGGCCGCCCAGCTCCTGGCATGGAACATCGAGGCCGACCTTGCGCCGGACGCCCACGTGGCCCTCGAGCATCTGCGCCACGCGGCGGCGGACTCGCGTCCGTACGACGTGGCTCTGGTCGACATGGACATGCCAGGACACTCCCGGAGCCGCCCGGGGGCGGAACCGGTTCGGCCATGCCCCACCGTCTCTACCATCCCGACACGACAAGAGGACCGGACCCGGCGCGTCGGATGGTTACGACGCCGGTTCCACGAACTGGAGGTCGAGCTCGATCTTCACGACATCGCCCAGCGCGGCGCCCAAGGGGCCGAAGCCGAGCCCGAAGTCCTTGCGACGGATTTCGCCGCTCGCCTCGAAGCCGGCGTGACGGGTCCCGTCGTAGAACGCCTCGACCCCACCCAGCTCGACCGCCAGGGTCAGAGGCCTGGTGACGTCGCCGATGGTGAGGTCACCCTCCACCCACCAGCTGGCCTCGTCACCTCGGATCTGCGTTGACTGGTACGACATCGTCGGCCGGCGTTCGACGTCGAGGAGGTCGGCGGTGCGCACGTGCGCGTCACGGTCGGGCTGGCCGGTGTCGATCGATGCCAGGTCCACGGTGGCCGTGACACGGGAGGCTTCGGGGGTGGCTCCGACCACCAGCTCGGCGGCGATGCTGCCGAAGCGGCCTCGAACCTTGGCGACGCCGAGGTGGCGGATGGTGAATCCGACGGAGCTGTGGTCAGTGTCAAGGGCCCACGTACCTACGGGCGTCAGGGGGCTGGCCCACCCCCAGGTAGGTCTGCTGCGGGTGGCCTTCGAGACGCTCGAGCTGCCCGGCGTGGACCGTCAGCGCCTGGTCGTCCACCTGGCGGCCGACGCAGCCACATCGGCGGGGCTCGATCGCCTCGTCGGTCGTGAACCCGGCGCCCTCCGGTCCGTACGCGGCGGTTAGCCCACCGGCCGACGCCTGTCGTCAGTCCGATGCGACGACGACAGCCCCCAGGACCAGTGCGACGGCGGCGACCATAGCAACCCCCCAAGGCAGGAGCGTCGCCACCCGGGGCATCGGGAGGGGCTCGCCCAGGCGCATGGCGCGCTGGGTGGCGAAGAAGCGTTCCCGTGCCGACAGCGATACGCCGGCACTCAGTGCGATGAGCGGCAGCCCCAAGGCCGCCAGCCACGAAGGGGTGTCTGTCACGGCGTGGCTGGCGGCGATGGCCAATCCGCCCACCAGGAGGGAGAGCGACGTGCGGATGTAGGCGAGCAGCGTGCGTTCGTTCGCAAGAGACCACCGGGGGTCGGGCTCTTCACCGTTGTCCGTCACGAGCCCATTGTCCCCGCCAGGTGCACGATGCTCACGCCCGTCGTCGGTCTTCCGCCGAAGTTGGTGGTGACCCGGCGATTTACCATGGTGAGGCCATCGTGCGACGTCAGCCCGGGAAGGAGCGCATAGGCGTGAGATCTCGTATCGAGCAGGCGGCGAGCTTCGACGTCCTCGTCATCGGCAGCGGTCCAGGGGGCCAGAAGGCGGCGATCGCCGCCGCCAAGCTCGGGCATCGGGCTGCGGTGGTCGAACGGTCGGCGGCACCTGGTGGGGTTTCGGTGCATACCGGCACCATCCCGTCGAAGGCGATGCGGGAAGCGGTGGTCCATCTGACCGGCCTGTCCCAACGTGAGCTGTACGGCCAGAGCTACCGCGTGAAGGACGACATCACGGTCCAGGACCTGCTGCAGCGAACTGATCATGTGGTGCGGAAAGAGGCCGACATCGTTCGCGACCAGCTGGCCCGTAACGGCGTCACCGTGGTCGGCGGCACCGCCACGTTCACCGACCCCCACACGGTGGCCGTACAGCGCCAGGACGGCGACCCTCTGACCCTGTCCGGCGATCGGGTCGTCGTCGCCGTCGGCAGCCGTCCCGCCCGTCCCGTCGAGGTGGAGTTCGACGGGAGGACGGTCATCGACTCCGACGGCGTCCTCGGCCTCGACCACATCCCCACGTCGCTCGTGGTCGTGGGCGCGGGAATCATCGGCATCGAGTACGCGTCGATGTTCGCCGCCCTGAAGTCCAAGGTCACGGTGGTCGACCGACGGGACCGAATGCTCGAGTTCGCCGACGTCGAGATGATCGATGCCCTCCGCTACCACCTGCGGGACCTGGGCGCTGTCTTCCGGTTCGGGGAGCAGGTCGCCGCGGTGGAGCGGAGCGAACGCCAGGCCATGGCCGTTCTCGCCAGCGGGAAGCGGATTCCGGCCGATGTCGTGCTCTACTCCGCCGGCCGCCAGGGCGCCACCGACGCACTGGGTCTCGACCGGGCCGGACTGGTTCCCGACGGGCGCGGTCGCCTCCAGGTGAACGCCTACTACCAGACGGCCGTGCCCCACATCTACGCGGTCGGCGACGTGATCGGCTTCCCCGCCCTGGCCTCGACGTCGATGGAGCAGGGACGCATCGCCGCCCAGCACGCCCTCGGGGAACCAGTCGAGCCCCTCGCCTCCGACGTTCCGATCGGGATCTACACCATCCCCGAGCTGAGCTACGTCGGCAGCACCGAGGAGGAGCTCACCGCGGCGGCGACACCCTATGAGGTAGGCGTGGCGCGGTACCGCGAGCTGGCCCGAGGCCAGCTGCTGGGCGACGCCCACGGCATGCTCAAGCTCCTCGTCTCACCCGACGACCGGCGGATCCTCGGCGTGCACGTATTCGGCACTGGCGCTACCGAGACGGTGCACATCGGCCAAGCGGTGATGGGCACCGGTGGAAGCGTCGACTACCTGGTTGACGCCGTGTTCAACTACCCGACGCTCGCCGAGGCCTACAAGGTGGCCGCCCTCGACGCGGTGAACAAGATCCGAGCCGCCTCGGCGACGACGCGTCGCGTTCCCTGAAGCGAACCGGCCCGATCTCATCCACTCGAGGCTCTGCCATGCTGATGGGTCAGGCGTTGTCCATCGGCTCAGCCCATTGCGCCCGCCACGCCGGCGGGTCCCACGGCTCGCCGAAGTAGACCCGCTCGCGGAAGACCTTGCCGTTCCGAAACTCCATGATGCCCACGACGTTGAGCGGCTCGTCGTCGTACAGGACGACGTACTCGTTCACCCAGAGGTCATGGCAGCCGATCGTCCGGTGCATCTGGAAGTCGAGGCGGGCGGGGTAGGCCGATCTCATGGCGATGATGTTCGCCTTGCCCCGGATGCGCTCGCCGCCCTGGGGGAACTCCAACACGGCGTCGTCGGCGTAGATCTCCGACGCACGGACGATGTCGTCGCCCGGGCCGCCGCCGGCCACGGTGATGCCGGAGGCGTCGAAGTGGTCCTTGATCATCGCTCGGGCAGAAGCCTCGTCCATGGGCTTGAGTGTGATCCGGTCGAACGCAGGCGTACAGCGCAGAGCGGATTGTCGACGCGAGGAGCCTCGTTACGAATCTCGTTGGATATACTTCGCCTGACTAATTATCTTGGAGGACGATGACCTCCGGTTCCCCCGTGACCGCCTCCGATGCCGAGCTGGCCTCCCGGCTGCGGCTGGCCGTCACCCGCCTGGCCCGGCGGCTCCGCACGCAACTGCCGGGCGAACTGTCCCCGTCGCAACTCGCCACCCTCTCGACCGTGGAACGGCATGGACCGCTCACCCTGGGCGAGTTGTCGACAGCCGAGCGGGTCAAGCCTCCGACGATGACCAAGATCGTGTCGTGCCTCGAGGAGCAGGGTCTGGTGACCCGCACGGTCGACCGCAGTGACCGGCGGGTGGCCCGGGTGGAGGCCACCGCGGCCGGCCTCCGTTTCCTCGACAGCAGCCGCCAGAAGAAGGACGCCTACCTGGCCGAGCGCCTCCGCACCCTCGACACCGACGATCGGGCGGCACTGGAGCGGGCGGCCGACGTGCTCGAACGTCTCCTGAACGATTCATGACGTCGGCTGCCCTGCGGGCTGTCGGCGCCCGGACCTTCCGTTCGTTGCGCATCCGAAACTACCGGCTGTTCTTCATCGGGCAGCTGATCTCGGTGACGGGCACCTGGATGCAGACGGTGGCCCAGAGCTGGCTGGTGCTCAATCTCACCGGCAGCGGTGTGGACCTCGGCATCACCGTCGCCCTGCAGTTCCTGCCCATGCTGCTTTTCGGCATGTGGGGCGGGCTGCTGGCGGACCGGTCCGACAAGCGGAGGCTGCTCGTCACCATGCAGGTGGCGGGCGCCCTTCTGGCCCTGGTCCTGTTCGCCCTGGTGGCCTCCGACCTGGTGGAGCTCTGGATGGTCTACGTCATGGCCTTCCTGCTTGGTGGGGTGCAGATGATCGACATGCCGACCCGGCACGCGTTCGTCGTCGAGCTGGTCGGCCCCGACGAGCTCCCCAACGCCATTGGCCTCAATAGCGCCATGTTCAACGCCGGGCGCATCATCGGGCCGGCGGCGGCGGGCGTCACCATCGCGACGCTTGGCCTCGCCCCGGCGTTCCTGGCCAACGCCATCTCCTACCTGGCCGTGATCGCCGCCCTGATGGGTATGCGCACCGACGAGCTGCACCGGGGGGCGCCGGCCGAGCGCAAACGGGGTGAGGTGCGGGCCGGCCTGCGCTACGTGTGGGGTGACCCCACGCTGCGGTTGACCTTGTTCCTGGTGGCCGTGCTGGGCCTGTTCGGCTTCAACTTCATCGTGGTGCTGCCACTGCTGGCCAAGTTCACGTTCGCCGGCGGCGCCGGCCTCTACAGCCTCTTCACCGCCCTGATGTCCGTGGGATCCCTGACCGGTGCGCTGTTCGCGGCCAGCCGGTCCGCTCCGAGCCGCCGGCTGCTCCTGGGGGCGGGCATGGCCTTCGGCATGCTGCTGATGGCCACCGCGGTGGCGCCGACCGCCTGGCTCACCTGCGTCCTCCTCCTGCTGGTCGGGCTGGCGGTGATGCTCTTCCTGGCCACGGCCAACACCACGCTGCAGCTCAACTCCGATCCGGCCATGCGGGGTCGGGTCATGGCCCTCTACGGGCTGCTCTTCCTCGGCAGCACCCCCGTCGGCGGCCCGCTGCTGGGCTGGATATCGGAGGAGTGGGGTCCCCGGGTGGGCCTGGGCCTGGGCGGGGCGCTGAGCCTGGCGGCTGCAGCTGCCGCGGCATCCCGCATCCACATCCGCCGGCGCGCTCGGGCCTCCGGCGGGGCCGGCGCCGACGAGGCCACCGGCGTCATCGTCGCCGCCTGAGGGTCCGCGACCGCCGCAGTCTCTCTCTCTATTGAACGCCCTCACGGCGCGTGCGACCCGCCCCCGCGCCTCCTTCTCGGAGGCGGCGACGGAGTCCTCGAGGTCGAGGATGACCATGTCGGCCGGTACGGACGGCTCCTTCTGGAGGAAGCGCTCGCTCGACCCCGGGTGCGGGCGCTGCTGTTGGTCCACAGCTGACCCTTGACCCCACCACGACCTATCAACCACCGGCCGGCCGAAGGGCTCGGCCCGGTCGCAACTTCGTCTCGATGTCTCGCACGACAACCGTCCGGGCTGTCTCGCGACACAACAGTGAGGAGACGATCGGAATCGAACGGACGACCTCTGCTCGCAGAAGTCAAGTCGGTACCCAGCCGCTGTTATCGGAGGGGTCGGTCACGTCCGCGTAGTGGGCGGCGCATCTGAAAGGATTCGCCCGGCGGGCAAGGCGGGAACGCCGTAGCCGGCAGCGGTACGGTCGAGCAATGACGGAGTCCATGGCCCGGCGCCTCTTCCAACTGGTCGAGCCGGTTGCGCTCGTCACCTACATGGCCGACGAACCGACCGAAGCGGTCATGGCGC
>CADCTB010000041.1 GCA_902805665.1 uncultured Acidimicrobiales bacterium
CGAGCGTGCCCAACGACGCCTCCCCCCGCAGCAGCAGGAGAACCAGCTCCGGGTCGGCGGCGTGCATGCCGTCGAGGGCTCCCGACTGGTGGGCGGCAGCGAGGAGCATGCCGCGGTCCGCCATCGCGGCCCAATCCGGGTGCGCCGTGCGGGTGCTCCTCAGCCGGTCGACGGCCTCGGCCCAGCCCGACTCGTCGACGGGAGCCGCGGCCCATGCCTCGAGGCCGCCCAGAGGCCGGTAGAGCGGATCGGCCTCCTCCGACATGGCCGCCTCCGGCCCGTGGGAGTGGTCGGCTGCGTGCGGATGGCTGTGGCTCAGGGCGCGGCCATGCGGCCGGCGACCGCGGTGACCAGCCGGGTGCGTTCGGCCTCCGGGAACACCGCGCCCACCGAGGAGACGTCCACGCTGGCGATGGCCCGGCCCGATCGGATGAAGATGGTGTCGGCGTAGAACGTGACCGCCGTCCCGCCGACCCGGGCCCTCACCGTGCTCCGGTACCCCACGGCCTGGTCACCGGCGGTGACTGCCGGCAGCTTGGTGGTGCTCACCGTGACGTTGGTCCACGCCGGGTCCCTGCGCAGTTCGGCGGTCAAGGCGCGCGACAGGCAGGTCGGGAACGGCGCGGCGCTCACGGCGGTCATGGTGGCCTTCGCCTGGTCCTCGTTGTCCCCGAAGGTCACCGAGGAGCCCACTGTGATCGTGTCGCCCTTGCTGAAGGACGGAGAGGTTGCCCCTCGGGGGTCGTCGTCCTTGTCCAACTGGACGAACAGCGGGTCGTTGTTCCCACAGGCATTGAGGGCGGCCAGTCCCTCGGGGCTGGTCTCGTCGGCGGGGTCCGCCGGGTCAATGGTGTAGCCCGGCAGGTCGGCCTCTGTCAGCACGACGCGCTGCGCCTTCTGCTCGTCGAGCTGGATCTGGGAGAGCGTCGTACTCGTGGTGGGCGCCGTCGTGTCGGACGACGACTCCTCGTCGTCACCGCACGCCACCATGAGCATGACCGCCACCAGCGCAGCCGCCACTGTCGTCCTTCGATGCACCATCCGCACGTGTGTGCCTCCCAGTCTCGGCCGCCGGCCTCGGGCAGTCTACGGGCGTTGCCCCGGGCCGGTCAGGACCGGCGCAAGCTCGTGCTCGCCGGCGAACTGGGTGCGGTGCAGGAAGGCGTACCGCCCGTGCTCGGCCAGCAGCTCGTCGTGGGTGCCCCGCTCCACCACGCGGCCGTCCTCGATGACGAGGATGAGGTCGGCGTCGCGGACGGTGGACAGGCGATGGGCGATGACCAGTGCCGTCCGGCCCTCGAGGGCCTCGGCCAGCGCTTCCTGCACCGCGGCCTCCGAGGCGGAGTCGAGATGGGCGGTGGCCTCGTCGAGGATGACGATGCGGGGCCGGGCCAGGAGCAGGCGGGCGATGGTCAGCCGCTGGCGCTCCCCGCCCGAGAGCCGGTACCCGCGCTCGCCGACGACGGTGTCGAGCCCGTCGGAGAGGGAGCGGACGAGGTCGTCGAGGCGGGCGCGACGCACGGCGTCCCACAGCTCGTCGTCCGTGGCGTCGGGCCGGGCGTAGAGCAGGTTGGCCCGGATGGTGTCGTGGAACAGGTGCCCGTCCTGGGTGACCATGCCGACCGCGCTGCGAAGCGAGTCGAAGGACAGATCCCGCACGTCGACCCCTGACAGCCGCACCGCTCCGGCGTCGACGTCGTACAGCCGGGGGACCAGGGAGGCCAGGGTCGACTTGCCGGCGCCGGACGAGCCGACCAGTGCCACCGTCCAGCCCGGTTGGACGACGAAGGACACGCCGTGGAGCACGTCGGCGTCCTGGCGCCCGTCGAGGGTGACGACATCCTCCAGGGAGGCGATGGAGACCTTGTCGGCGGACGGGTAGGCGAAGTCCACGCGGTCGAACTCCACGGAGAGCGGGCCGTCGGGAAGCGGCGTCGGATCGGTGGGCTCGGCGATCAACGGGGCGACGTCGAGCACCTCGAAGACCCGCTCGAAGCTGACCAGGGCGGTCGTGACGTCGAGCCGGGCGGTGGCCAGCGCGGTGAGCGGGGAGTACAGGCGGGTGAGCAGCAGGGCCAACGTGACGACCGTGCCGGGGGCCAGGTCGCCGCGCAGGGCGAGGTAGCCGCCCAGGCCGTAGATCAGGGCCTGGGCCAGGCCGGAGACCAGCATCAGGGCCCGCATGAAGATCTCGGTGGCCATGGCCGACCGCACGCCGATGTCGCGCACCCGGGCGGCGCGCACACCGAACTCGGCGGACTCCTGGGCCGGCCGCCCGAAGAGCTTGACCAGCACCGCCCCGGCCGCAGAGAAGCGCTCGGTCATCTGCGACGTCATGGCCGCGTTGTGGTCGGCCGCCTCCCGCTCCATCTGCCCGACCCGGGCGCCCACCCGGCGGGCCGGGATGACGAAGATGGGCAGGAGCACCAGGGCCAGCAGGGTGATCTGCCAGGACAGGCGGACCATGACGATCAGGGTGAGCCCGAGAGCGATCAGGTTGGTGAGCACCCCCGACAGGGCCGAGGTGAACGCCCGCTGGGCGCCGATCACGTCGTTGTTCAGCCGGCTCACCAGTGCGCCGGTTCGAGTCCGGGTGAAGAAGGCCACGGGCATGGACTGGACGTGGTCGAACACCGCCCGGCGCAGGTCCAGGATCAGCCCCTCGCCGATCCGGCTCGACTGCATGCGCTCGAGCAGGCCGACCCCGGTCCCGACGATGGCCAGCACGGCGATGACCACCGCCAGCCCGACCACCGTGCCCACGTCACCGCCGTCGACGATGGCGTTGACCGCCTCGCCGGCCAGCACAGGCGTGGCCACGCCGAGGACTGCGCCCGTGGTGCTGAGCAGCAGGAACGCCACCAAGGCCCGCCGGTGGGGCCGAGCGAAGGCCATCACCCGCCGGAGCGTCGCCCGGCTCACCGATCGCCGCGTCCCTTCGTCCTGCATCGTGCTCTGCAACGCCATCCACATGCTCACGTCCATGCCGAGGAACGTACAATCTAAAGTTAAGTTGAGGTCAAGCCCTCTTCGTTCTGGACACTGCAGAGCGCCGGAAACGTACCGTTTTCGTCATGAGAACGGTCGGGGCCGCGGCGCGGTACTGGCCGAAGCGCCGTAGCCTGGACGGGGTGGAGGGCAAGCCGGTCGGCCGACGCGTCGTGCTGGGCATGATGGGCACCGGCCTGGCCGGGATCGTGTTCGGGTCGAAGGCGGCGGACCTCCTCGAGCGGGTGGTTGCGCCCATTGCGTCCCGGGACGGCACCGGGTTCCTCTCGCTGTTCCCCGTGGGGCGCTTCCGCATCTACACGGTCACCGGCCGGCTCCACAGCCGGTCCGACGTCGACTACCGCCTCAACGTCGGAGGGTTCGTCGACTCGCCGGTCACGTTGACCCTCGACGAGCTGCGGGCCATGCCGGCCACCCGCATGACCAAGGACTTCCAGTGCGTGACCGGGTGGCGGGTGCACGACGTGAAGTGGACAGGCGTGCGTCTCGCCGACCTCCTGGACAAGGCGGGGGTGAAGGACGGGGCCCAGGGCGTGCGGTTCGGGTCCTTCGACGGCGTCTACACCGAGACGCTGACCATGGACCAGGCCCGGCGCGACGACGTCATCGTGGCGTATGAGATGGAGGGCAAGCCGGTGACCGCGGCCCACGGCGGCCCCGCCCGCCTCTACGTCGCCCCCATGTACGGCTACAAGTCGATCAAGTGGCTGGACATGATCGAGGTGTCCGAGAAGGAGCCCCGCCCAGGCTACTGGGAGGTCCGGGGCTACGACACCCACGCCTGGATCGGGAAGTCCAACGGCCGTGACGACCGCCCGGTCTGACGTTCCCGCCCGGGCCCGGCTTGAGCGGTTCGACAAGGCGGAGCAAGCCCTGCACTGGGTCAACGCCGGGCTGTTCGCCGTCCTCATCGTCACCGCCGCCATCCTCTACATCGGCCCCCTCAGCGCCCTGGTGGGGCGGCGGGGCCTGGTGCGCTACACCCACGTGGTCACCGGTCTGGCCCTGCCCTTCCCCCTCATCGCGGCCCGGCTCGGGCCGTGGCGGCGGGGCTTCGTGGCCGACGTCCGGGCGCTTGCCCGCTTCGACGACGACGACCGTCGCTGGCTGCGCTCACTCGGCCGGGCCAAGGACGTGCGCATGGGCAAGTTCCACCCGGGCCAGAAGCTGAACGCCGCATTCACGCTCGGCGCGATCGTCGTCATGCTGGCGACCGGGTCGATCATGCACTGGTTCCGGTACTTCCCGGTCGACTGGCGCACCGGCGCCACGTTCGTGCACGACTGGCTGGCCATCGTCCTGACCGTGGTGATCCTCGGCCACCTCAAGATGGCGATGTCCGACGCTGACGCCCGGCGGGGCATGAACGAAGGATGGGTGCCCACCATCTGGGCCCGGCGCCACCGGCCGAAGTGGTACGAGGAGATGACCGGCCACGCCGCCAGCCCTGGCCGGGACTCCCGGCCGACGGGCTAGACAGAAGACGTGCTCGGAGCCATCTCGTACGACCCGATCGTACGGATCCACATCGGACCGCTGGCGATCTCCCCCCATGGCATCTTCATCGCCATCGGGTTCATGGTCGGCGCCTGGTTCATGCTCCCCGAGTCGCGCAAGCGGGGCATGCCCGACGAGGTCATCTATCCGCTGTTCACCCTGGCCGCCATCGGATCCATCGTGGGAGCCCGCGTCGCCTACGTCGTCAACCACCTGGGCGACTACCTGTCGTCGCCCCTCGACATCCTGCTGGTGTGGGAGGGCGGCATCTCCCTGCTCGGTGGGTTCTTCGGCGCCATCGCCTTCGCCATGCCCCGGATGCGCCGGGAGAAGCTGTCGTTCTGGAAGGTGATGGACGCCGCCGCGCCCGGCATGGCCCTGGGCGTGGTGGTGGGCCGCATCGGCGACCTCATCATCGCCGACCACCTCGGGAAGACGACGTCGTTCTTTCTGGGCTACCGCTGCCCCCCGCTCGACGTGGAGACCGGCTCGCCGTGCGCGCCGACCGACCTGATGAGCCGCACGCCCGGGGCCATCGTCCACCAGACGGCCCTGTACGACATGATCCTGGCCGCCGTCCTGCTTCTCGTCCTGGTCCACCTCCGCCGCAAGGTCCACTTCGACGGGTTCCTCATCCTGGTCTTCGGCCTGGGGTACGGGATCAACCGGGTGATCGAGGACTTCCTCCGGGAGGACACCCGCCGCCTCGGCCTGACGGCCAGCCAGTGGACGGCGATCACCACCATCTGCCTGAGCCTGTACGTCCTCGCCGTGCTGCGCCGGACCCCTCGCTGGGGCCGCTGGGACGAGTCGCCCGCGCCCGCAGCTACCGTGAGGGACGAGGCAGACGGCCCGGAGCCGTGATTCGCCGTACCGCGTCCAAGTAGAGGAGACAGCAGTGGAGATCCGGATCGGGGTCACCTATACGCCCAAGGAGATCGAGATCGACATGGCGGACGACGTCTCGGGCGACAAGCTGGTCGAGCAGATCAGCGCCTCGGTGGGCGAGGAAGGCAGCATGCTGTGGCTCACCGACAAGAAGGGGCGCCGGGTGGGCATCCCCACGGCCAAGCTGGCCTACATCGAGATCGGCGCACCCCGCAGCGACCGCCGGGTCGGCTTCAGCCCGGCGGTGAGCACCACCTCGCCGTGACCGGCCCGGGAGGCCGGTCCGAAAGCATTCACGGGCCGGCCCCGAGGACGGGGGCCGGCCCGTGACCGTGACCGGTCCAGGAGGCCGGTGACGGTCGACCTGCTCGATCGCCGGCTGCTCTTCGTCACCGGCAAAGGGGGGGTGGGCAAGAGCACCGCGGCGGCGGCCCTGGCCCTGCTGAGCGCCCTACGCGGTCGCCGCACGCTCGCCTGTGAGGTCGACGCCAAGGGCGACCTCGCCGACTTCTACGAGACGTCACGCCCCCGGTTCGAGCCGCACAAGGTGGCGTCGAACCTGTGGCTGATGGCCATGGACACCGAGGCGTCGCTGCGGGAGTACCTGCACCTGCAGCTGCGGCTGCCGACGGTCGCCCCCCTCGGTGCCCTGGCCCGGGCCTTCGACTTCGTGGCCACCGCCGCCCCTGGAGTCCGGGAGATCCTCACCGTCGGCAAGATCGGGTGGGAGGTGCGGGAGCGCCACTACGACCTCGTCGTCGTCGACGCCCCGGCCACCGGTCACATCGTGGGCCAGCTCACCGCCCCCCAGGCCATCAACGACCTCGTCCGGGTGGGCCAGGTACGCGAGCAGACCGGCTGGCTCGCCGACCTGCTCGCCGATCCGGCCACCACCGGGCTGGTGGTGGTGACCACGCCGGAGGAGATGCCCGTCAACGAGACGATCGAGCTGGTGCAGAAGGTGCGGTCGGAGACCCGTATCGACGTGGCGGCCATCATCGTCAACCGGGTGCTGCCCGAGCTGTTCAGCGGGGACGACGAGGCGATCTTCGAGCGGCTGAGCGAGCCGGCCCTTTCCGACCGCCTGGCGGACGCGGCCCGGGGGCCGGTCGGGCCGGTGCTCGATGCCGCCCGCCTGGCGGTGACCCTCCGGCGGACCCGGGCCGGCCACCTCGACCACCTGCGGACGTCGCTCGACCCGTCGTTTCCCCTGCTGTACGTGCCGTACCTGTTCACCCGCGGGCACGGCCTGCGCACCACCGGCCAGGTCGCCGAGGCCCTCAGCGCCGAGCTGGGATTCTGACCGCGTGTGGCGCCCGTGACCACCCATTCGCTGGAACAGCTGCTGGCGGCCAAGGAGATCGCCATCTTCTGCGGCGCCGGGGGAGTGGGAAAGACCACCACTGCGGCTGCGGCCGCCGCCATGGCTGCGGTGTCCCTGGGCGGCAAGGTGCTGGTCCTCACCGTCGACCCGGCCCGGCGCCTGGCCGACGCCCTGGGCATGGAGGAGCTGGGCAACGCCGAGGTGCGGGTGCCCGACGCGGTGATGAAGGCCGCCGGCGTGGAGCCCCGGGGCGAGCTGTGGGCGGCCATGCTCGACGCCAAGCAGTCCTGGGACGAGCTGGTGCGCCGCCACGCCCCCAACCCGACCACGGTGAAGCGGATCCTGGACAACCCGCTCTACCAGAACATCTCCGGACGCTTCGCCCAGGGCAACGAGTACATCGCCATGGAGCGGCTGTACGAGATCCACCGCACCGGCGTCTACGACCTGATCGTGGTCGACACCCCGCCCACCCGTCATGCCCTCGACTTCCTCGAGGCCCCCGACCGCATGGCCGACTTCTTCTCCAGCCGGCTGCTGCGCTGGCTCACCGCTCCCGCCCGGTCGCGGATGCTGAGCCTGGCCAGCCGTCCCTTCTACCAGGTCGCCGACCGCATCCTCGGCTCGCAGTTCCTCCAGGACATCGCCGAGTTCTTCCTGCTGTTCCAGACCATGTTCGAGGGCTTCGTCGAGCGCTCACAGGCGGTCAAGCGGCTGGTGTACGGCCGGCGGACCACGTTCGTGGTCGTCACCGCCCTGGAGGCCACGCCGCTGCGGGAGGCCGAGTTCTTCATGGCCGCTCTGGTGAAGCTGGGGCTGCACCCGGGGGCCCTGGTGCTGAACAAGGTGCTTCCGGAGTACCTGCTCGACCCCGGCGCCACCCGTGTGGCCGAGCGGCTGCGGGCCGACGGCGCCGCCCTGGCCGCCGAGCTCGGGTCCGACGCCGGCGAGCCGGCGGCGGTGACCAGGGTGCTGCGGGAGGTGGGCGAGAGCTTCCTGAACTTCGGGGTGGTCGCCAAGCGCGAGGCCGAGCAGCGGGCCGAGCTTTCCACCCGCCCCGACGTCGTCCTCGCCGTCCCCTTCTTCGAGACCGACATCTACGACCTCGCCGGCCTGCTCCGCCTGGGCCGGGTCCTCTGGACCGGGTCGTAGAAAAAGCGAGGCCTGAGAAGCGGCCACCGGAGTAGAACCTGGCCCATGGGCTGGGCGATCCGGGAGAGCACCGCCGACGACGTCCCCGCCCTGGTCAGGGCGCTGTGGTCGGCGTTCGGGAACCAGCAGCTCACCGACGCCCAGATCGAGGGAGCCAGGGAGTTCCTCGAAGTCGAC
>CADCTB010000042.1 GCA_902805665.1 uncultured Acidimicrobiales bacterium
ACCGGGAGGAGCTCGACCGCCTCGCGACCCATGAGGGGGTCGACGTCGTCCACACCCTGACCCGGGAGCAGCCTGCGGGTTGGAAAGGCTTCGGGCGCCGGGTGGATCGCGCGTTGCTGGCCGAGGCGGCGTGGCCCGCGAGCTCCTCCCCGTTGACCTACGTGTGCGGCCCTACCGCGTTCGTCGAGAAGGTGGCCGGCTCGTTGGTCCAGCTGGGATACGACCCACGCACGATCAGGACCGAGCGATTCGGCCCGACAGGAAGGTGACCCATGGACAGCGATCTGACCCTTGACGGCAATCTGACTCTTGACGGCAATGCCGCGGCAGGAGTGCTGGCCGAGGTGTTCGTCAGCGAGTGCACCACGGCGATGACGCGTTGCGATGCGTGTGGGGCGGTCGAGATGGTGGGAGCGCTGAAGGCCTACGTCCAGGCGCCCGGCACGGTCCTTCGCTGTCGACACTGCGAATCCGTGCTCCTGCGGGTGGTCCGGGGCGCCGGCTCGTGCTGGGTCGACGTCCGGGGCCTCACCTGGATGCAGTTCAACGTCGCCACACCCGGGCGATCGTCTGGAGCGGACGCCGTGTGAGCGTTCGGCGGCCCGCGTCGCCCATGTCCGTTGAGTGCGAGCGGCCCGAGCGTTGATGCCTCGAGCCGCTCGCCTCATGTGCCGACCTAGCGGACGATCTCGATGTTCTCGGTGTCGGCCACCTGCCCGCAGAAGAACGGGGAGCAGGCGAAGAGGTAGGCCTCCGCCACCGCCGGGCCTTTCTTGAACGCCTGCCCCTGCGCAGGCACCAGGACCTCGACCACTTGTGTGGCCCCGGTGCAAACGAAGTCACTGGTGAATGCGGAGCCGCTGGCGATGCGACTTCCCACCCGCTGCGTAACTCGCACCGAGAGGCTCGCCCCCGAGCCAGCGGGACAGGTGACCTCGACAGGCACCAACACGGCGGCGCCCCTGGCCACGAGTGTCGCCTCGTCGCCCACCTCCACCGAAAACACCGCGGGTGGGGAGACCTGGCCCACGGCCGGCAGGACTGGGACCGCAAAAGCCAGTCCGGCGCCCACGCCGATGGCAGCGAGGAGCCGCCCTACGTGTCTCTTGGTCATTGCTGTTCCTTTCTCTCGCTGGATGTGACGATGCCGACCAGAAGCGCTCCGGTCAGCGCAATGGCCGGCAGGTGCCAGCCAAAGTCGAAGAGCCCGTGCACGCACAGGGCCACGAGCCCGGCGACGGCACCGCCCCACACCGGCCGCAGAGAGTCGGAAGGGCGGCATCGCCGGACGATCCGGGCGACCATCGCGAACAAAGCCAGCAGGAGCCCGAGCCCGACGACGCCGAGCTCGGCAAGGATCTGCAGGTACTCGTTGTGGGCGTAGCGGGCCGCAAGCACCGCACCGTCGGACCGCTCCCAGGACAGATCCGCCCTCCCGGGCCCGACCCCGGTCAGAGGCTGGCGGGCCGCCACCTGAAGCGCAGCACGAGTCTCCTCGGCCCGATCCGACGAGGTGACGCTGAACCGAACCTCCGCGACTTTGCGGGTCGCGTCCTTGCCGGGCCCGGAAGCGACGACGGCGGCGAGGACCAGCGTGCCCGCGACCGCGACCGCGACCGCGAGCGCGAGCAGCGGCCGATGGCCAAGGCGGGCGCCGCCGACGGACACCACCAAGCCAAGGACGAGCGCAACGCCGGCGACGCCGGGCTGGGCGGGCGCCGACTCCGGGATCGACGGCCATACGCCGGCAAGGGCCACGACGGCTCCTATGGCAGGAGCGGCAGCGGCGCGCAGCAGTACGGAGACGCCGACCAGGCGGGCCAGCACCAGCGCCCCGACGACGAACGAGAGGGCCCCGCCGCGGCTGAGCGTGGCGCCGAGCCCGGTGAGCAGCACGCAGTTGGCGCCGGAGGCCAGCACCGAAGACGGGGAACGAGTGGAGCGGGCAAGCGAAAGAAGCGCGACGACGGCGAGGAAGCCGGCGGCCGCGTTGGCATAGGTGATGGTGGTGGCCGCCCGCCAGAGCCCCTGGTCCGTGAGCGCCCATGGGGCCCTGTGCCATGCCACCCCCGCCCACCCGCTGAGAGCGACGAGGACCCCGAGCCCGACGACGGCCACCGCCAGTTGGTCGCGTTGCTCGTCGTCAAGGGCGACACACGTCAGGACAACGATGAAGGCGCCGGCCAGGATCAGGACCGTCGACAGAGCCGCAGCGACGTCCCCGGCCAAGGCGGAACTGACGACCGACCAAGCAGCCAACGCTGCACCGATCCCCACGATGGGCCGCAGACGGGCGGCGGAGGGACTGCCGCTACGAAGGGCGAGGATCGCGGCGGCGACAAGCAGCACGGCCAGCACCCGCTGTCCTGTCCGGTAGTAGCCACCCTGCCCGATCACGGCCGCAGCCAACGCGGCGACGACGAGGAGCGTCGCGACGGGCAGCCCGGCCGCCGGCGACGCGACGTCGGAAGGAGGGACATCCGAGCCGTGCTGATCGAGCCCAAAATTGGGTCGTCGATCCTGAGCGACCCTCACGGGGCCTTCCGCCTTGGCATTTCCCGAACAACTCCGCCGATTGAGGGTCGTCCCCAGCGCCGATTTCGACCCTAGCACCGAGCCCGGGCAGCCGCACTTGTGCTTCTATGCAGGACATCTGCGGACCTTCCGACGTATGACACCGGCGAACCGACAGCACAAGGAGGAGCGATGGCGTTGAACCTGAACAGCATCATGCTGGGGTCGGAGGACTCCAAACGGCTTGCCGACTTCTACACCAAGGTGCTGGGCGCCCCGAATCCCGACTGGAGCGACGAGGCGAGCGGCTGGTTCGGCTTCCAGGCCGGAGAAGGCGGGATGGTCATCGGCCCCCACAGCGAGGTGACGGGCAAGAACCAGCAGCCGGGGCGCATCATGCTCAACTTCTCGACGAGCGACGTGAAGAGCGAGTTCGAGCGCATCAAGGGCTGCGACGCCGAAGTGGTGGCCGAGCCCTACGAGCCCGGAGGCGGTGACGGGATGCTGATGTGCACCTTCGCCGACCCCGACGGGAACTACTTCCAGCTGTCGACGCCGTGGGAGCCTGAGGCGAAGTAGGCAACCGCCGTTCCCGTGTACGGAACGCGCCGGTTCCGAGCCGGATCCGTACACCGGAACGCAGCGGCCCACGCCGGCACGTGGGCCGGGATCTCACTCGATGCCGCGGCGGCAGGTGGCCAGGAGGTGCGGACCGATGCCGAGGAGCTCGGGCACCGACTCGGTCGCCCGGGCGGTGTCCAGCACCACCTCCCAGTCCTCGGCCGATTGGCGGCGCTCGTCGAGGTCGGTGAGGAGCGAGGCGGCTCCCTCGACGGAGACAAGCGACACGACATCGAGCTGCGCCGCTCTTGCCTCGCTTCGGAGCTGCCCCGGGCGATGGGTGTAGCCGAAGAAGGAGCCCGGGCTCACCGGGGGTAGCATGCCGGTGCGCTCCACCCCCGCGACGAGCGCCAGGGTCTCGGGCACGGAGCGGTAGACGCGTTTGAGGAGAATCGCATCGTGGCGGGCGGCCCATCGGGAGATGGCGGCGGCGAAGACGTGGCCCCCGGGGCGCACGACGCGCCGGGCTTCGTCCAGGGCGACGACCCGGTCGGCCCTGCTCTCGAGGTGGTAGAGCGGCCCCAGAAGGAGAACGGCGTCTGCGGAGCCGTCGCCGAGGTCGAGGCTTCGGGCGTCGCCGACGGCGGTCTCGATCGGCAGATCGCCGCGCTCCTCCTCGAGCTGGCTGACGTGCAACGGGACAACGTCCCGGTGGTGCACCTCGTACCCGAGGGCGGAGAGCCACAGCGCGTAACGGCCAGGACCACCCCCGACGTCGGCGACGACGGCCGGGGCAGGCGGCAAGTACCGCATGATCAGCTCCTTGGTCCGCTCGAACTCGAGGGCGCCACACGCCCGGCTGAGCCGCTCACGCTCCTCAGCCCGCTCGTAGTAGGAGCGGAGGGCGTCGAGATGGTCTCCAGCCGTCATGGCCAATCTTGGACTGTGGGCCGTCGAGGACGCGCGGGTATTTCACGGTTGGCGGTGGGAGGACTGTGGGCAGGATCGGGGCTCATGACCGACGCCGACCCTTCCGGGCGCACCTTCTCCAACCCGATCCACGACCGCCCCTTCGCCGACCCCTTCGTGCTGAAGCACAACGGTCGGTACTACGCCTACGGGACCCCTGCCGGCGGCGGCCTTCCCGTGCTGCGGTCGTCGGACCTGGTCACCTGGCAGGACGCCGGTGAGATCCTGGGACCGCCCGAGCCGGGGCTCGCGCATTGGGCGCCGGAGGTGGCCTACGACAACGGCCGCTTCTTCCTCTACTACTCGACCGGTGGCCAGGAGGGGGAGGACCACCGGCTGCGGGTGGCGGCAGGGACGTCGCCCACCGGCCCGTTCGACGAGGATCTCGGTCTGCTCGACCCCGACGACCCGTTCACCATCGACGCCCATCCTTTCTGTGACGACGACGGCCAGTGGTACCTCTTCTACAGCCGGGACTTCCTCGAGGGCGAACCGGTTGGCACCGGCATCGTGGTCGACCGGCTCGTCGACATGACCTCGCTGGCCGGTGAGCAGGCGACCGTGATGCGCCCTCACGCGGACTGGCACATCTACGAGCGCCAGCGCCAGTGGTACGGCAAGGTCTGGGACTGGTACACCGTCGAAGGCCCGTTCGTCCGCAAGCACGACGGGCGGTACTGGTGCTTCTACAGCGGCGGCGCCTGGAAGGCGGAGAACTACGGGATCAGCTCGGCGGTGGCCGACCACCCGTTGGGCCCGTACGAGCCGGTGCAGGCTGACGACACGGCCGACGTTCTCCGTACCCTCCCGGGGAAGGTGATCGGGCCCGGCCACGGCTCGGTGGCGCTGGCACCGGACAACGTGACCGAGTACCTCGTCTACCACGCGTGGGACCTGGAGCACACCGGACGCTTCTTGCATATCGACCCGCTCGCGTGGGGCCGGAAGCGTCCGGTTTCCCCCGGGCCCAGCACCGAGCCGCAGCCATGCCCGCCCGAGCCGTTGTTCCGGGATCTGGTCGAGCCGGGGGGCTCAGACGCACACGACGCCGGCGCCTGGCTGCTTCACGGGTCGTGGTCCCGCACGTCGGACCGGCTCGGGCATCCTGGAGGCGATCCGTGTGCCATCGCTGTGGTCGACGTGCCGACGCCGCCGTCCTTCCTGTTCGAGGTGAACCTCGCCACGGCGTCGGCGGTCCCTCGGGGCAGTCGCTGGGGCCTCGTCACTGCCTACCACGACGACGGGAACCACACGACGGTGTCGATCGAGCCCGAGGCTGGAGCGTTGACGTGGGAGACGGTGCGGGACGGCGAGCGGGCGGAGAGCGGCCGCGTCGGGCCGCTGCGACCCGACTTCGCGCCAGTCGCCTATCACCAGTTGCTCCTACAGCACGGGCCCGATGCGACGACAGTCGCCCTCGACGGGGTGTTGATCGGCTCCCTCCCAGCCGCCTTTCCGACGCAGGGCCCGCTCGGCGTGTTTACGAGTGGTGCCGGACTGACGGCCACGGGAGTCGCCCTCACCGGCCTGGCATAGGTCCGCCTCCGTTGGTGGTTCGGATTGGGCGTGGGTAGGGGCGGAGCATGGCAATGACACTTGTGGTGATGGCGGCCGGCCGCGGATCGCGCTTCGGTGGGATGAAGCAGGTCGCGGAGATCGGGCCCTCGGGCGAGGCACTGCTCGACTACGCGGTCTACGACGCAATGCGCTCCGGATTCGACGACGTGGTGTTCGTGGTGTCCGAGGCGAGCGTCGATGCGGTGGAGGCGCACGTCCGCGAAGGGTGTGGACGCCGAGTGAAGGTCCGCTATGCGCTGCAGGAAGCGGCGGGCCGCACGAAGCCGTGGGGGACCGGGCACGCCGTGCTCTCGGCCTGCCGGGAGCTCGACGGACCGTTCGGCGTCGTCAACGCCGACGACTTCTACGGACACCGGTCGTTCGAGCTGCTCGGACAGGAGCTGGTCGTCGACACTCCCGACCACGTGCTGGTCGGCTTTCGCCTGCTCGACTCCCTCTCGCCGAATGGCGGCGTGTCACGCGGCCTCTGTGGCGTGGAGGCGGGGCTCCTGACGTCGATCACCGAGTTGCACGACGTCGAGGTGGTCGACGGCGAGGTTCGGTCCCGTGAAGGCGTCACCCTCACCGGCGACGAGCTCATCTCCGCCAACCTCTGGGGCTTCCGGACCTCCTTCTGCGCCACCCTGGCCGAGGGCTTCGACCAGTTCCTCGCCGCGCACGGGAATGACCCGAGTGCCGAGTACCTGATCGGCGACGCGGTGGCCAGCCTGGCGGACAGGGGTGAGAACGTGCGCGTCGTCCCGACGACGGAGCGGTTCCTCGGCGTCACGTACGCGGACGACGTGGCCGGCGTCAGCGCCGACATCGCCGCTCTCGTCGACGCCGGCCGGTACCCCTCGCCCCTTTGGGCGTGAGCGAAGCCGGCTCCGATCCGGTCGTCTTCCTCTCCAATCGCGGCCGGGCGGAGCATGGCCGCCGCGACGGGGAGCGCACGACTCGGCGCGGCGGCGGCCTGGCCCCACCCGTCGTCTCCCGCCGGCCGCCCGGCAACGTGCTGGCCGCCCTGCCCCTCACGCTGGTGGACCGCTCACGCGACGTGCTCGACCGGGCCGCCCGCTCCGCACCGCAGCCCGTGGCCCGGTCGAGTCTGGTGGCCAGCAGTGGGCTGGCGGCCGCGGCCGGAACGATCGAGCGGCTGCCGCCCCTACAACGGGGCGATGACCCGAGCACCCGATCGGGCCGAAACGAAGGCCGGCCTTGACCAGGGCGGCTGGGCGGGGGCGAGGGTTGGGCCAGGCCGCGGTGCGCGGGGTCGGAGCGGGGTTGGCAGGAGTGGCGGTGATGACTCTCGGTGAGAAGGTGGAGCAGCGCATCACCGGCCGGCCCAACTCCTACGTGCCGGGCCGGACACTGCTGACCCTCCTGGGCCGGCGCCCTGACAACGAAGCGCAGCCCACGGTCTGGAACCACGTCATGCACTGGGGGACCGGCGCCACCCTCGGAGCGCTTCGGGGCATGTGGTCCGCCACCGGTTTGCGGGGACCCCGAGCCTCGCTTTCCCATACCGTCGTGCGACTGGCCACCGATCAGACCCTCGAGAACGCCACCGGCATCGGCGCGCCGCCGCAGACGTGGCCGCGCCACGAGCAGGTGGTCGACGTCCTCCACAAGGCCGTGTATTCATGGGTGACCGGTTGGGTGGCCGACCGGGCGGTGCCATCACGGCTCGAGGCGAGGATGGCGCCGACAAGTCACTGAGCGGGGTCGGGTGCGACATGCTGGCGGCGATGACCGACTCACCACCGGAGCAGCCACCGATCACCAGGGAGGAGACGGCGGGGTTGCCGGCCGCGATCGCCGCCGATCTGCTGGAAGCCGGGGCCTGCCTCGCCTTCGGGGCCCACCGGGCCGCGGCGCTGCTCGGGCGACGCGCGGTGGAGCAGGTGGTGGTCATGCGGCGGGTCCCGCTGGAGATGAAGACCTTGCACCAGAAGCTGGTGTGGCTGCTTCAGGCGGGCCATCTCCCACGGAACCTCGCCGGTCACGCCCGCACCGTCGGAGACGTCGGCACGGCCGCGGCCCACGGCGGCGAGGCGTTGAGCAGAGTCGAGGCGCACGCCATGGTGGTCTCGTCCCTGGCCGTCGCCCGAGGGGTTCTCGCCCCGGGCGACTAGCGCCGGCCGGTTACCAGGACCGCCGCCGACCGGCGGCCGGACCGGCCGAACGCCGTCCACCACCACTGGGCTGCGCCGCACGACCGCCACGGCCTCGGGGGGACCCGGACGTCGACCGGCTGGGTCGGGTCTGCGCCGGCGGCACCGTGGCCTGCGGGCGGAACACGGGCTCGGCGATCGGGCCGGTGAGG
>CADCTB010000043.1 GCA_902805665.1 uncultured Acidimicrobiales bacterium
TCCGAACGACCTCGGCCGCAGCCAAGCCATCCATCGCATCGCTAGTGCCCATTCGTAACCGCCCCTGACCGCCATGAACCCGCATTCACCATGCCACCCCAATAGCACCCCATTCTAACCGCCGAATACCGCGATATACCGACCAGCGATTAGACCCTTTACAACCCGCAACATCGCTCCCATACTGCAACATCACTCGGACACGATTTCAAGGGTCCCCCTTGGGAAAGAGGCGGTGCCGCCGTGGCCTGGATGCAGATCATGGGAGCCGATTCGGTGGACTACCACCGGGCCACGGTCCTGGCCCGAGGCGACGACCACCCGGGCCAGGCCCTCGCCTACTACGCCTCTCGGGGCGAGACGCCGCTGCTGTGGGGCGGCGCCGGCGCCCGCCTGCTGGGCCTGCAGGGCGCGGTGACCGACGAGCAGTACGCCGCCCTCTACGGCCCCGGCGGCGCCTGTGACCCCACCACCGGTGAGCGGCTGGTGAACACCAAGCGGCCGGGGCTGGAGCTGGTGATCTCGGCCCACAAGTCCGTCGCCGAGCTGGGGGTCATCGGCCGGGCCGAGGACATGCACCGAATCATGGACGCCGAGCGCGACGCCACCCTGGCCTACCTCGACGACCTGACCGCCCGGCTGGGCGGACGACGTGGCGAGGCCGCGGTGCGCACCCCGACCGAGGGCCTGATCTACGCCACCGCCCGGCACGCCACATCGCGGGCCGGCGACCCCGGGCCTCACGACCACGTGCTGCTGGCCAACCTGCTGCGCATGAACGACGACAAGGGCGGCTGGAAGGCCGCCGTCACCGCCCTGTGGACCGAACACCTCCACGCCGCCACCATGGTCGGGCGCACGGCCTCGGCCCGAGTCGCCGTCGAGCTGGGCTACGGGATCGTTCCCGATGACGGACCTTCGGGCAAGCTCGGCCACTGGGCCATCGCCGGCGTGCCCGAGGCGGTCATGGACATTCATTCCAAGCGGGCAGCCGAGATCGAGGCCGAGATGCAGCGCACCGGCAACGAGTCCTATCGGGCCCGTAACGTCGCCGCCCGGGCTACCAGGGCACCCAAGCGCCACCAGCCCGTCGGCGATCTCATGCCCCGGTGGGTGGCCGAGCTCGGCGAGGTCGGGTGGAGCGTGGAGTCCATCGGCCAGGCAATCGACCGGGAGGCGGCCGAGCGCCGCCGGCCTTCACCGACGTTGAGCGCCGAGGAGGTGCGCGCCGTCGTCAACGGGGTGCTTGACGCCGACGGCGCCCTCGCCGCGCGCAAGGTATTCACCCGTCGGGACGTGGTCGTGGCCGTGGCCCCGGCGCTCTACGGCCGGGACCCGGCCGAGCTCGACCGGGTGGTGGACCGCACACTGGCCGATCCCGAGGCCGTGCCGCTGCTCGGCGTGGCTGGGGCCAGCGAGCGGGCCTACGCCACCGCCGTGACCATCGCCCGGG
This sequence comes from uncultured Acidimicrobiales bacterium, assembly GCA_902805665.1. Lineage (GTDB taxonomy): Bacteria > Actinomycetota > Acidimicrobiia > Acidimicrobiales > AC-14 > CADCTB01. The sequence goes on from CADCTB010000043.1 coordinate 1,454, forward strand.
AGGAGGCCATCGCCCGCTGCGTCGAGGCCCAGGTGGAGCGGGGCAACGCGGCGGCAACATCGGTCGCGGACGCGCGCGCTGCTGCAGCGCGCGCTGAGGAGCGACTCGGACGGCCCCTCACCGCCGGCCAGCGCGACGCGGTGGAAGCCGTCTGCACGTCCGGACGCGGCGTCGACCTCGTGGTGGGCATCGCCGGATCGGGCAAGACGACCGCCCTGGCCGCCGCCCGGGACGCCTTCGAGGCCGCCGGCTACGAGGTGGTGGGCACCTCGACCTCGGGCCAGGCGGCTCGCACGCTCAGTCGCGAGGCGGGCATCGACAGCCGGACCCTGGCCTCGCTGAACTGGCGCATCGCCCACAACACCCTGCGCCTGTCGCCCCGCCATGTCGCCGTGCTGGATGAGGCGGCCATGACCGACGACGCCGCCCTGGTCGCCTTTCTGGAGGCGGCCCGGGTGACCGGAGCCAAGGTGGTCGCCGTGGGCGATCCCCGCCAGCTGTCCTCCGTCGGCCCCGGCGGCGGGTTCGAGGCCGTGGTCCGACGCTTCGGGGACGCAGTGCACGTGCTCAGCGAGAACGTGCGCCAGGTCGATCTCGCCGAGCGGGAGGCGCTCGCTCAGCTGCGCTCGGGCAAGGTCGATCAGGCCGTGTCCTGGTATGCCGGCGCCGGTCGCATCGCCGTGTCGCCCGATCGAGACACGGCGCTCGACGCCACCGTGGCCGGCTGGGCGGCCGACGTGGCCCAGGGTGGTCAGGCGGCCATGTACGCATGGCGGCGGGCGAACGTGGCCGAGTTGAACCGCCGGGGACGTGAGGCGTGGGACAAGCTCGGACGGCTGTCCGGCAAGGAGCTTCTCGTCGGCGACACGGGCTACCGGGCCGGGGACCGCATCGTCACCCTGGCGCCCGGTGCCGGCGGGGAGATCGTCACCTCGGAGTGCGGCACGGTCCTGGCCGTCGACGTGGAACGACGCGAACTGGCCGCCACCATGGACGACGGGCGCCTCCAGCGCTTCGGCCCCGAGGAGCTCGACGCCGCCCACCTGGCCCACAGCTACGCCATCACCGTCCATCGCTCCCAAGGGGCGACCGTGGGACGAACGCACGTCCTGGAGGACGGCGGTGGCCGGGAGCTGGCCTACGTGAAGATGAGCCGGGCGCGCGAACGTTCGACCGTCTACGTGGTGGCCGATTCGCCTGAGCAAGCGGCCGAGGACCTGAGCCGGGTCTGGAGCCAGTCCCGGCGTATCGGCTGGGCCATCGACCAGGGGACGCCGGCGCCGGGCATCGGGGCCGAGCCGGTCCCGAAGGCCCCCGCAGTATCGGCCAGCCTCCGTCACGCCCGGTTAGTGGCCGAACGCGCCGCGGTGGCCGCCGTGGTCCCCGCGGACCCAAGCGTTGCGTACTACCGGGCCCGAAACACCGTCGACCACCTCGAACGCAAGCTCGCGCACCTGGACAAGGCCGAGGGATGGGGCGCGTGGCGGGGCACGCCGGCGGGCGACGCGGCCATCGCGTGGAGCGGCGCCGTTCAGGAGAGGCGGGCTTGCCTGGCCCAGGCCGAGCACGTCGGGCTGCGGGAGCGCCACCGCCTGCGCCAGCGGGCGGCCACGGCCGCGGAGCAGGAAGGGCCGCTGCGGGAGCGCTTCGAGGCGCTGGCCGGGCCGGAGCGGGCCCGCCTGAAGGTCGAGCTGCCCGAGGCGAAGAGGGGCCTGGCCGACCTCCAGGGCCGGCGCAACGCCTACATGCGGTTCCAATACGAGCACCCCGAGGGCCTGCGCCGGCTCGACCGCCTCGACGAGCAGATCGCCATCGCTGCCTGGGACCTTGCCGTCGAGCGCCAGGGGCTCGATGGCATCCGACCCGAGCCGCGCCAGTCGAGCGCACAGCAGTGGGCCATGGAGCGGGGTCTCCCAGGCATGGACCGCGGCTTGGACCTGGGGATCGACCTGTGAGCAGTCGAGTGCGGCTTGGGCAGGGTCGCCTGTCTCTGCCGCTCGATACGCTCCGCGACGCGATTCCCCCAGCGCTCGACACCACCCGACGGTTGCGGATCGTTGACGATGGCAAGGAGGCGCAATGGCAAGCGTTCAGAAGCGACAGCTAGCCCGAGGTGGGGCCTCATGGGTCGTGCGATACCGGGATCCGAACAATCGCCCCCGCGAGCGGTGGTTCCCGACGGCAGCCGACGCACGCATCTTTGCCAAGACGGTCGACGCCGACGTCGTCAGGGGCGACTACCTCAACCCGACGCTCGGTCGGACTCGCTTCGCGTACTGGGCCGAGCAGTGGTTCGCCACGACCGCCGGCCTGAAGCCCAAGACACGGCAGGGCTATGAGTCGATGCTGCGCGTCCACGTCGTCCCGCACTTCGGCGGCTGGCAGATCTCGGCCGTCGACACGCCTGCCGTCCGCGCATTCCTGGCCAAGATGTCCGACGCCGGCTCTGCGGTCGGCACGCAACGAGCCGCCAGGAAGGTGCTTCGCCTGGTCCTTGGCACCGCCATCGAGGGCAACGCCATCAAGCACAACCCCTGCGACGGAGTGCGCCTCGCCCGCTCGCAGCGCGAGGAGATGGTCTTCCTGACCCTCGACGAGGTACATGCCCTCGCCAGCGCCATGCGCCGGCCCGAGTACGGGCTACTCGTCCGGTTCGTCACCCTGACCGGCCTGCGGGCCGGCGAGGTCGGCGCCCTCCGGATCGGCCGCCTGAATCTGTTGCGGGGTCGCGTCGACGTCGTCGAGGCCGTATCCGAGGTCACCGGACACGGGCTGGTCTACGGGCCGACCAAGACCTACGAGCGGCGCAGCGTCCCCATCCCCCGGGCGATGTGCGACGAGCTCGGCGCCTACCTGGCCACCCGGCCGGCCGACCCCGAGGCGTTCGTCTTCACCGCCCCCGACGGCGGCCCGCTGCGCCACCACAACTTCTACGCCCGTCATTTCCGGCCCGCAGTGGTCGCTGCCGGGCTGCCAGAGCGGATGAGATTCCACGATCTCCGCCACACCTGCGCCGCCCTGCTGATCAACGCGGAGCCGCCGGCGCACCCACTGGCGGTGATGAAGCGCCTCGGGCACTCGTCTATCACCGTGACCTACGACACCTACGGGCATCTGTTCCCGGCCCTAGAAGAAGCGCTCACCGACTCCCTCGACCGCTCCTACCGCCAGAGCCGGGACAGGGCCGGCGAGCGCGATCCGCGTGGTTCCCGCGTGGTTGAGGGGTCACACGGGCCCTCTGTGGTGGCCTTACACCCCTCCTGACCTGCGCTTTTGTCCTTGTGCCGCTCGATTGAGTGTCACTCTTCTAAGCAGCGGGTCGCAGGTTCGAGTCCTGCCGGGGGCGCTGCTGCTGCGTCGCGAGATATTCCGGACGGCCCTCGGCGCATCGGCTGTGTCAGGTCGTCCACATGGTTGGCAGCTTGCTCGGATCGAGCGTGAGGTGCCGAGTACCCAGCAGGACCGCCCGTGTCTCGCATTGCGCGGCCGTTTGACGATGTGGAGCGGGAGCGGTAGCGGCGCCGGCGCGGCACTGGCCGACCAGCCCTGCGCACGTGGCCCGTGGAAGCCTACGGCCGGCGCCGTCTCGGGGCGCCTAGGCGATGCCGAGGATTCTCAGCAGGACGAGGATCACGAGGATGGCGATGATGACGTACAGGACGTACAGCACCTGGCCCTTCTCGGTCCGTTCTGCGCCCAACCTGTCCAGCCAACCAAGAGGATTCACAGAAGGACTGTACCAGCGGCCCGCTGCCACCCCAGGGCTGCTGGCGGAGCGGAGAAGGGGCACCAGTTCGAACCGCCCCCAGACTCCGGTGATCAGCCGGGGACCGGGACCTCCGCGGGCTTGAGGCAGCGCCGTCGAGCTCACGATCAACCGAGCGAACGACGACGTGGCCTAGCCGGCGTCGACGGAAGCTGTTCGTCGGAGACGATGAGGTCGGATCAGCCCTGCCACTTGATCGGGAAGCCCTGCGTGAACGCTGGGTCCTCCGTGCGGCAGAACGCTGCGAACGACTCGACCGTTCTGGCATCGCTGTGCTCGGCCGCCGTAACCCAGCCCCGGCACGGCGGTGCCGGGTCCGCGCCTGCCGCGCTACCGGTGGCGGCCACGGCGCCGGCGGCAAGGAGGAGTTGGAGGGCAACACGGCTGGGCGATTTCACGTTCACCTCGCAGGGTCGAAATTCGGTGGCGTCAGATTACGCAGATGAGGCGCTCAGGTCTACCGTTTCCTGGGCGACGATGAGGCCGTGCCGGAGCAGTTCACGGGCCGCCGTGGTGGCCTTGTCCGTGAGCGCCGTGACGTCCAAGCCGAGCTCGCTCGCCACCTGTTGAGCGATGTCTCGGAGCGTGTGCGACCCGTCGAGGCGAAGCAGCACCTGGAGCGCTTCAGGGTCGACGGCCACCTCGAGGCGAAGGCCGGAGGTCTGCGCCACGGCGCACCGGTGACTGTCGTACACCCCGCCTCGGTAGCCCAGGGTCTGGCGAACCTCGTGGCGGTCGAGAAGACGGAACGCCGACTCGAGCAGCCGCTGATCGCCTCCTCCCGTCTCCAGCCAGTCCTCATTCCGGAAGAGTCGGAGGAGATCCTCCCCGGCCGGATCCTCCGGAGCCTGTCGCAGGCTCAGCGCTCGCAACCAGGGGCGTTCACCCGTCGGCCGCCTGCGCAGGATGACGGCGCCCGAACAGAGGGCGTGGATGCCTCGGCTTCGGTAGTAGTCGAGCCAGCGGTCGACGGCGGACACGAACGCCGACGGGTTCTCGGTCTTCAACGGCGCGTTCCACATCGCCGCGTACGCCATCGGCTCCTCCGTGCCGAAGTGCAGGATGAACGCGTCGCACCCCGCGTCGGTCAGCCACCGCCGCGGTGGGTCGGGCCACTCGTCTCCCTCCCCCAGGGCCCAGTTGCACAGGATGTGGGCGAAGCCGCCGTCGACGAGGTGTCGAGCCGCCTCGGTGACCACTGTCTTCGAGAGCTCGTCAGCCGGGAGCGGACTGTCTCGAAACAGAAACTCTGATTCCGGTGACACGACGAACGGCGGGTTCGAGACGATCATGTCGAACGCCTGGTCCGAGACGGGGTCGAACCAGCTCCCCTGACGGCATTCGACGTCAGGAGCTCCGTTGAGCTGCGCGTTGAACCGGGTGAACGCCAGAGCTCGCTCGTTGATGTCGACCGCGGTGACGCGCTCGCTGTGCCGGGTGGCCAGGAGAGCGTGCATGCCCGATCCGCAGCCGAGGTCCAGCGAGGAGCGGACCGGACGGCGAATCGTCAGGAGCTCCACGAGCGTCGCGGTGGGGCTGGAGACGGCGACCCAGTCGGGAGTCGCCAGCATCGCGTCGTCCCGGTCCCCGAAGATCAGGAGGTCAGCCACCACGAGCAACTGCGTCAGCGACATCACCGAGCCATCGGCAACGGTGAGGATCATCGCCTCCTGCAGCCGGTGCACCCCGAGCGGCGCCAGCGCCGCTTCCGCGGCCTCGAACGGAACGCGAAGCCCCAGCAGGAAGAGCCTGATGAGAGTCGACAGCGGATCTGTCCCCGCGACCTGACGTTCGTAGAGCGGGCGGTCCTGGGCGCGCAGGCCGGTACGCACGGCGGGAAGGCGGCCGGCGACGCCGGTGGCGGTGAAGTCAGCGTCCCTCAAAACCTGGCGCAGCAAGGCGGCGTCGGCCGGATCACGAAAGACCGGACCGGGGGATCTGCTGCTGGAGTCGTTCACGGAGCCGGTGACTCTGCCGTCAGGGGAACCGAGGAGCTGCGGCTACCTGGCGTAGTACTGCGAGTACCACTGCCAGTACCACTCTGCAGTGCCGGGAGCGGGGCCCGTCGCCGGGACAGTCGTCGTGGTGGTGGCAGAAGGCCGGGTGGTCGTGGTGGTGATCACCGGCGGCGCCGGCGGCGTGGTGGTCGGCAGCGGCGTGGTCGTCGTCGTGGTGCCGAAGTACTGCGGGTACAACTGGGCGTACCACTCGGGTGTGCCGGGGGCCGGGCCGGTGCTCGGCGGCGGCGCCGTCGGCGTCGGCGTCGGCGTCGTGGTGGTCACCGGTCGGGTCGTGCTGGTCGATCCGGCGGCCGAGTCGGTCAGGTCGAGTGTCCAGTACCAGCCGTACGTGGAACCGGCGTCGTAGGCCCGGGCGATGCCGGCCGACGTGACGCCATCGCGCAGCATGTTCGTGTTGTGCGTGCTCGAGGCTCGCCACGCATCGAAGACCGCCTGGGCAGCGGGGGAACCGGCATAGATGTTCTCGGCCCAGTTGGAGAAGCTGACGGCGCACCAGTTCAGGCGCTGGTCGATACTCCGCCCGTTGGAGTCGACGTGGTTGTACGGGAAGTAGTTCCTCGTGGCCATGTCGCGGCTGAACCATGCCGCCGCCCGGCTGACGTCGGAATGCATCGCCAGAGCGTTCTTGC